>NZ_JBBCUM010000003.1:0-385844 GCF_037147855.1 Allobosea sp. MMO-172 | reverse complement strand
AAGCTCGGGTCATTTTGCCTCCGACCAAATCAACAGTCGGGGCGATGGAATCAGAATTCGGCAGCCAAGGGAATCATCAACGCGATTCCTCGTTCAATGGACGTGCTCTAGATATTCCTGGAACTGCAGGTGATCGTAAATACGGTGGGCATTGAACTGCACCCGCGTTCTTCCTACCGGGGTCGCTATCAGCAAATCGCCCCCCGGTTTCAGCACCCGTTCCAGCTCGGCCAGGGCCTTAAGGTCGCCACAAGCATCCAGGGGTTCGCCATAGCGCCCTAGTCCGATATGCTCGATCACATGCATGCAGGATAACGACTCGATCGATGCATCCTCGAAAGGCAGAGAGGTCAGGTCAGCTTGCCCGCAATACAGATTGTCGAGCGCGACTGGCGCTGGCCGATAATCGTAGAAGCTTACCGGGATGAACGCCGACACGAGCGTGCAGAAAGACAAGGACGAAGAAATATCGACGTGGTGCTGCGGACGAGTGCGTGCCAGC
Source organism: Allobosea sp. MMO-172 (assembly GCF_037147855.1). Taxonomy (NCBI): domain Bacteria; kingdom Pseudomonadati; phylum Pseudomonadota; class Alphaproteobacteria; order Hyphomicrobiales; family Alloboseaceae; genus Allobosea; species Allobosea sp. MMO-172. The sequence goes on along the minus strand of NZ_JBBCUM010000003.1, from coordinate 385,342 downwards.
ACGCGTGCTGCCCATGCCGGGTGATAGAGATAGTGGCGATCGAATGGCGTCTCAGTAGTGTTGTCCTGCAGGCAGGGGTAGCAATCATCCCACTGCAGCGGTTCGCTGCGGCCTGCTGAAGCATGGCTCTTGCCAAAGGCTTGGAACTGGTCTTCAAACCCTGGTGGAACGTCATACTGGAGCGTTGTTTGCCCCGCGTCGCGCCCCTGAAACATCGCCTGACGCATTGACGACAATACGGTCTTCCGACCGAGCTCACTGGCAACGGCACGGCGGAGGACCCAACCGATTGCCGAGCCGAGGTTCTCGATAATAGATAATTTTACACTTGCAAAATCCATTCGCGGGACGTCCGTGTTTAATTGTCAACCAAAATCGTGCTGATGTGCGTATCAGCATATCTCCGATGTCCCCTGGAGCAAATTGTTCGGGGTGAGAATCTCGACCAGCTCGACGCGAAATATCCGTGCCTATCGGCCGCTTCATCGCGTCTCTGTCTTCTCAGTAGCTGGCGTCTCCGGCAAACTCGAGGCGGCTCAGTTTGCCTCGCCTGCTTACGCTGGCGATGGTTCACCAAACGGACTTGCACGGCGTTACGCACGCGGTTGATCAGGTTCACGATTAGGGAAACCTTTTCTGACGACGGATGCACACAAGGAGGCTAGGCGATTAATCGGGCTTCTCCGCTCGGTGGAAGCTGGTGCCCCGCCCGCGATTTGCTCTAGTGGATTGAGCATGCTGATCGCCTTGCACGCATCGTCGACATTAGCGGCGTCAACCGTGACAAATCGATCGTTAGTCGCCCCTCCTTGGCAACGAAGCCGAAGCGCGGCCCATTATCTCGGGCCGCAGCGTTCTCCGCAGGAGGCGCGATGCGGGTCGGTGGTCCGGCCAAGCTGTTGCGGCGTGCAATCTCATCGATTGCCGCCACAAGCTGCACACCGCGCTCGCTGTTTCCTATCCGCTGCGCGTCATCAGCGAGGGCCGTGAGCAGCGCTGCGAAATCGAAATGATACTTCGCGAATCGGTTTGGTAATGCGTCGCGCGCATTTAAAAGCGCGTCTGAATCGGCGATAAGGACGCTGGGAGCATGTACGATCGCCGGGTGGATTGGAGAGCTAGTAAAAGTACTGCTGGCAAAGTCATGCATGTAGGAAATACCATTGCTTTTGCCCGACGCGCCGTTGACGGAGGGTGAAAAACGGCAGCGAACGAAATGATCCACTGATGAAGACAGTGCGAAACTAGAAAAAACATCAGGCGAGCAGGGGCGAGAAAAACAGTGATCGGCGTCGTCGTGGATTTGTTGCAGTAATTCCGCACGGACGAATGAGGAATAAATACTGGGACCTTCGCTGTATGAGGCTCTCAGCCTGTGCGCTGCGCTCAAGAAAGGTTCACTTTCGCGGATCTCGATACCGCTGCCGAGACGGAGTGATGCATAGTTGCGGTACGCTGACAGGATGATGTCAGGCCACGCGTATTCCGCCTTTTCCCAGTTCAGGATTGGTGTTTGATAATGGCGTAGCAAGCGATCGGCACAGGCTAGCGCGCCGGGCAGCAGCCCATCGTCGTCGCCGAGGAAGAACACATACGTATCCGGAGCGATCGGTGTACCGAAGATGCGTTCCCAGTTGTCTGTCATCGGCAGGTCGGCCTTGCTTTCCATGACCGATACGCGTGGGTGGTTCAGCTCGCGTAGCCAGGCTGTGGTCTCAGTGCAGGCGTTGGCCAGCACTGCCACCTGGAAATTGTCGTAGTCCTGATCAAGGCAAGTTTTGAGCGCCCAGCGCAGCGTAGCAAGGCGCCGGCGCGTCGGGATCACAACAAGAAAGTTCGTACTCATCAACGCGGCTTATTCGATACGGTGGTTGACACGCGGCTCACGCTAAGCGCCGCAGATACCCATCCGGCGCGACCGTGAGCAGCAACTTGTTCTGGATGCTCTTGTCGATCTCAAACTCGGGATGCGACTTCAGAAACTCATGGACAGCCGTCTTCGGATTGTCGCCCGGACCCCAGGGCCTATCGGGGAACATAGACTTGGGCATGTCCTCGACCACGGTATCAAACACGACGCAGTAGCTGCCGATGCTGGTCAGAGAGGCATAGGCCCCCAATTCGGCCAGTACGTGATCATGCGTGTGGTTGCTGTCGAGACAAACCAGCACGCGCGAATAATCCTTGGCAAAAGCGTGCACCTGCTCGATCACATCCGGTGAGATACTCGATCCCTGGATCATGCTGATGCGCGATGCCATGGGATGAGCTTCGATTGCCCGGCGATTGTGATCGCGGATATCGATGTCGACTCCCAGTACGCAACGGCGTGAAACACGTGGATTGAGCGTAGCCCCACTCTCAATCGCCTCTGTCAGATCCAGCAGAGCGAGCATGGATGCGCTAAGGATCAAGGAGCCGCCATGAGCGATGCCGACTTCAACGATCAGATCCGGCTTCACTTCCCAGATCAGATCCTGCATCGCCACGATATCCTGCGGGTACTGGATAATAGGTCGTCCAAGCCACGAAAAATTGTACGAATACTTCGCCAGCATCGATGCGCGCATGAAGCCAGCGGTCGCCCGTTGTAGCTCTGCGTCCTCGGCATTCGCCGCGACCCTTGCATTCACTTCAGCTTGAAAGCTTGTCATTATCGACCTTCACATACTCGTAAGCGTGGTTGGGCATATTCTTGCTCTCGGCAAGGGAATTCTGGTTCATGCAGGCTTTCCTCCGGGGCGTCCCAAGACGCACGGTGGATCGAAGTCGTTGTTGGGCCGCGCCCCGAAACGAAGCAGGTCGCGACGGTCATATTCATCAGCTACCTGTTCGACCAGCTGCCGAACGGTCCGCGGCACGCCGGAGCAGATGTTGACTGCCCCTGTTTCAGACCCTAGGGCAACGTCGACGATCATACGCGCCGCATCTTTGACGTCTATGAAATCCCGGATCTGATTGCCTTCACTGAGGTCGACGGACTGACCCGCGGCAAGCCGGCGGCGGACATGAGGCAGAAGCCGGTCCTCATGCTCGCCGGCCCCGTAGAGATAGAACAGCCGGCACCAGGCGAATGATATATTGAGCTCTGCCAGCAGAGCTGACAGCAGCAGGAAACTCGCCGCTTTGGAGCTGCCGTAGAGCGTGGTGGGGCGCAACGGCGTATCAATGGAGAGAAGGCACTGGCTGACGTCATATTCGGCGCAGGTTCCGATGCCGACGAAACGCGAGACTCCTGCCTGCGCCGCCCCGCGGGCGAGGCGGATAGTGCCCTCGACACAGGCAAGGTTCTCGACCGCCCGCTGATAACGGCCCGGCATTGTGAACCAGGCCAGGTGAATCACCGTATCGATGCCCGCACAGGCATCTACCCACCATTCCTGCGTGGCGGCGAATAAATCGTCTGTCTGAAGCCGACGGCAATTCTTGGCATCGCCATCGAGACACACTGGACGCGAGGGCCGTTCGGTGAGGGTAACAGCATGGCCACGCGATAGAAGCTCGCGCACAACAGGCCGTCCCACAAAGCCCCCGGCGCCCGTAACAAGGACGTTTCGGGTCATCGAACCTCCAGCGTCGGAACGGCGGTCACGAAACGAGTGCCTGCGGCGGCCAGATCGCGGCATTGCTCGCGTACCTCGTCTGCGATGTTCCACGGCAAGATGACGAGGAAATCGGGCCGCTGCTCGCGCAGCTGCGATGGTGAGACGATCGGAATATGGCTGCCGGGCATGAACTTGTCCTGCTTCGCTGCCGCAGCATCGGCGATAAAGGGCATGAGATCCGGCTTGACGCCGCAGAAATTGAGCAGGGTATTGCCTTTCGCTGCTGCGCCATAGGCGGCGACGCGCTTTCCAGCCTGTTTCTGCTCCACGAGAAAGGCGAGGAAGTCGAGCTTGATGCGCTCGGCCCGCTCCTGGAAGGAAAGGAAGGTCGACAGCTGCTGCAGCCCTGCGTTCCGCTCGTTTTCGAGGAGATCACGCACTACCGGGGTGACCGGACGTGTGTCGTCGGCATGGCTGCCGAACACCCTGAGGCTGCCGCCGTGCGTTGGCAGTTGCTCGACGTCGAATATCCGCAGACCCGCTGCCCCGAAGATGCGGCTGACGGTGCTAAGCGACAGATACGAGAAGTGCTCATGATAGATGGTGTCGAATTGGCCCTGCTGCACCAGGTTCAGCAGATGCGGAAACTCCAACGTGATTGTGCCGCCGGGCTTCAGAGCTGCTTTCAGCCCACGCGTGAAATCGTTGATGTCCGGCACATGGGCGTAGACATTGTTGCCGGCGATCAGATCGGCCTGTCGGCCCTCACCCCGCAGGCGCGCGCCGAGCACCTCGCCAAAGAATTCGCGCAGCACGGGCACGCCCAGCGCTTCGGCGGCGGCGGCCGTGCTGGCCGTCGGCTCGATACCGAGGCAGGGAATCTCCCACTCGACGAAATTCTTCAGCAGGTAGCCGTCATTGGAGGCCACTTCGATCACGAGACTGCGCTCGTCGAGGCGCAGCCGCGAGCGCATGTCCTCGCAATAGCGCCGGGCATGTGCGAGCCAGCCCTTTGATGTGCTTGAAAAATAGGCGTAATCTGCGTTGAAGAGCTCGTCCGCGCGCGTGAAATCCTGTGTCTGGACCAGCCAGCATTCGGTGCAGACTAGTACCCGCAGGGGATAGGTCATCTCCGGCCGGCGCAAATCCTCATGCGTCAGATAGGCATTGGATGGTGGTGCGTGGCCGAGGTCGATGAAGCTGTGCTCAAGCGGGGCCGAGCAATGACGGCATCTCATAGGATCACACCCGCATAGGATGGCTCGAGGAAGGACCGCGTCGCATCCCGTTCCGACATGTCCGCAACAGGCAGGGGCCATCCGATATCCAGCCGCCGATCCTGTGGATTAAGCCCGGCCTCGGCTTCGGGCGTATAGGGCACCGAGTGGCAATACAGCAGTTCGGCGCCGTCCGACAGCACCTGGAACCCGTGCGCAAACCCCTCCGGGATCAGCAAAGCCCTATTATTCTGCGCCGATAGACGCTCCGCATGCCACTGCAGGAAGGAGGGCGAGCCCGCCCGCAGGTCAACCGCCACGTCCCACACCTCGCCCTTCAGGCACGTGACGAGTTTCATCTCGGCGTAGGGCGGCAACTGAAAATGCATACCCCGCACCGCGCCTTGCTGGACGGTGCACGTGTGATTGATCTGCGCGGCTGGCTTGCGCCAGCCTGCCGCCGCTAACTCTTCGGCGCAAAACAGCCGGCTGAGAAAGCCGCGTTCATCGCTCATGCGCTTGCGCTCAAGCAGCTTCAAGCCGCGCAGAGGCAGATCTGTTACGACGAAACGGCTCATCGGGCACGCTCCCAGGCCACGATGTCCTCTTCGCACAAGGCACGCGCTGACGCACCCTCGAAGAGGCGCCGGTACCAGGTCACCGTGCGGCTGACCGACTCCTGCAAGCCCCACCGCGGCTGCACGCTCAGCAGCTCCCTCGCCTTTGCGGTTTCGAGGGTCAGACGCCCCGCCTCATGGGGGCCCGCGTTCTCCTCATATGCGACCCCCGCCCCAGCCCAGGCGGAGCGGGCCATTTCGACGACGTCGTGAACGCTTGCATTCTCGGATGCATCGGGCCCGAAGTTCCAGGGCCCGGCCAACTCCGGTTTGGACCAAAGCGATTGCGCCAGGACGAGATAGCCGGCCAGCGGCTCGATGACATGTTGCCACGGCCGGATCGATCCCGGATTGCGTATCGCAAGCACCGCACCGGTCTGCCACGCGCGGATGGCATCGGGCAGCAGGCGGTCCCCCGACCAATCGCCGCCACCGATCACGTTGCCGGCCCGTGCGCTCGCGAGCGCCAGGCCCTGCGCGTGCAGAAAGGCGCTTCTGTAGCTGGCGATCGCGATCTCGCTGGCTGCCTTGCTCGCGCTATAGGGATCGTGCCCGCCGAGCGCATCGACTTCGCGGTAGGGCCAGTGCCATTCGCGGTTCTCATAGACCTTGTCGGTCGTCACCATCACTGCGACCCGGCAGGTCGCGAGACCGCGCAAGGCTTCCAGCAGATGCACCGTGCCCATCACGTTGATGCCGAAAGTCTCCATCGGCTCGCGGTAACTGGCACGCACCAGCGGTTGGGCAGCCAGATGCAACACCACCTCCGGGCGGGCACCCCGCACCAGCTGTGAAAAGCGCCCGCTATCGCGAATGTCGCAGAAATGGCTGTCACAGACGGTTTCGACGCCGGCCAATTCGTAAAGGCTGGGCACCGTGTTCGGAGCAAGGCTGATGCCCGTAACCTGCGCACCGAGCCGGTGCAGCATCAATGCCAGCCAGCCTCCCTTGAAGCCGGTATGACCGGTCAGCAGCACACGCTTGCCGCCCCAGAACGCGTGCGATGGCGTCGCGCTCATTCCCATGCTTTCCAGGGGGCCGATCCGCCGCCCCAGAGCTCTTCCAGCATGTTCTTGTCGCGAAGGGTATCCATCGCCGCCCAAAAGCCCTGATGCTCGTAAGCCATCAACTGGCCATCGGTTGCGATCCGCATCAGCGGCTCGCCTTCCCAGCTCGAGCTGTCACCTTCGATATAGGACAAAACCTTGGGAGAGAGGACAAAGAAGCCGCCATTGATCATGCCGCCGTCGCCGCGTGGCTTCTCGACGAAGCCGCGCACGGCACTCCCCTCCCGCGCGAGGGCTCCGTAGCGCCCCGGAGGTGCCACGGCTGTGACGGTCGCAAGCTTGCCGTGGTCGCGATGGAAAGCGATCAGGCGACTGATATCGATGTCGGCAACGCCGTCGCCATAGGTGAAACAGAACGCGTCCTCACCCTCCACATACTCGCGGACGCGTTTCAAACGTCCGCCGGTGAGCGTGCTCTCGCCGGTGTCCACCAGAGTTACGCGCCAAGGCTCAGCCTTCTGGCGATGCACGACCATCCGGTTTTCCGCCATGTCGAACGTCACGTCCGACATGTGCAGGAAATAATTGGCAAAATACTCCTTGATAACGTAGCCCTTGTAGCCACAGCATATCACGAAGTCATTCACGCCATGGGCTGAATATACTTTCATGATGTGCCATAGAATAGGCATTCCACCGATCTCGATCATCGGCTTCGGCTTCAGATGTGTTTCCTCGGAGATACGCGTCCCCAGCCCGCCGGCCAATATCACCGCTTTCATCACCTAGCTTCCTTGATCGCCCACATCAGGCGCGGACGCACGACGCCGGGCATGACATTGACATAGCCATGGCGCCCCACGCTGCCTTCCAAGGGATCGCGCACATTGAAGGTCAGTGCGCTCTGCTCGAAGAAATGGACGGTCTGTCCTTGCCCGTAGGAGGTCATAGCCAATCCCACGAAGTAGCTTCCATCATTCAAGAAGTCGCCTGGGATATTGCAGCTGGCTTCATAATCGCCTGGCGCAAGCGTCGCCGGCACATCCGGAGTACTTACAAATGCATAGGCGCCGCCCGGTACGACGAAATGAAAGTTCGGCACAAGCCTGTTGTCACTCCGGCGCTTGACCCGGAAGCCCATGCGCACCGTCAGCGGCTTGCGGATATCGATCTCCAGGGCCGCCTTGCCGCTCGCGTCGGTGATTTCGCCGTAGAGCAGTTGAACGTGATCGTCGCCGACCATCTTGCCTTGGCTGGAAAAATCGGCGCAACCGCTGAATTCGCCATCGCCACCGAGATATTCCAGAATGACTTCCGAAGGCGTGCCTTCCTTGCGAACCTGTCCTCTGTCGAGCAGGATGCAGCGGCTGCACAATGAAGTAACGCTCTCCATGCTGTGACTGACGAAGAGCACCGTCCGGCCGCCGCTGCTGATATCCTTCATCTTGCCGAGGCACTTCTTCTGGAACTCGGCGTCTCCGACCGCCAGCACTTCGTCGACGATCATGATCTCGGGCTCGAGATGCGCCGCCACCGAAAAGGCAAGGCGCATCTTCATGCCGCTCGAATAGCGCTTGATGGGAATGTCGAGAAAGTCCGCAATACCGGCAAAGTCGACAATCTCGTCGAAGCGCGCCCGGATCTCGTGCTTGCGCAAGCCGAGAATGGCGCCATTGAAGAAGATGTTCTCGCGCCCCGACAGCTCCGGGTGAAAGCCGGTACCGACCTCGAGCAACGAGCCCACGCGCCCGCGAATGCGCGCCAGTCCTTCGGTCGGGGCCGTAATGCGCGACAGCACCTTGAGCAAGGTGCTCTTGCCGGCGCCGTTACGGCCGACGACGCCCACGACGTCTCCCTCGTTCACATTGAAGCTGACGTCGCGTAGCGCCCAGAAGGCCTCGGCAGGCTTTGCTTGGCTTGCCGGCTCTCGCTTGATCAGCCGCCGCGCAGCTTCCGCCATCGTGTCGCGCAGGGTGCCATAGGCCGGCGCCGCCGTCCCGGCCAGCGAATAGCACTTGCTGAGATTCTCTACGGTAATGGCGTTCGACATGGCTCAGATCCTGTCGACGATGGCCGGCTCGAGCTTGCGGAACACACGCAGGCCAAGCGTCAGGAAGCCAACCGTCCATAATATGAGGAGCGCGTAGTTGAGGAACCCCGGCCACGCGGCCCCGACAACGATAGCGCGCATCGTGTCAATCAGCGTCGCTGCGGGATTGAGAGCATAAAGCCATTGGTACTGGGCAGGCACGAAGGTGATGGGATAGATCACCGGCGTCAGATACATGGCGATCTGGATGAAGAATGGCAGGGCGATCCCGATGTCGCGATAGATCGCATTAAGCGGAGAGAGCACTAGGCCAATGCCATAGCCGAGAAGCCCCGCTGCGACGACGACAAGTGGCACCAGCACGATCAGCGGGGAAGGCACCATACCGTAGAGCAGCATCACGGCGACCAACACGACAAGCGCGATGAAGAACTCGACTGCAGCTGCGACCGTCGACGCCAACGGCAGAATGAGGCGCGGAAAGAAAACCTTGGTGATAATGGCTTCGTTCTTCACCAGCGAGCCTGCGGCATCTCCGACCACGCGGCTGAAGTACTGCCACATCAGCAGCCCTGAAAAGACGAAGACAGGATAGGGAATCCCGTCTGTCGGAATGCGGGCCAGATAGCTGAAGACGAAAGTGAAGATCGCCGTCGTCAGGACGGGCTGCAGCAGAGCCCAGGCGATGCCGATGAGCGACTGCTTGTAACGGACCTGGATCTCGCGCAGCGCCAGCGTCCAGGCAATGTCGCGATTGGCCCAGAGGTCCGCGATGTCATGCCGGAAGGTGTAATCGGCACTTGCACGGATCACCACTTCGGCGGGCTCGTGAACGGGCATTGAACCTGTCATTGTTCGATCATGATTGGTGGGCGATCAGTTGCGCCACGAGCGGACTGCAACCGGCGAGAGAGGCGGCGTCACCACGAGATTTCCTTGAAAGCCTGATAGGTCTTGTCTATCCCCGCCGGCAGACTCGTCTGGGCATGCCATCCCAAAGTAGCGAGCTTTCCGACATTCATGAGCTTGCGGGGCGTCCCGTCGGGCTTGGAGTCGTCGAACGCGAACTCGCCTTCGAAGCCCACGCTACGGCGGCTGAAGTAGTTGTTCACGGCGTGAGCGTCAAGGCGTGGCGTTCATGCTGCGAAAGAGGCCGTCAGACTCGGCGGTAAATGTCCTTAATGCGGACTCGGTCGTCGCTCACATGGGGTCGGGCTACGCCGCGATAACGTTGGCCATTGATCCCATGGGAAGGTCGAACAATTCTTAAGCACACATTAATCGTAACGCTGCCGACCGAGGGCTCGCTACCAACCGAGTCAAGGTGGCTAGGCGCCCCGAACTGGAGATCGGCGAGGCGAGCTTCAGCTTCCCTCGAAAGACTACACAGGTCGCTGCTGCTGCGGCAGGGGCGGGGCCAGTTTTGGCCGTGATCGCATGGCAGGCTTCGAACTTGTCGAGCATCGGGCACTTCGTGGATGCTAGACAATCGGCGCGGCCTCATGCACCGCACATGGGGATGGGCGGGGCCGGCGGCTTCCAGGCGGAATAGCAGAAAGCCCGCGCGAGGCGGGCGGGTTAGGTCAGCAGGAGGAGAGCAGCTATCGGGCAGCGCTTGCGGACCTGAGCCTTCGCACTCACTCGTGGATGCGGTCAATGTGCTGAAGTTGCTCCTCAGGGAACCCCGCAGCCCGAAGCCCAACCGTGATCTCATCAATATATGTTTGGCGGTTGTACGGGTCTGGACCACGACGAACGCCCCTCAATCGAGCCTTCAACGCCATTATTGATCGGTGAGGTTTGTCAAGCGGATGACCGGGGGCAAGGCCAGCATAGCGCTTTTCGAAAAGCACTTCATTTACCCATACGCCGCGATGCTGTGCCAGAATGTGTTGGCACATAGCGCCGCCAATTACTTGGTATGGGAACGTGGTTAGAACAGATTTAATTATGGATGTACGCCACATACCGTAGACTAAATTATCCTTATGGGAGGTGGCCAACATCTCAGTAAATTTGAGGACCCGTTCTATTGGGTCTTCGGAGGTGATAATCCTCATGTCTCCAGGCGGCTCAAAGCCTCCAACGGGTCCGAGTGACATCGAGCGCGTAATCCACCTGGGGATCGCAAAGGCGGCATCGGGGTCCGAGACTAGAGCAGCAATGAGTGTTGCGGCAAAGGTCGGGCGCCACAGGTCATCATGTGCGGCCCACATGAAGAAATCACTTTCGGCGTGATCTAAGAGGCCAGAAAAATTTGCGTAAGCGCCGACGTTCTTGTCGTGCCGAAAATACGATACTCTAGAGTCTTCTCCGGCGACCTGGCGCACTTTCTCTGGTGTGTCGTCTGTGGAGCAATTGTCCGAGACGAAAACCTGGAAATCGACGCCCGTCATGGCTAATAGAGAAGACAGCGCTTCATGGACATACTTGCCGCCGTTGAAAACCGGCATGCCGATGGTGAGTGCTACGCGCTTAGTCAAAATCGTTGCCCATTTCAGAGAATAGAGGCGACCTACGATAGACTTCCGATTGTTCATCCTCACGCCCAATGACGGAGCATAGCAAGAACTTAGATGCAGCCTCGGCTCTTAAGTTAAGAATTCCTCCAAAATCTCTCGAAAGAGAAACCACCCCGCCATCCGGGCGGACGCGCGTGACGGTTACGTCTATTCTCAAAATATCGCCCGGCTTGATCGCGCTGATCATAGTTTGCGGCTCTTACGCAAATTTGAGGAGACGCACCATAACCGACTTGGCGCCAGCCCTCAACGATGAGCGCCGTCGCCTGCTAACTCGGCCAGATCATCGTTAGCAGCTCCGCCGCGATCTGCTTGATCGACGGCTGTTCGCGCTCGCCGTTCCGGACCGTCGCGAGCGTGTCGAAGACGTGTGCCCAACCCTCATCGCGCCACGCGTTGAATTTTGTCGCTTCGGTTTTCCAAGCGAGATTTGTCGAATTGGTGTGCGAGACACAAGAGACGCCGTCCGCGTAACCACGATCCTTCGCAGTTGCGTCGATATGCGCTTTATTGGCGCGGCGATAGTCGTCGATCGTCGGCGGAGGGGCACGAACTACGCTTGGATTTCCGGGTTCGTTTCCGGCAATGGGTTAGGATCGGTGCGCCCCTCCTGAGGACAGCCGCGCAGTGCAACAATGTAACCATCGCCGCCTCTCTCGACGAAGAATAACTCACGCATCGTCAAATTCTCGTAATGATTTCATATATTTGCATTTTTAAAAAAGAATAAATGTAATAGATGTGGATATTTTGATTGTTTCTATAAAATAGATTTTGTGTATTGATTCGGTGAATTCGAGTTCATCTGTTGATTGCATGCAGAATTAAATGACATGAATATTAATAGAAGATTAGTCTTTTGTAAAAGAATTGATGTATTTGTCGTTAATTAATATAATGATATCAGTTCTATGCTAGTTTCTGTCGAATAATTTTTAAATACATCTAGTTAGCGGCGCTAAGACTCGAACGCAGGGCGGCAATGGCGTGGTCAGAGGCGCTATCGATCTATCAGTTGCTCCGCTATATGCGCTGAGGCCAGCAGGCACACGAAGTGTAATCTCGTTGCCATCTTGGAGAAACGGACGGATTGCGCCGCTGCCATCCGTAAGAATCGTACCGAGGCGTTGGACCGCCACATAGCCGGCCGGGACCGTTGGCGCGGTCGCGGAGAAAGAGAACAGGGCGTCGAACGATCCGTCGCTCGTCTTGCGCGGCGGACAGACATGATAGGTCGTGCTGTCCGCCTGAGAGCCCGTGTCCAGGTCACCAGCATTGTTACCGGCGGCCCAGGCCGCATCGAGCCGCTTGGTCAGGGCCGCGTTGGCGACGAGGCGATCGAAGAGGGCCGGCCTTCGCAGGAGCTCGCCCTGCTACTGCAGTTCGAGCTGCGTGACATCCTTTCCGGGGAGCGAAGTTGCCATGGGCTGCGCACTCTGCATCGATCGAAATCACCACGGCTTGCGGCACTTCCGCCGGTGATCGACCCTTGGGTTAGCCAGCCGTGGTGATTTCATCCCCATTCTGGCCAGGAAGGAGGGCAAACCCTCCTTCCGTGGACCTTCCACCGATGCCGGAGTTCGTTCGTGGAACGAAACATAAACAAGTCTCGCAGCGTCTATATCCGGCTCCAGCCGGGTATCGCGGCGCGACTGGATGCAGCGGCATCGGAAGCCGAGCTATCGCGCGCTGGATGGGTTCGCCGCGAAATCGCCCGCGCCCTTCCGCAGGACAGTGAAGCCGCTTCATTGCCGCCATCGCCACCGCGACGTCCGATAGCGATCCCGCCAGCCGACCTCGCGGAGGTCTCACGCCTGTCCGCTTCGTTGTCTCGAATCGGCGGAGCTGTGGTCCAGCTTTGTCGGGCATACCGGGAGGGTGGCCATGTCTATCATGCGGATGCCGAAGCCGCCCTTGCCGAACTCCGCGCCGTACAGGCCGACGTTGGGCGCCTGGTCGTCCGCTTGTCGTCATGATCGCCGGCGCGACGAGAGGCGCAGGTGGCCCAGCTCTGGCCCGCCACCTGATGTCCCGGAAGGGCCAGGAAGTTCTTGTTCTCGACGCACGCCACCTCGCCGCCGCCGACCTTGGCGGGCAGCTCCGAGAACTCGTTACGGCCTCCCGTCATGGCCGAACGGATCGCCCGGTGCATCATATCCATGTCGATCCGCCGCCCGGTACAGATGCCGAAGCTGTCACGAAGATCTTCATGAGGGAGTACGAGCGGGAATTCGGGCTTGAAGAGGTTCAGCGCTGCGGTGTCGAGCACTTCAAAGCCGGACGTTGCCACTACCACATCGTCTACTCGCTCGTGCAGCCGACAGGAAAGGTTGCCGATCTCTCTCATGAGTACGCGCGTCGCGAGAAGGTCAGCCGCATCACCGAATTCGAATACGGCCTGCCTTTCGTCCGGGGCAAGCACAACAGAGCCGTCGCGCGAGCTCTCCGGGAGGATGGGCGTGCCGACATCGCCGATGCGATGGAAGCTGCCGGACTTCTTGGCGGTCGCCGTCCCATCGCGGCGCAGACACCGCGAGAACGCGCGCAGGCCGAACGTACCGATGTCTCGATAGCCGACGTTCGCGCTGCCGCGCTCGCGGCTTGGCAGGCGTCGGATTCCGGCAGCGCGTTCGATGTCGCCCTTGCCGAACGCGGCCTTCGGCTTGCCGCCGGCGATCGGGGAGCCGTGCTGATCGACCGTTCCGGGGCAGCCCATTCGTTGTCTCGCATCCTATCCGCCGCCGCCCGTGCCGGGGGCAGCCGGATCACTGCGGCCACCGTCAGGGAGCGGTTGGCCGACCACCCATTGCCAACGATCGAGGAGGCGAAAGAGCATGTCCGAAGACCCGCAATCGAACCCAGCCAAACTCATCTACCAGGAAGCGCGTGGAGCGCATCAGACCAGCCAGCAGCTCCTGCCACTTCTTGGTCTTCTCGAAGAGCCCGAGGGGCTGGGCTCACTGGACGAGATCAAGGCGCTGTTGAACACGATCGTCGTGATCCTCGGTCAGCACTCGCAGGCATTGTCCGAGATCAGGATCGGCGTCAGACACGCTGGGCCGACTCCGATGGGGTAGCAGCCCGACGTCTGCGTTCGCTCGACCTCACTCAGCTCCGGGCTCAGGCAGATCGAATCCGTCTCGCGCCAGCCCGCAAGGCCGTTCGGGATCGTTCCGCCGCGCGGGCCCTGTCCGGGATCGATGCCCGGCGCATTCGCGACACCGCGTATCGCATCGCCGCCGGCAGCCTCACGCCGCATAGTCATCACAACAGGGGAGACGTCACCATGAAGAGAATGCCGGGATTGAGGGGCTTTCGCCCAGGGAAGCAGGATTACAAGACCAGCCTCCTGTCGGGGATCGTGCCGAACTTCGACGCCTCGCCATGGGCTGACGATCTCCATCGGATCGACCGCGATTCCCCGAAGCCAAGGATTCGGACCCGCGATGGCGGCTGGATCGAGCTCGACCCGAAGGCGCGAACAGTGAAGACATGGGGTAACTCCGGCAGGGCTACCGCCCTCGCGGCGGCTATCGCGGATTCGCAAGGTTGGGACGCCGAGTTACTGCGTCCGGCTGGCGGCATGATGGCCGCTCCGGAGCGGCCCGCCCTCCGGCGTTCGGCGGAGGAATTGGAAAGCTGGTGGCGCGCGAGGGGATATGACGCTGTTTGCGCCGAGGATGGCGTTTGGGTGGACGTTGGGTCGGGAGCCCGGCTCCAGGATATTGGCGATCAGGTCTGTCTCCACGGTGCGCTTACCCCCGAGGCCGCGCGCGCCCTCATTCTGAAAGCCTCCGAAGCCTGGGGAGGCGTCGCGGAACTTTCGGGGCATTGGACGCAGGCCGACAAAGACACCCTGTGGCTCGAGGCGCAGCGCTCCGGAGTGCGCTTGGGTGCGTGCGAGCCATCGGCCAAAGCCAAGGCTGCCTGGGAAGCAGAGTCCGCCGAAGCGGCCCAGCGCGCGGATACCCTCGGCATGGTCAAGTCCGCGACCGGTCCGGCCCGGCTCCTCCTCGACGCTGCCGCGGGCGATGTCTCTGCGCTTTCGAAGCTCGATCCCGATCTTAGGGCCTTTGTGGCGTCGTACCTTGACGACGATCAACGGGCCGAACTCGCCAAGGCCGATATCGCGGATGTCATTTCGGAGTTGCATCGCTTCCGAGAGCTCGGGTGCGAGGAGCGCGCGAAAACCGAACGTGAGCGCGACGTGAGGCCCGCCAACGTTCGCGATCCCCTCGACGTGGCACCGCCGCCCGTTCCGGCTCCGGGACTCTGACGATGGATCGCGATGCAGCTCTCCTTCGTCGCTATGTCATCCGGCGATCCGAGGGGGCATACCCCTGTCCGGAGTACGCGCGCCGCGTCCCGATCGAAGGCGTCGGCTTTGCATGGGTGCGATGTAACGATCCCACTGCCCGCGCCTCCGATCGATGGAGACGCATGAGGATTCCCGGGCGTCCGTGGTGCCCGGTGCTTGGCAATCGGCTGGACATTGCCCAGGACGTTCCCCTGCAAGCCTATTTCGCCGGGGTTCCGGATAGCGACTGGTTTCGCATGGAACAGGACGTCCGGCGGCATCCTCGACGTTGCCTCTCGGCATGGCGCGCGGCTGGCCGCCGTCTGATCGAAGCCGCCCGCGCTGCGGCAGCCGGGCATCGCGCTCCGGGGAGGCTTTCCGGGTGGCCGATCAAGCGCGGGACGGGGTCGCGCTCGCTTGCCCCGGCGCGCTGATCGCGATCCGAATTCCATGAAGGATCGCCCCGGCGTCCTCGAAAGATGCGCTGTACGGCCTCGCTAAGGGCTCGTTTTCTCGTGTCGGGGTGTCAGAGCGTCGATTCTGAAGGCAAGAGCCTCAGTAGCTCCGATTCTCGCCGGGCCACCGTTTCCCCGAAACGCTCCGCATTTCGTACCATCGTGCGGAATTGGCTGGGTGCGTCCAGGAGAGACGAAGGAAGCGTCTCGGCTGCGACGGCGCTTATCGAAACTGCGAGGAACGGTGATGCAGCTCGACTGATGCCCTCTGAGCCCTAACGGCTCTAGAGCCATCCGCCCCACAGCAGTTTGATTATCTATGCGACGAGCGGGAGCGGAAAATGGCTTATCAACAAGCTTGGTCCCAACTTGGTCCGAACGGCGGTTGATGCGAAATTCGCCCACCACGATTACACGTGGGATTTCAACAAGTAGTTGAATTTGAAGAGGAAAATGGCGCGCCCGAAAGGATTCGAACCTCTGACCCTCAGATTCGTAGTCTGATGCTCTATCCAGCTGAGCTACGGGCGCGTCTCAGAGCGTCATGACGCGTTGCGTCCGGCCTGATGACGGGGGAGATAGCCGGTCCATTTCGTCTTGGCAACCCTCAAAATCAGGAAGTCATCGAATTGTTGTGATCGGCTTCCGAGATGGCCCTTGCGAGGCTTTGGGCTGCGGGTTTCCAGGCGCCTGGCCTGAAGGGGCTCGTGATTTGTCCACAGCAGGTCAGGCGCACGAGCACCGCAGGCAGGGTTTTTATACCCCTGCCTGCGGTTGAAAGGCTCTGTCGGCTCAGCGCGTCGCGCGGCGGGTGGCGCGTGCGACCGACGGGCCGGAAACCGCGCCGACGGCGCCGCCCACGACGGCGCCGACCGGGCCTGCAACCACGGCGCCCGTGCCGGCGCCGACAGCCGCGCCGCCGATGCGCTGTTCGACGGTGTTGCCGCAGGCGCCGAGGATCAGCGTCGTGGCGAGGAGCGAGGCAAGAAGAGGCAGGCGCATGGTCGGTCTCCGTGTGGGCGAGTGTCCAAACGCCATTCTGTGGTTCAGGTTCCCGCGAAGCGAAAGCGGATTTCCTACCGGGCAAGGCGCGATCGCACTTGCGATCCACGGAAAAATCCGTATACAGCCGGCATCGCATCAGTCGCACCATTGCATGGGCGGTGAGGACCGTTGAGGTTCGCGTCGCAGACTGAAGGTTTTTGACCGGCCCATCTCACGCGGGCGGGCCGATGGAGTTGAGACGATGAAGATCCGTAATTCGCTGAAGTCGCTGCGTGCGCGCCATCGCGACAACCAGCTCGTGCGCCGCAAGGGCCGCGTCTACATCATCAACAAGGTCCAGAAGCGCTTCAAGGCGCGTCAGGGCTGAGACGTCGCGCGGCTTTATCGCCGCGCGCATGCCTCGGTTGGGATTTTGAAGAGCGGGACGCCGATGGCGTGCCCGCTCTTTGCGTTGCGCGCTCGCCCGGCTGTGATTTGACCGGGCGGCGGTGGCGGCTAAAGTCATCGGCATGATCCGTTTTCGCATCGCGCCCGCCGTCCTTGCGCTGCTGCTGGTTTCGGCCGGGCCGCTGGCCGTCGGTGCGGTTCTGGCGCAGCCTGCGCCCCCGTTGCGGCCGGGCACCGTCGCGCCTGACGACAAGGCGGATAACCCCGTCACCCCCCAGGCGCCGCAGCGCAGCCCTGCGGCGACGCTGGAGCGATTGTTCCAGCGCCTGCAGGATGCCACCACGCAGGAAGAGGCCGAGGGGGTCGCGCGCCTGATTCAGCGACGCTGGGCGCGCTCCGGCTCCGACACGGCGGACCTGCTGATGACACGGGCCCAGCAGGCGCTGAAGGACAGGCAGAACGAACTCGCGATCGAATTGCTCGACCGCGTCATCAGCCTGCAGCCGGACTGGGCGGAAGCCTGGAACCAGCGTGCCAACGCGCTCTATCTGATGGGCGATTCGATCCGCTCCATGCTCGATATCGGCGAGACTCTGAAGCGCGAGCCGCGCCATTATGGCGCGATGATGGGGCTCGGCATGATCCTGCGCCAGCAGGGCGACGACAAGGCCGCGATGAAGGCCTTCCGCAAGGCGCTGGAGATTTATCCGCAGTTCGACGCGGTGAAGAAGGCCGTCGATTCGCTGAAGACGGATGTCGACGGCCGCGACGCCTGAGCGCCCCGTGCTTCCCTGGTCATGCCCGGGCTTGACCCGAGCATCTCATGCCGGAGAGGGCGTTTCTCGACGCGGCCTGACCTGAACGCGATTCTCGGGTCTGCGCTGTGCTTCGCCTGAGAATGACATCCGGGTTCACGCCTTCTCGACATGCTCCTGGGCGACGAAGGCGATGCGGACCATGTTGGTCGCGCCCGGCGTTCCGAAAGGCACGCCGGCGACGACGATGATGCGGTCGCCCAGCTTGGCGTAATGCTCGCGCACTGCGAACTTGCAGGCGCGGAAGGCCATGTCGTCGGCGTCGCTGGCATCCTTGGTGACGATCGCGTGCACGCCCCAGACCAACGTCAGCCGGCGCGCCGTGGCGCGGTTCGGGGTCAGCGCGATCACCGTCGAGTTCGGCCGTTCGCGGGCGATGCGGAAGGCGGTCGAGCCCGAGGAGGTCCAGGCGCAGATCGCCTTGAGGTTCAGCGTCTCGGCGATCTCGTGGGCCGCCTTGGCGATGGCGTCGGCGCCGGTCGCTTCCGGCTCGTTGCGCTGCGATTCGAGGATCGAGCGGTAGACCGCGTCGTTCTCGACCTCCTCGGCGATGCTGTTCATCATCGTCACCGCCTCGACCGGGTACTGGCCGGCGGCGCTCTCGGCCGAGAGCATCACGGCGTCGGCGCCCTCGAAGACGGCGGTGGCGACGTCGGAAACCTCGGCGCGGGTCGGCACCGGGCTCGTGATCATGCTCTCCAGCATCTGGGTGGCGACCACGACGGGCTTGCCCTTGAGGCGGGCCATCCGGGTCAGGCGCTTCTGCGTACCCGGCACCTTCTCCAGCGGCATCTCGACGCCGAGATCGCCGCGCGCGACCATGATGGCGTCGGAGGCGTCGATGATCTCCTCCATGCGGACCACGGCCTGCGGCTTCTCGATCTTGGCCAGAGCCAGCGCCCGGCCACGCACGATCTTGCGCAGCTCCGCCATGTCCTCGGGGCGCTGCACGAAGGAGAGCGCAATCCAGTCGACGCCGACCTCGGCCGCAACCTCGGCATCGGCGCGGTCCTTCTCGGTCATGGCCGAGACCGCGATCGTGGTGTCGGGCAGGCTCACGCCCTTGCGCGAGGAGAGGCGCCCGCCGACCAGAACCTTGGTCATCGCTTCCTTGGGCGAGGCCTTCTCGACCACGAGGCGCAGCTTGCCGTCATCGAGGATGAGGTGGTGGCCGGGCTCGAGCGCGCTCAGGATTTCGGGATGAGGGAGGTGGACGCGCTTGGTGTCGCCGGGGGCGGGGTCGGAATCGAGCGTAAATCGCGCTCCCTTTTCCAGCATCACGCCGCCGTCGCCGCCGAACTGGCCGACGCGCAGCTTCGGGCCCTGCAGGTCGGCGAGGATGCCGACCGGGCGGCGGAACTTGCCCTCCAGCCCGCGCAGCATCGCGACCTTGTCGGCCAGCGTCTCGCGCTGGGTATGGCTCATGTTGATGCGGAAGACGTCGACGCCGGCGGCGAACAGCTTGGCGCACATCTCCTCGGTCGAGGAGGCGGGGCCGAGGGTGGCGATGATCTTGATCCGGCGTTCGCGCTTCATTGTTATTCCCCTGCGACCGGCGAGCTCATCCGGCTCCGGCCGCACCCTTTCATCCATTGTGGAGCGCGCTTTGGCCCGTCGCCGGGCGGCGTGCTTCCGGTTCTTGTCCGCGAACCCGGGCGGATTCGCGTCGTCCTTGCAGCTTAGGCCGAGACCCTCACCGAACGTAAGTCGGTCAGGGCCTGGGAGCCCCGCCGCTCTGATCGGTGAGCTGGATCGTCCAGCTCTTCTGCTCGCCGGTATCGACCTCGAAGAAGCCGGCGCGGTCATAGCCGCGGGCCAGGCAGTCCTCGATGCCCCGGATCGTGAATTCCTTGTTGCGCACGCACATGACCGATTTGCCGGTCCATTCGCCGCCCTTGTCGTAATCGACGGCATGGACATAGTAGAAGCGCGCCGCCAGCGTGCCGCGCAGCAGGGTCTCGCAGCCGCGCGGGCTGATGTTCCACCAGCCCTCGGTGATCCAGCCCTGCGCGTCGCGATAGCCGATCGCCACGCCGATGCGGCTCGACGTGGTGTTGCACATGCGCAGGTCCGCCTTGGCCGGCGCCACGCTTCCGAGGAACGCAGCCGCACAGAAGGCGAGGGGGAGGACCGTTCGAGGGGAGCCCGGCATTCTCACGGTTCGATCAGGATCACGCGGCAGTCGTTGACATTGGTCAGCGTCGGTCCCGGCTGCAGCAAATCGCCGAGCGCTTCGAAGAAGCCGGTCGAATCGTTGTCGGCGAGGGATCGGGCGGGATCAAGGCCGATCTCGGCGGCGCGGGTCAAAGTCTGGGGATCGACCAGCGAGCCTGCCGGGTCCGTGACCTCGCCGCCGCCGCCATCGGTGCCGTCGGTATCGCCGGAGAGCGCGACGATGCCGGGCTCGCCGGCCAATGCTATGGCGAGCGCCAGCGCATATTCCTGATTGGGGCCGCCACGCCCGGAGCCGCGCAGGGTGACCGTGAGTTCGCCTCCGGAGAGGATCGCGGCGCGCTTGCCCTCGCGCTTCAGGCGGCGGGCGAGTTCCGCATGAGCTGCGGCGACGTCGCGGGCCTCGCCTTCGAGATCGGCGCCGAGATCGTGCACGGCATAGCCGGCAGCCTCGGCCGTCGCGCGCGCCGCCGCCAAGGCGTCGGCGGGACGGGCGATGATGCGATATTCGCTGTTGGCAAAGGCGGGGTGGCCGGGCTTCGGCGTTTCGTTCGCGGGATCATCGAGAAGCTTGCGAGCGGCTGGCGGCAGGTCGAGCCCATAGCGGGCGACGATGGCGCGGGCCTGCTCCGTCGTGCTGGGATCGGCGACGGTGGGGCCGGAGGCGATGGCCGTCGGCTCGTCGCCGGGCACGTCGGAGATCGCGAGCGTCAGCAGGCGCGCCGGGGCGGCGGCGAGCGCGAGCCGGCCGCCCTTGATCCGCGAGAGCCGCTTGCGGACGATGTTCATCTCGCCGATCGGCGCGCCGGAGCGGAGCAGGGCCTTGTTGACCGCCTGCTTCTCGGCCAGCGCAAGCCCGCCGGCCGGCGCGACCCAATTGGCCGAGCCGCCGCCGGAGAGCAGGACCAGCACGAGGTCGTCTTCGGTCGTGGAGGCGGCGAGCGACAGCGCCCGCTCGGCGCTGTCGATGCTGCCCTGGTCGGGCACAGGGTGGCCGGCGGCGACCATCGGGATATGCCGGGTGGGCGCGGTATAGCCGTGCCGGGCGACGGCATGGCCGAGGAGACGTTCCGGCGGAAAGCCCTGGTCGAGATAATGCGCCTCGGCCAGCGCAGCCATGCTGCCGGCGGCCTTGCCGGCGGCGAGCAGGACCAGGCGCCCCCTGGCGGGCGGTGCGGGCAGATGCTGCGGCAGGCAGCCGGCGGGATGGGCGCGGGTGACGGCGGCGTCGAAGATCGCGCGGGCGGTCGCGCGCATCGCGGCGATTGCAGTGGTGGATTGCGGCACGCCGCGCGGCTCCCTCGATCTCGGCCGCTCGGCGGCTCACCCCTTGTCATCGTTGTAGGGTGGCTTGGAGGCGGCGTCATCTGCCGTCTGGAGATCTAGTCATACTTTTTAGGAAGATCACGCGGGCTGCGCAGGCGCCGCAACTGCCACCGCGGCATCAGGACTGTTGAGGGCGGCAGGGCCGAGGCCAGTTCAGTCTTGACGGGCGGACCCGATCCGGGCGAACGCTGCCGGCCAATTTCGTACCCGAGAAGGTTATCAGATGGACGATCCGGTTCAGGGCGACCAGCTCAAGAGCATCGTCGAGCGCATCGAGCGGCTCGAGGAAGAGAAGAAGACGATCGCCGACGACATCAAGGAGGTCTATGCCGAGGCCAAGGGCAACGGCTACGATGTCAAGGTGCTGCGCAAGGTCGTGGCGCTGCGCAAGCGCGATCTCGACGAGCGTAAGGAAGAGGAAGCGATCCTCGACCTCTATCTGCAGGCGGTCGGCGAATCCGCGTAAGCGGCTTTCATGCAGATATGAAAAAGCCCCGCATCGGTTTCCCGATGCGGGGCTTTTCGTTGGGATGAGCCTCAGGCGACGAGGGCGAGCTCGGCATTTGCGTTGCGGATCGCCTCTTCGCGCGCCTCGGGGCCGTAGCCCAGCTTCTCGGCGCGGATGAAGGTCACGTCGGTGATCCCGGAGAAGCCGAGCATGGTGCGCAGATGCGGCTCCTGCGAATCCAGTGACTGGGCCGGGCCGCTGCTGTAGAGGCCGCCACGGCTCTCGACGACGATGGCGCGCTTGTTCTTGAGCAGGCCCTCGGGGCCGGCTTCGCTGTAGCTGAAGGTGATGCCGGCGCGCAGCACGTAGTCGAACCAGCTCTTCAGCGTCGAAGGAATGCCGAAATTGTACATGGGCGCGCCGATGACGATGGTGTCGGCCGCCTTCAGCTCCTCGACGAGGGCGTTGGACAGCGCGAGCGCGTCCTGCTGCGCCTTGGTTCCGTTGATGCCGGCGCGGACGGCCGCCGTCGTCTCGGCGTTCAGATGCGGGATCGGGTTGGCGTCGAGGTCACGCTCGACGACGTGAACGCCGGGGTTCTGCGCGCGCAGCCGGGCAACGGTGGCCTGGACGAGCTGGCGGGACACCGAATCGGCACCCGAAGCGCTGCTGTTGAGGACGAGGACGGTAGCCATGATGAAAACTTCCTATCTGGCAGGAGTGATTTCGATGACCCGGAAGGTAGTGGTTCACGATTGGCACTAGAACCGCCATAATTAGAACCAGACTGTTGCTGCTGGAGGAACGCCAATGGCCGAGCTCGACGATATCCGTAGCTTCATCGCCGTGGTCGAGGCCGGCGGTTTCGGCCGGGCGGCGCAGACGCTGGGCCTGGCGAAATCGATCGTCAGCCGGCGCGTGAGCCGGCTGGAGGAGGAACTCGGCACGCGCCTGCTCAGCCGCACGACGCGTGGCGTCGCCGCGACCGAGGCCGGGCTCGAGTTCAAGGCGCGCAGCGAGCGCATCCTGGCCGAGCTGGAGGAGGCGCGCGAGGCGGTGGCGCAGCGGGCCGGCGGCGTCGCCGGGCGCTTGCGGCTGGCCATGCCGATGACCTTCGGCAACCGGCATGTCGCGCCGTTGCTGGGCGAGCTCGCGCAGATGTATCCGCGGCTCGAAATCGATGTGCAGGCGAGCGACCGCTATGTCGACCTGATCGGCGAGCGCTTCGATGCCGCGATCCGGATCGGCTCGCTCAAGGATTCCAGCCTGATCGCCCGCAAGATCGCGCCGGTCCATGCGACCGTCGTCGGCAGCCCGGCCTATCTGGCACGGCGCGGGCGCCCGGCGATCCCGGCCGATCTCAACGATCATGACTGCCTGCTCTATAGCGGCACGAACGATCAGGACTGGGTTTTCCGCACCGGCAAGCGCTGGATCACGGTGCGGCCTCCCGGCCGGATGCACTCGGATAGCGGCGACACGCTGCTGGCCTGGGCCGTGGCGGGGCTGGGGCTGACGGTGCTGCCGACCTTCATCGCCTCGGACACGATCCGCTCCGGCGCGGTCGAGCCGATCCTGCTGGATTATCCTATGCCGACGCGGGCGCTCTATGTGGTGCGGCCGCCCGGCGCCTATGTGCCCGGCAAGGTCCGCGTGCTGATCGACCTCCTGGTCGAGCGCTTCGGCGGCACGCCCTATTGGGATCCCTGCCAGATGGAGGCGCATCAGCGCGGCCTGAGGCTCGACGAACCGTTGAGCGAACAGCTCACGCCCGCCGCGAGCCCTGCGCATCAAGCAGCGTGATCCCGCACATCACGCGAATTCGCGTGGCTTTGCAGCGGGGTTTCGGCACTCTCCCGCCCGTGTTCAAACGGAGGTCGCGATGCTGCTCGTCGGAATGCTGGATAGCCCCTATGTCCGCCGCGCGGCGATCACGGGAACCCTGCTGGAGGTGCCGTTCGAGCATCGCTCGGTCTCGGTCTTCCGGCATATGGAGGCGTTCCGGGCGATCAATCCGCTGATCAAGGCGCCGACGCTGGTCACCGATGACGGCATCGCCATCAGCGAATCCCTGCTGATCATCCAGCATTTCGAGGATGTCGCCGGCCGGTCGCTGCGGCCGCTCGAAGGCGTGGCGCGCCGGCGCGATCTGGCGCTGACCGGCATCGGCATCGTCGCGGCCGACAAGGCGGTCTCGATCGAGTACGAGCGCAAGCGCCCGGAGGCGCAGCGCTACGCCCCCTGGCAGGAGCGCATCGTCGCCCAACTGCATGTCGCGCTCGACCTGCTCGACGCAGCGGCGAAGGAGGGCGAGCTGACGGCCGGGCCGGAATTGCTGCCCAGCGATATCGCGGCCGCCATCGCCTGGGGCTTCTGCCGCTTCGTGATCCCGGAATTCGCGCCGGAGGAGCGCTGGCCGGCACTTGCCGAGCAGGCGCGCGCCTGCGAGGCGCTCGACGTGTTCAAGGCCTGGCCGATCGACCGGGAATAAACGTCAGTTCTGGACGAAGTTCGTCGGCAGCGGGCGGACGGCCGGGCCGGAGAAGGTGCCGGGCTTGGCATCGACTGGGTCGGCATGGCTGAAGCCCAGTGCCGCCGCGGGGCTCGGGCCGGCGATCGGCGCCCCTGACGGACCGGCGGCCTTGGCGCGGGCGGTCGCGACATTCACCGGCTTGCCCGGCGTGCTGCCGGTGCGGGAGACGGCAGCGAACAGGGAGTTCAGGCCGCCGCGGTCCAGCACGGCGGTATCCTCGGGCTCTTCCGGTACGGGGACGGAGCGCTGGGTCGCGGTCGCGAAGCTGACGCCGCCTTCGCGCGGCCTTACCGGCGGCAGCGAGGCGGTGACGAGTCGGCCTTCCGCTGCCTGGGCGAGGGAGGTTTCCGGTGCCCCGGTGCCGCGCAGCGAGGCGATCGCGGTGTCCGTCAGGGCGGTCGGCCGCATCGGCGGCAGCGGGGCGTTGATGGGCTGGCCGGCCACGACGATCTCGCTCGCGCTGGCCATCTCGCCAGGGCGGCGCGGCGGCAGGGAGGCCAGCACCAGCTTCTGGTCAGGCTGCGGCGCGAAGGCCAGCGCACCGCCGGCGGCGGGCAAGGCGGCGATCTGGACGGGCGCGCCGTCGTCGGCAGGCACGGAGAGACCACGCGGCCGCGCCAATGGCAGCGGCGCATCGATCAGTTGCGGCCGGTTCTCCTGCACGCGCTGGGGAGCGGCGGCGACAGCCGGCTGCGGCGCCGGTTCCGGGGCGGGCTGCGGCGGAGCAGCGTTGACCTGCGGCGCCAGGCGCTCGGAGCGCTCGCGCGTGAGCGAGCGGGTCACGGGTTCTGCGGCGGGAGCCATGGCGACGGCGAAGCGGCCGCCATCGGACGAATTGCCGTCGTTATAGCCGGGGCTGGCATAGGCCATGACCGCGGGCTGCTGACGTGGTGCGGCGCGGCGGCCACGTGCGGCGGGGCGGGCATCCGCCTCCTCGTCGTCGCCACCGAACAGCGAGGCCCAAAGGCTCTTGCGGCCCGACGCCATGACGGCACCTTCGTCGAGCTCGGCCGTGGCGTAACCGGCGACAGCGCCGCCGCCGGACAGGATCTCCGCCTTGGCAAGCTCATAGCCGGCGAGCGGCTGGCCATCAGCCGGCAGGTGGACGGTCTTCTCGTCGGGGAAGAGGCGCACCAGCTGGTCGCGCGTCATGCGCGGCCAGGAACGGACCGAGCCGACATCGAGATGGACGAAGGGGGTATGGGCGTTCGGATAGAAGCCGACGCCGCCGCGCTGGAGCCGCATGCCGATCTCGCGGATGCGGGCCGTCGGCACGTCCGGCAGGTAGAAATCCATCGCCTTGCCGAGCATGTGCTGGCTGTGCTTGGCGACCGCGCGCGAGCGGCGGCGCAGCATCGCGTTGGTGCCGGGCGCGCGATAGGAGGAGACGACGTGGAAAGGCTGGTCGGAGCCGAGCTGGCGCTGCACCTCCCAGACGACATCGAAGAGCCGCGGGTCCATCCGCGTCGGCTCGTCGGTGCGCCAGTCGCGCAACGCCCAGTTCAGCTTTTCCAGCCCGCTGGAATCGTAGCGGCCGTCACGCTTGAACGTGACGGTCGTCTCTTCCTTGGTGTGCATGTGCCGGATGGTGATGGTGCGGGTGTCGCCATTGGCGGCGGCGTCCTGCGTGCCGCGGATGCCGACCAGCGAAGCGAGCACGGCCAGGCCGAGCGCCAGCGCCTGTCGCGCGGTCGGCTTCGTGCCGGCGGGCGCGCATCCTGCAAGCGTGGCGGTTGTCCTGCCCAATCTGTCTGACCCGTCTCGGTGCCCCCGCCGAAGCGGTGCGATAAACGTGAACGAACAGTTGCGGAGAAGCGTTAACGTCTCGTTAGCGAGCCGGCAATCGCCACGCCAAGAATTTCCTGCCGAACGTGGCTAAAGTCGGATCATGGCGAAAAGGTGCCCATAGGACAGGGCACCTCCACCCAGAGACCCTCAGCCGCCCTGCTGCTCCAGCGCCTGCCGGACCAGCCGGTGGAAGCCGTAGACATCGTCGAAGCGCATGATCTGGCCGTCCTCGCCGACGACGATGGTGTTGTAGACGAGGTGGATCGGCAGGGGCTGCGGCAGGTTGATGCGGCGCTCGCCCGAGCCGATCAGGCGCTTCAGCCGCTCATGCGACCATTCCGGGCCGAGCACCTGATCGGCCAGCGCGAAGGGGTTCTCGACGCGGACGCAGCCATGGCTGAGCGCGCGCCGCTCGCCGGCGAAGAGGCGGCGATTCGGCGTGTCGTGCAGATAGACCGCATGCTCGTTCGGGAACATGAACTTGATCCAGCCGAGCGCGTTGCGCTCGCCCGGTGGCTGGCGCACCGAGATGCCGCCGCCCTTGGTGCGTGTCACGACATAGCCGCGCTTGGCGGCGTATTCCGGATCGGCGGCGAGGCCCGGCAGGAATTCCTTCTTCAGGATCGAGGGCGGCACGTACCAGGACGGGTTGACGATGACGTGGTCCATCTTGTGCGAGAAGATGGGCGTCGCCGATTCCGGCTTGCCGATGATGGCGCGGGTCTCGTGCACGACCTTGCCGGAGCGGATGACGCGCACGCGCATCTCCGGGACATTGGCCATGATGTGGTCGGTGCCGAGATCGGGCGGCAGCCAGCGCCAGCGCTCCATCTGGGCGATGATGTCCTCTTCGCCGCGCGCGCTGGCCGGCTTGCCGAGCGCGGCGAGTGTGCGCTCGCTCAGGATGCCGTTGGCGGGGAGGCCGGCCTTCTTCTGGAAATCGGTCAGGGCGAGCGCGGTCGAGCGGTCGAATACCGGCTCCTCGCTGGGCCCAAGGCCGAGGCGGGCGCGCACCAGCGGCACGCGCTCGTCGCGCATGCCGAGCTTGAGCGGCGGGCCGGCGGGGATGCGCACCAGCGGGGTATCGTCGAGATGCTCGCGCATCTCCGCGAGCTTGGCCTTGAGGCGGCGATAGCCCTCATGCGGCGGGTTGTAGGCGGCGAGCACGGCGCCGGCGTCCGTCGCGCCGGCCAGCTCCGAGAGCACCTCGGTCGCGGAGGGCAGGTAGAGCGTCGGCGTGATCAGCTTGGAGAGCTGGCGCGGATTGAGCCGGCCACCGCGGGCGTCGCGGGCATAGAGCACGGCGATGGCCGAGAGGCGGATATCGGCCTCGGCGAGCCTGGCCTTGTCGCTCGCCTCGAAGACGGGCAGCGCATAGTCGTTCGGGCGCAAGGCATCCTCGCCGGCGCGGCCGAGCTGCGTCGCGATGCGCTTGCCGGCCTCGTTCCAGCCCTTGGCGCCGACCCAGAAGGGGCGGTTCTCATTGGCCTGATAGGCGGCGACGATCTCGTTGCGCTCGCGCTCGCCGAGACGGCGCAGCGTCAGCGCCTCCGGCAGGGCGGCAGCGATGGCGGCGGAGAATTCGGAGCCCGGCGGCAACTCGACGACGACCTTCGGCACGTCCGGCATGGGCACCAGCGGCTCGACGGTGCGCAGCGGCCCGGTCTGCGGGGCGATCTCGGCCGGAGCTTGCGGTTTGACGACCGGCGTCAGGGCCGGGTCGGCCGCCGGCATCTCGACTGCGGGAATGTCGAGCGTGACCGCTTCCTCGGTCGTGTCGAGGGGGGCGGCGGCATCCTGCTTCGCGGGGTCGGGCAGGCGGTTGCCGGGCGTGACCGTGCCGGTGACGATCTCGGCATCGGCGAAATGAGCGGGCGCGGTCGCCGCCTGCGCGGCGGTCGCCGCCTGCGCGATGTCGGACAGGCTGAGTTCCGGCTGCTCCGGCAGCGGGATGCCGAGCGTCGGATCGGTGGTGAGAGGGGTCTCGGCGCGGAGCGGGAGGCATCCCAGGATGATGGCCAAGGCGGATGCCGAGGTCAGTTTCGCCCAATGGCGAGGACGCATGGTCGCTATCCCGATTGCTGCCGAACCCCGCCATTCCTGCGTGACTCGACTGGTTGAGACAAGATGCGGCGGTGCAACAGACCGCCGCATTCCGATTGGTCGCGGCTCAGGCCGCGTCGGTTTCATCGCCGTTCGCTTCGCTCTCGATCAGCCCGTAATCCTTGAGCTTGCGGTAGAGCGTCGAACGGCCGATGCCGAGCTTGCGCGAGACCTCGGACATGTGGCCGCGGTAATGCGCGAGCGCGAAGGTGATGATCTCGCGTTCGAGGTCGTCGAGCTTGCGCATGTCGGAGCCGGCGACGAGGTCGAGCGCGTTGGGATCGCGCACCGGCATCTGGATGATGCGCGGCGGCGGCTCGCCTTGCGCCTCGGGCCGGGCGAGAGGGGCGGGGGCCGGCGGAATCCGGACCTCGTAGCCCTCCATCTGCGCGGCGATCTGCGGAAACTCGGTGGTGTCGAGCTCCGGCCCGTCGGCGAGCACCACCGCGCGGAACACGGCATTCTCCAGCTGGCGGACATTGCCCGGCCAGTCATAGCCGGTGATCAGGGCGGCGGCCTCAGGCGTGAGCCCGGTGAGCTTGCGGCCCTCCTCGGCGGCGAAGCGGGCAAGGAAGCCGCGCGCGAGATCGGCAATGTCCTCGCGGCGCTGGCGCAGGGGCGGCAGCGTGATCGGGAAGACGTTGAGGCGGTAATAGAGGTCCTCGCGGAATTCGCCGCGCTTCACCTGATCGAGCAGGCTCTTGTTGGTGGCCGAGATCAGGCGGATGTCGACGCGGACCGATTTCTTGCCGCCGACGGGGTCGACCTCGCCTTCCTGGATGGCGCGCAGCAACTTGACCTGCGCATCGAGCGGCAATTCGCCGACCTCGTCGAGGAAGAGCGTGCCGCCATTGGCCTCGACGAACTTGCCGAGATGGCGCTCGGTCGCGCCGGTGAAGGCGCCCTTCTCGTGGCCGAAGAGGATGGATTCGACGAGGTTGTGCGGGATCGCGCCGCAATTCACGGTGACGAAGGGCTTGCCCTTGCGGTCGCTGGAGCCCTGGATCGCACGTGCCAGAACCTCCTTGCCGACGCCCGACTCACCTTCGATCAGGATCGGGATGTTCGATTTCGCGGCGCGCTCGGCCAGCCTGACGACGCGGGCCATGTCCGGGCTCTTGGTCGCGAGGTCGCGGAAGCCCAGCGTGTTCGAGGCGCGGCGCTTGATATGGCGCAGTTCGTGTTCGAGCGCGCCGAGCTTGAGGGCATTGCGCAGCGAGACCTGCAGGCGCTCGGCGCCGACAGGCTTGACCACGAAATCGACGGCGCCGGCCCGCATGGCGGAGACGACGGTCTCGATCGAGCCATTGGCGGTCTGGACGATGACGGGGATTTCGATG
Source organism: Allobosea sp. MMO-172 (assembly GCF_037147855.1). Lineage (NCBI taxonomy): Bacteria > Pseudomonadati > Pseudomonadota > Alphaproteobacteria > Hyphomicrobiales > Alloboseaceae > Allobosea > Allobosea sp. MMO-172. The sequence continues at coordinate 355,715 of NZ_JBBCUM010000003.1, read as the reverse complement.
CCGCGCTCGCGCAGCGCCGCCAGCACGCCCATGCCGTCGAGGCCGGGCATGTTCAGGTCGAGGACGATGGCGCTGAAACGCTCGCCTTCGGGCGCGCTGAGCAGGGTCAGCGCGGCCTCGCCGTTGTCGGCGCTCGCGACATCGTAGCCGAAGCGCTTCAGCATCGCGTCCAGCAGGCGGCGCTGGACGGGATCGTCGTCAACGATGAGGACGGTGTCGGTCATGGCACCTCGAAAGCTCGTGCAGCATGAAAGAAATCTTGGCCACAGGCGGAATCACCTGTTCCGTTCTGGGGCATGGTCGGCCAGAAGGGTTAAGCGGGGTTTAAACCGGGGCGGGCGGCGGACGTGATGCGCCGCCGTTGATCGCCCGGCCCGTGCCGGCCTAAGGATGGGGTTCGTTTCAGTGCGCAGAGGTATCGAGCGAATGGGTTTTCATGACACCGTCCTGCGTTCCGCCACGAAGGCGGGGGCGGCGAAGCCGGTGAATGCGACCGGCGATCTCCCGGAATGGGACCTGAGCCATCTTTATCCCGGCATCGAATCGCCGGAGTTCAAGGGCGATCTGGAGCGGGGACTGGCCGAGGCGCAGGCGCTGGCCGGCCGTTATCGCGGCAAGCTTGCGGAACTGGCTGCCGCGCCCGATGGCAGCACGACGCTGGCCGCCGCGGTGAAGATCTATGAGGGCCTGAGCGACCTGCTTGGCCGGATCAGCGCCTATGCGGGGCTGGTCTATTCCGGCGACACCACCGATCCGCAGCGCGCCAAGTTCTACGGCGACACGCAGGACAAGCTGAACGCCGCGATCACCGAACTGCTGTTCTTCGAGCTGGAGCTGAACCGGATCGAGCCGGAGCTGCTGGCGAAGGTCGCTGCCCAGGCGCCGCTCTCGCACTGGAAGCCCTGGCTCGACGATCTCGCCAAGGACAAGCCGCACCAGCTCGACGACAGGATCGAGGCGCTGTTCCACGAGAAGTCGATGACGGGCGCGGCTGCTTGGAACCGGCTGTTCGACGAGACCATCGCCTCGCTGCGCTTCACCGTCGATGGCGAGGAGCTGACGCTGGAGCTCACGCTCAACAAGCTCCAGGACAGCGATGGCGAGGTCAGACGCAAGGCGGCGGAGGCGCTGAGCACGGTCTTCCGCAAGGAGCTCCGCATCTTCGCGCTGATCACCAACACGCTGGCCAAGGACAAGGAAATCTCCGACCGCTGGCGGAAATTCGAGGATGTCGCGGATTCCCGCCATCTCGCCAATCGAGTCGAACGTGAAGTGGTCGACGCCCTCGTTGCCGCCGTGCGCGAGGCCTATCCGCGCCTGTCGCATCGCTATTACCGGCTGAAGGCCAAGTGGTTCGGCCGCGAGGAACTGGATTTCTGGGATCGCAACGCGCCGTTGCCGCAGGTCGAGCAGCGCACGATTCCCTGGACCGAGGCACGCGAGACCGTCCTCTCCGCCTATGACGCCTTCTCGCCGGAGATGGCGGCGATCGCGCAGCGCTTCTTCGACGAGCGCTGGATCGATGCGCCGCCCCGTCCCGGCAAGGCACCGGGCGCGTTTGCGCATCCGACCGTTCCGTCGGCGCATCCTTACGTGCTGCTGAACTACCAGGGCAAGCCGCGCGACGTGATGACGCTGGCGCATGAGCTCGGCCATGGCGTGCATCAGGTGCTGGCGGCGCCCAACGGGGCCCTGATGGCGCCGACTCCGCTGACCCTGGCCGAGACGGCGAGCGTCTTCGGGGAGATGCTGACCTTCCGCAAGCTGCTCGACTCGACCAACGACAAGAAGCAGCGCAAGGCGATGTTGGCGGCCAAGGTCGAGGACATGATCAACACGGTCGTGCGCCAGATCGCCTTCTACACCTTCGAGCGCAAGGTCCATGAGGCCCGCCGCGAGGGCGAGCTGACGCCGGAAGCGCTCTGCGAGATCTGGATGAGCGTGCAGGAAGAGAGCCTCGGCCCGGCGATCCGGCTGTCGGCGGGATACGAGCCCTATTGGTGCTACATCCCGCACTTCATCCATTCGCCCTTCTACGTCTATGCCTATGCCTTCGGGGATTGCCTGGTGAACTCGCTCTACGGCGTCTACCAGAACGCCGCCGAGGGCTTCCAGGAGCGCTATTTCGCGCTGCTCTCGGCCGGCGGCAGCAAGCCTTATTCCGAGCTGCTGGCGCCCTTCGGGCTCGACGCCAAGGACCCCGGCTTCTGGCAGATCGGGCTGCGGATGATCGAGGGCATGATCATCGAGCTGGAAGGGATGGAGTGAGGCGCGGGGAACCCTCTCCCGTAGGGAGAGGGCAGGGTGAGGGGTCGGCCGCTCACCGCTTTTTCCGTGAGGTGGTCGCTGCGCAGCGGTGAGGCTGTGGCTTCCTGGTCCGGGGGCCTACACCTCACCCCTGCCCCTCTCCTTACAGGAGAGGGGTTCTGCGTCGCGGTTCTCCCCTAGAACTGCACCCTGAGGCCGACCAGCGAGACGTTCGCGGTGTAGTCCGCGCCCTGCGTGGTCGAGTTCAGGCGCTCATGGGTGAAGCTCGCGCGCACGGCGAAGGTCCGCGTCAGCTTGTATTCGACCCGCGCGCCGACATTGCTGTAGTCCTCGCGCAGGCCCTGGCCATCATATTCGGTGCGGCTGAAATTGGTGAAGCCGGTGACGGTGAGGTTGCGGCGCAAGGCATGCGCCACTTCCAGCGTGGCGCGCCGCACGGTCGTGCCGGAGGAGCCGGCGATCGTGGTGTCGCCGAGTTCGGCGCCGCCGCGCAGCGTCACGGTCGTCAAGGGCGTCGGCGACCACAGCACCGCCGCATCGCCGACGAAGCCGCGCAGGTTCTTCAGGCGGTTGTCGTCGTATTTGCGATCCTGATAGCCGCCCGAGATTTCGCCGGTCAGCTGCCGGCTGATCTCGAAGGTCGAGCCGAGGCGCCCGGTGACGCCGTTCGAGGAGCGCATATAGCCGTTGGTATCGACCTTCTGGTCGAACTCGCGCTGGTCGATCTCGGCCTGGACGAAGGGTCTGAAGCCGGGCGTGACCTCATAGGCGGCGCGCAGGCGCAGGCCGTATTGCGTGAGATTGCGATCCTTCTGCGAGAGCACCGCGCCGTTCGAAAGGCGGGCATCCTCATAGTCGCTGCGATCGACCGAGCCGCGCAAGGTCAGCTGCAGGCGGTTGAAATCATGAGTGACGCCGGCCGAGCCGCCATACTGGTAGATCTGCGGGCGGCCGGTGACCGCGGCCGACAGGTCGGGCGAGCCCGGTCGCTGCGTGTCGAGCCTGAGCCGCGATTCCAGCAGGATGCGGGTGTCGCGCGTGGCATCGAGCCGCAGGTCGAGACTGCCCTCGGCATCGGGGCGCGAGGCATCCTTCGCCCGGAAGAACTCCATATAGCCGCCGCGCAGCCGGCCCCTGAGCTCATGCACGTTCCAGTCGGACTGGATCTCCAGCTCGCCCTCGTGGCGGCTGTAGCCCGAGCCCTTGGTGCCCGGTGTCGAGGTCCGCTGCGGATTGGTGTCGTATCCGACCGAGTTGGTAACCGAGGGGCGCAATGTGATCGAGCCCAGGCGGATGCCGAGCGCGGCATAGGGATCCTCCTCGGTCGCCGCACGCCGGCGTGGCGGTGGTGGAGGGGGAGGTGGGGGCGGCATGGCCGCCACCGCCGGTTGCGGCGGTCGGAACTGGCGCTGGGTGACGCCGCGCAGGGCCGGTGGCTGAATCGGCTGGCTGGCACGCGGGGGCTGCCGTCCCGAGACGGCCGAGCCCTGCCGCTGGACCAGTCCGGCGGGGTCACGGATCGCTTCGGGTTCGGCTGTTGCCGGGGAGGGGGCAGGTTGCGGCGTTGCCGGCTGCTGCGCGACATAGGCCGGCGTGCCGGTCCTGAGATTGCCGCGCGGCACCTGCTGCGCCTGCGCGGCCGTATAGGCGAGCGCGAGCCCGGCCAAGGCCGTGCCGGACAGAAGCAGGGTCGTCATGCGGCCGGACACGGGCGTCGCAGGGCTCCAGAGGGCGGGGCGCGCGGGTGGCGCGCATGGTTAATGGAGTTAGAACGAACAGGGTTAAGGAGCCGTCAACGCGGTCCGCATCCGTTGGCAGATGGTGGAAATGGCTGGCGCGAGCGTGCTAAAGGGCCGGCCATGACAGCCGATATCCGCGACTCCGCCCTTCGCACCATCGCCACCGAGCGTGCCGGGCTCGATGCCCTCCACGATGCGCTGGCGAACGGATTGGGCCAGCCTTTCGCCGAGGCCATTGCGATGATCCGGGCCTCGAACGGCCGCGTGATCGTCTCCGGCATGGGCAAGTCCGGCCATGTCGGGCGCAAGCTCACGGCGACCCTGGCCTCGACCGGCACGCCCGCGCATTTCGTCCATCCGGCCGAGGCGAGCCATGGCGATCTCGGCATGGTGCAGCCCGAGGATGTGGTGATCGCCCTGTCCTGGTCGGGCGAGGCGGTCGAGCTTGCCGCGCTCGTCGGCTATACCCGCCGTTTCCGCGTCGGGTTGATCGCGATCACGGCCAATGCCGAGAGCACGCTGGGCAAGGAGGCGGATATCGCGCTCGTCCTGCCCAAGGCGACGGAGGCCTGCCCGAACGGGCTCGCCCCGACGACCTCGACGACGATGCAGATGGCGCTCGGCGATGCGCTGGCGGTGGCGCTTCTGGAAGCGCGCGGCTTCTCGCGGCAGGATTTCTTCGTCTATCACCCCGGCGGCAAGCTCGGCGCGCAGCTGAAAACGGTCGAGAGCATCATGCATCGCGGGGCCGATCTGCCGTTGATCGGGCTCGACACCCTGCTGCCGGACGTCATCGCGATGATCTCGGACAAGGGCTTCGGCTGTGCCGTGGTGATGGATCTGGACGGCAAGCTCGCCGGCGTCGTCACCGATGGCGATCTGCGCCGCAAGGCCGCGATGGGCGGCGGCGCCTCGCTGAGGGCGCGCGACATCATGACGGCGAATCCGCGCCGGATCGGCCTCGACACGCTCGCGGTCGAGGCGCTGGAGCTGGTCAATCGCAGTCGGATCACCGCGCTGATCGTGGTCGATCCGGACGATCGCCCGGCCGGGCTCGTCCATGTCCACGACCTGCTGGCGATGGGCGTCGCCTGATCGCGCTTGCAACTCGGCCGCGCCGCGCTATCTAAATCTGTAGAGACTACAGCTTTGGAGGCCCTGCCATGACCGCTGCCGGCAAGCTTGAACGCGTGATGCCGATCGGCGCGCTCGCCGATCGCACCGGGGTCAAGGTCGAGACCATCCGCTATTACGAGCAGGTCGGCCTGCTGCCGCCGCCGGAGCGCTCCGACGGCAACCAGCGCCGCTATGGCCGGCGTCACGCCGAGCGCCTCGCCTTCATCAAGCATGCGCGCGATCTCGGTTTCGCGGTCGAGAATATCCGCACGCTGCTCAAGCTTTCCGACACACCCGGCATGGCCTGCGACGAGGCGCATGCGATCTCGGTCGCCCATCTCGACGAGGTCCGCGACAAGATCGCGAAACTGCGCTCGCTGGAGAAGGAATTGGAGCGGATTGCGACGACCTGCTCGGGCGGCGTCGCGGCCTGCGATTGCGCGATCATCGAGGCGCTGGCCGATCACGGGCAGTGCGACCACGCCCATCATTGAGCCATCCAGCAGGTCGGAAATCTGCCTTGCCTCTCGTCTCCGGGGCGAAAAGGCTTAAATAGGGTCCTGCCAGGCGGCCTTGAGCGTCGCCTCGCCACGCCAATCCGGGAGGGCGCGATGACGACAAGGCTCATGCCGCCGGGGAACGGATTCCGAAAAAGGAACAAAACCCGATTCTGCCGGAGTCAGCGATTCGGCCCCGCTTCGTTCCAGACTCGTTCTTGCTTGGCCGGCTGCTAGGCCTGCATAAACCCCGTCCACGCTCCCGCCCGCATGGGCGGGCGAGAAGATCGGCTCCTTCGCCTTGCTTCCTTTCCGTTCGCTGCCGCCCGCCGCCCGCGCCAATAGCGTCACGGCCGTGCTGGGCCCGACCAATACCGGCAAGACCCATCTCGCCATCAAGCGCATGGTCGCCCATCCCACCGGCATGATCGGCCTGCCGCTGCGCCTGCTTGCGCGCGAGGTTTATCAACGCGTCGTCGACAAGGTCGGTGCGCAATCCGTCGCCCTCGTCACCGGCGAGGAGAAGATCAAGCCGGAGCGGCCGCGCTTCTGGATTTGCACGGTCGAGGCGATGCCGCGCGATCTCGCGGTCGATTTCGTCGCGATCGACGAGATCCAGCTCGCCTCCGACCTCGACCGTGGCCATGTCTTCACCGACCGGCTGCTCAACCGGCGGGGCCGGGCCGAGACCATGCTGATCGGCGCCGCGACGATGCGCCCGCTGATCGAGCAGCTCATGCCGGGCGTGAACGTCGTCACGCGCCCGCGCCTGTCGCAGCTCACCTTCGCCGGCGATCGCAAGATCACGCGGCTGGCGCCGCGCTCGGCCATCGTCGCCTTCTCGGTCGAGGAGGTCTACGCGATCGCCGAACTGATCCGCCGGCAGAAGGGCGGGGCGGCCGTGGTTCTGGGGGCGCTCTCGCCCCGGACCCGCAATGCCCAGGTCGAGCTCTACCAGTCCGGCGATGTCGATTATCTCGTCGCGACCGACGCGATCGGCATGGGGCTCAATCTCGACGTCAATCACATCGCCTTTGCCGCGGACAAGAAATTCGACGGCCATCACTACCGCAAGCTCAATCCGGCCGAGTTCGGCCAGATCGCGGGGCGCGCCGGGCGGCACCTGCGCGACGGCACCTTCGGCACCAGCGGGCGCTGCCCGCCTTTCGATGCCGAACTGGTCGAAGCGATCGAGAATCACCGCTTCGAGCCGATTCGCCAGATGCAGTGGCGCAATTCCGATCTCGATCTGCGCTCGGTCGGCGGCCTGCTGGACACGCTGAACCTCCAGCCATCGGAGCAGGGGCTGACGCGGGCGCTGATCGCCGAGGACATGACGACGCTGGAGGTGCTGGCGCGCGACCCGGATATCGCGAAGCTGGCGCAGGGCCGTGCTGCGGTCGAACGGCTCTGGGAGGTCTGCGGGCTGCCGGATTATCGCAAGATATCGCCGATGCAGCACGCCGATCTGGCGACGACGCTCTATCTCAGGCTGATGCGCCATGGCCGGCTCGATGCCGACTGGTACGCGGCGCAACTGGCTTCGCTCGACCGCACCGATGGCGAGATCGACACGCTCTCGGCGCGGATCGCGCAGGTGCGGACCTGGACCTATGTCGCGAACCGTCCCGACTGGTTGCCTGATCCAGAGCATTGGCAGGGCATGGCTCGTCTTGTAGAGGACAAGCTGTCGGACGCTCTGCATGAGCGGCTGACCCATAGATTTGTCGATCGGCGCACCAGCGTGTTGATGCGCCGCTTGCGGGAGAATGCGATGTTGGAGGCTGAGGTCACCGCGACGGGCGACGTGCTCGTCGAGGGCCAGCATGTGGGAATGCTGCAGGGCTTCCGCTTCACGGCGGACCCGAAGGCCGGAGGGTCCGAGGTCAAGGCCCTGAACCTGGCGGCGATGAAGGCGCTCGGTTCGGAGATCGAGGCCCGGGCGGCGCGCGTCGTGCTGGCGGCCGACGATGCCTTCGTGCTGTCGCATGACGGGCTGGTGCGCTGGACCGGCGAGCCGGTGGCGCGCCTGACCGCTGGCGAGAAGGTTCTGGAGCCGCGCTTACGCCTGCTGGTGGAAGAGCATCTCGGTGGCCCCGCGCGCGAGCAGGTCGAGGGCCGGATCAATCTCTGGCTGAAGAATCACATCACCAAGCTGCTCGGCGCCGTGCAGGTCCTCGAAGCGGCCGAGAACGTCACCGGCATTGCGCGCGGCATCGCCTATCAGGCGGCCGAGGCGCTGGGCGTGCTCGAACGCTCCAAGGTCGGCGAGGAGATGAAGGCGCTCGACCAGGAAGGCCGCGCCGCCCTGCGCCAGCTCGGCATCCGCTTCGGCGCCTTCCACATCTATATGCCCGCGTTGCTGAAGCCCGCACCGCGCGCGCTTGCCGCCCAGCTCTGGGCGCTGAAGCATGGCGGGCCGGAGACGGCGGGTCTCGACGACATCGCCCATCTCGCGGCGTCGGGCCGGACCTCGTTCCCGGTCGACAAGGCCGTGCCGAAGGGCCTGTACCGTGCTGCCGGCTATCGCGTCTGCGGCGAGCGGGCGGTGCGCGTCGATATCCTCGAGCGCCTCGCCGATCTGATCCGCCCGGCGATCGCCTACCGTCCCGGTGTCACGCAAGGCACGCCGCCGGCCGGCGCCGCCGATCAGGACGGCTTCGTCGCCACCGGTGCGATGACCTCGCTTGTCGGCTGCGCGGGCGAGGATTTCGCCTCGATCCTGCGCTCGCTCGGCTATGTCTCGGTGAAGCGCCCGGGACCGGCGATCACCGTGCCGCTGGCGCCGCCTCCGGCCGCGACCGAGCCGGCTCAGCCTGTCGTCGCTGCCGAAGCGGAAGCGGCTTCCGCTGAGGGCGAAGCCGTCGAGGCGACGGCCGAGGCCGAAGGCCCGAGCGAGCCTGCGACCGCACTGAACACGGAAGGTTCGGCCGAGGGCGAGACGCCTGTCGTTGAGGCACCGGCTGTCGAGACGGCTGATGCGCCGATCCTGACCGAGACGGAGCTGGATGCGGCGCGCGAACCGGTTCCGGCCGATGCGATGGTGGCGCTTCCGTCTGCCGTGGCCGAGGAGGTCGCCTCTGCCGAAGCCGGTGCTGGCGAGACCCCTGCCGTCGAGACCGCGCCGGCCGAGCCCGAGCTGATTGAGGTCTGGCGCCCGCATCGCCATCAGGGCGGACGCCGGCCGGAGCATGGAGCTCCGCGCGGCCGCCGCGAAGGCGGTGAGCGCCGCGAAGGCGGTGAGCGTCGCGAGGGTGGCGAGCGCCGTGGCGGCGACCGGCCGCAGCGCGAGGGCCGTCCCGGTGGCCCGCGTCGCGACGGGCGGCCCGACAACCGCCCGGCTGCTGCCGCAGGCGAGGGCGCTCCGGGCCAGCGTGAGGCGCGCCCGCGCCAGGACGATCGTCCGCGTCGCGACGACCGGCCGCAGCGGCAGGACCGTCCCGAGGGCAATCGTGGTCCGCGTCCCGATTTCAAGCGCGACGGCCGCCCCGGCGGTCCGCGCCGCGAGGAGCGGGGCGGGGCCGAGCGCTTTCAGCAGGCGCCGCGTCCGCGTCCGGCCAATCGCGAGCCGGATCCGGATTCGCCCTTCGCCAAGCTCGCGGCCCTCAAGGCCCAGCTCGAGGGCAGCAAGAACTGAGATTGGAGGCCTTCCGCATTTCTTCGAAACGCGGAAGGCCTCCCGTTCCTTGTTTCGTCGCATTTTTGTCGCGCGAACCGGTGTCCACTTCGCGCGAAAATGCTCCAGGGAGGCGCGGGCGGTTTGCAGGACGATCGTCAGCGCCTCGACAAATGGCTCTGGTTCGCGCGCTTCGCCCGCAACCGCCCGGCCGCCGTGCGCCTGGTGGAGGACGGTCATGTCCGCATCGAGGGGCGCCGCTGCGATAACCCGGCGCAGGGCATCCGGGTGGGGGCGGTGCTGACGCTCGCGCTACCACATGCGACGGTGGTGGTCAGGGTCCTCGCCTTCGCGGAGCGGCGCGGCTCCTTCACCGTGGCGCAGCAGCTCTACGAGCGCCTCGACGGCGGCAGCGGCGATGCGTCGCTTGCGGAGGCCGAGGACGAGGATTAAATCCGCGCCCTGTCTGCAGCGGGTGCTGAAATCGGGCCGGGGAGGGAAATCTTCCCCGCAGCGCCCCTGCAATGACAGATCGTTCTGCAAAAGATCACGAAAACGACCTTGAAACCTGCGCCGGGCAAGGGTTTATGGGGTTGTTTAGAAGTGTTGGAAGGGCCGGCCCATGACCTACGTGGTCACCGAGAACTGCATCAAGTGCAAGTACATGGACTGCGTCGAGGTTTGCCCGGTCGACTGCTTCTATGAGGGCGAGAACTTTCTCGTCATCCATCCCGACGAGTGCATCGATTGCGGCGTCTGCGAGCCGGAATGCCCGGCCGAGGCGATCAAGCCCGACACGGAACCCGGCCTGGAAAGCTGGCTGCAGCTCAACGGCAAGTTCGCGGCGAGCTGGCCGAACGTCACCCAGAAGAAGGACCCGCCGGCCGACGCCAAGGAGTTCGACGGCGTGCCCGGCAAGCTTGAAATGCTCTCGCCGGAACCGGGCGAAGGCGACTGATCCGGCGGCCTTTCGCCGCCCGCGCTGCATTAACCACGACCTCGCCATGCCGTTGCAGGGGAGCGCCGTCCGGCGTTTACCTTTGATTCGGCGTGTTTTTTGTGCTACAAGCTAGTCCCAGTCGAAGTCGTTCCGCATGCCCCTGCGAGATTCAGCAATCGGGGCGCCCCCAAGAGATCACAGTCGATGGAAGAGCCGGCTTCGAGGCCGGGGCTTCGGTCGTCGTTCTCGTCGGGGCCCAATGAAACAATCGACTAGGGAGCGTGAGGCGGTGCGTTTTCACAGCGTCGCATCAGGCGGAAAGTCCCCTGCCGGCCGGCCGGGGACCAGATCATCACGTGCTCGCGTCGAGCGGGCCGGTCAGGAGTCGTAACGGCATGTCCACTGCGAAGAAAGCTGTTGTGCGCCAGGGTTTCAAGACGGGCGAGTACGTCGTCTACCCGTCCCATGGCGTGGGTCAGATCACGGCGATCGAAGAGCAGGAAGTCGCGGGTTTCAAGCTGGAACTGTTTGTCGTCAGCTTCGCCAAGGACAAGATGACGCTGCGCGTCCCGACCGCCAAGGCCGCCAGCGTCGGCCTGCGCAAGCTCGCCGATGCCGAGTCCGTCGCCAAGGCGCTGACCACGCTCACCGGCCGCGCCCGCGTCAAGCGCACCATGTGGTCGCGCCGCGCGCAGGAATACGAAGCGAAGATCAATTCGGGCGATCTCGTCGCCATCGCCGAGGTCGTGCGCGATCTCTATCGCTCCGAGGCCCAGCCCGAGCAGTCCTATTCCGAGCGCCAGCTCTATGAAGCCGCTCTCGATCGCATGACCCGCGAGATCGCTGTCGTCGACGACGTCACCGAGACTGAGGCCCTCAAGAAGATCGAAGGCCAGCTCGCCAAGTCGCCGCGCCGCGCCGGCAAGGCCGAGGCGGAAGCCGAGTCCGATCTGGAAGGCGACAACGACGACATGGCGGAAGAGGCCGCCTGAGCGGGCTGTTCTCTATCGTTTCGAAGAACCCGGCGGGCGACCGCCGGGTTTTTTATTGGGCTACGCAGATCGTTACGCCGTTCCAGTTCCTGCCTTGAGGAAAGCCACCGTTCGGGCCCAGGCCTGCTTGGCTGCTGCAGCGTTGTAACGCTCGGCGCTGGTGTCGTTCATGAAGGCGTGGTCGACATCGGGATAGACGATGGCCTCGTGCTGGATATCGGCGGCCTTCAGCGCCTTTTCATAGTCCGGCAGCATCTGGACGAGGCGGGTATCGCGCGCGGCCTGCTGGATCAGGAGCCGGGCCTTGATCTGCGGCACCTTGGCGAGATCGGGCGAGCGGCCGTAGAACACGACGCCGGCCGAGAGTTCCGGAACCGAGACGGCGAGATCGTTCACCGCGCCGCCGCCCCAGCAGAAGCCGACTGCGCCGGTCCTGCCCGTCGCATCCGGACGCGAGGCCAGATACTTGAGCGCGGCGCGGCCCTGGGCGATGACGGCCTCCGCCGGGAGCTGCGGGAAGAGTGCCCGGGCGGCGTCGGGATCGGTTGGCGTGCCGCCGAGCGGGTTAAGGAAATCGAGGCCGAGCGCGGTGAAGCCCTCCAGCGCCATGCGGCGGGTGATGTCCTCGATATGGGGGTTGAGGCCGCGGTTCTCGTGGATGACGAGGACGCCGCCGCGCTTCGCCTCCGCCTTGGGCGTGACGAGATAGCCTTTCAGCGCCACACCATCGACGGTCTGCTCGAACCGGCTTGCCGCGATGCGGGCATCGTCCGGGGCGACCTGCTGGGCCTGTGCATAGTTGGGCTCCAGCAGGGCGAGCGCGGCTTCAGCCGCCGCCGCGGTGCCGGCGATGGCGAGCAGCCGGTTCATGAAGACGCGGCGGTCGAGCGGCTTATGTGTGTATTCGTCGTAGAGTTCGACGATCCGGCGATCGAGCGCCATCCTTGCCTCCCCTGTTCATGGCTTTCCGCCGATCATAGCGCCGGGCGCGCATGATGCAGGAGGGCGCGGGAGGGACTCGCGGCCTTGTGATGGTCGTTCGCTTCAAACACGCGGTCATCCCGGACGGAGCGAAGCGAAGATCCGGGATCCATTCCGGAGCGATGATCGGTGAGGTTCCGGAATGGATCCCGGGTCTCCCTGCGGTCGCCCGGGATGACCCGCGCTCTTTCTGCAGCCGGTTGTCGGGGGCTATTCGGCGACGACCTTGTAGCGCTGGCCGGGCGTCAGCGTGGCGTTGCGGTCGAGCCCGTTGAGGAGCTGGAAGAGCTCGCCGGGGCGATCCTGCTCAGGCATGCGCTCGGCCATGCTGGCGATGGTGTCGCCAGCCTCGGCCGCGACCAGCCGGATCTGCATCGGGCGTACGGCCTGCGCTTCGGCCGGTATCATGATCCTGAAGCTGTCGACGATGCTGCGCATCTGCCGCTCCGGGTCGCTGCCGCCGCGTGCGGCCAGGATGAAGCGATAGACCCGGTCGCCGATCTGCACGGCGGCGAGCCTGAAGGTCCAGTCGGTGCCGCGGCCATGGGCGCGGACGGCAGGCTGGCCGGCGATCTCGGTCTTCTCGATGCCGGTCGTCTCGACGCCCTCGATCCAGCCGGCGGCGACATAGGATTCCAGCGTCTGGCCGCTCTTCAGCGTGACGGAATCGAAGCGCAAGGCCTGTGCGCCATTGGCGCTGACGCCGATCACCATGTCCTGGGCGGATTCCAGGCTGAAGCCGTCTGGCGCGCTGAAGCCGATGCGCAACGCACTGTTGAGATAGCGCCGGCCCCGGACGACGCCGTCGCGCGGATCGTCTCCATAGGCCAGGCCTTCGATCGCGTTCAGCCAGCGATTGGCGTCGCGCTCGCCGATGCCGGGCGCGCCGATCTGGCGGGCGGCGGCGGTGACGGCGGAGATGCGCTCCGGCGTCTGCGGGTGGCTGGAGAGGATGTCGAGCCGCTTGTCGTCGGCGCTCTGGTTCTGGCCGCTGCTGCGGAAGGCGGTGTTGCGGCCGAGCGTGGCGAGGAAGCGGCCGGCGCCATAGGGGTCGTAGCCGGCGCGCGAGATGTTGCGGACGCTGATCTGGTCGGCGGTGAGTTCCTGCTGGCGCGAGAACTTGGCAAGCGAGAGCTTCGAGCCGGCGCTGACGGCGGCGCCGCGCGTCGGGTCCTTCAGGACCTGCGAGACGACCTGGCTGACCAGCGCCGATTCCGCTTCCTTCTCGGCGCGCTCGACGGCGTGCTGCGCCGTGACATGGGCGATCTCATGCGCCAGCACCGAGGCGATCTCGGAGGTGTCGTTGGCTAGAGCCAGCAGGCCGCGCGTCACATAGAGCCGGCCATTGGGCAGGGCGAAGGCGTTGACCACCGGGGAGTTCAGGATGGTGATGTCGTAATGGCCGATCTGGCCCTCGCCGGCCTTGGCGAGACGCTGCACGACCTCGTCCAGGGCGGCACGGGCGCGTGGCGCGCGATACTCGCCACCGAAGGCCGCGAGCAGGCGCTGGTGCTCCTGATCGGAGGCGCGCTGCATCGTGCTGATGCGCGGTGCGATCTCGCCTTCGGAGGTCGCGCTCGCCGGCAGCAGCGGGCTCTGGTCGCCGAGGCAGCCGACGAGCAGGAAGCCCGGCAGCACGATGGCTGCCAGCCGCTTCGAAAGTCGCGAAAGCGATGCTCGCCGGGTCTGCTGCATGTCCTCAGTCGATCAGTTCCAGCGCGGTCCGCGAAGCGACTTCCAAAAGGAGGCCGTCGCGCCCGGACAGGACACCATAGGCGCGCAGCCGTTTACCGCCGAGTTCGCTCGCGGTCCAGCCGGCGCTCTTCAGTTCGCGCCAGAGGCTGCGCGACAGGACGATCGAGGCAGCCTCCTTCGGGCGGCGGGAGAAATTCAGATAGGTCCGCTGGGAGCGCTCGCCGATCGAGGCGATCCGGCCTTCCAGCATGACGTAACGCCCCTCCTGCGCCTTTACCGCGGCGAGATCATGGCCATCGACCGCCGTCAGCGGCGAAACTTGCGGCCGAGATGTTACCGTTTTCTGAACGGGCGCCTTCTGTGGCGTCTCGCAGGGGGATAGGCCGGGCTCGGGCATGGGCAAGGCCGCGCCCTGCCGCAGCAGCCACTGGGCGAGGTCCTGAGCCGGTTCGCCGGATGTAGCAGGAGGCACCGACAACCGCGCGGGCAGGCGGCCCCAGCGATCGGGCTCGCCGAGAAGGGACAAGCCAAGCTGGCGTCCGATGAAACCGCGCAGGCCGGCATCGAAGCGCGACGTCTCCTCGAGGCTCTGGCGCGGCGCGAGACCGACGAGGCGGAGCTTCCTTCCATCGCCCAGAAGTAGGTCTCCTGCGAGATCGAGCCCAGTCAATTGCACGGTCGTGGTCGTATCGGCGCCGGGCGCGCAGCCGGACGTGGCCCGTGCCGGCAAGGCTGGCAGGGCGGCGAATATGACGATGGCAAGAAGGGACTTCACCCGCATCGCGATTATGCTACACGGAGTTTCGTGCGTCCCGGTAGCTCAGCAGGATAGAGCAACGGTTTCCTAAACCGTAGGTCAGGGGTTCGAATCCCTTCCGGGACGCCATTTCCCAAGCAACGGCTCGCAGTCGACCTCCGGGCGGCCTCTATGTGCCGCCTCGGAAAGAGGTCGGGCTGCCCGCGATCGCTACGTCCGGGCGCGGTGCGACGCGATGCCGACGACGATCACGACGGTTGCCATCATGCAGCTGACCGTGATCAGCGACGTCGAGAGGGAAACTGCGGTCATCACCGCGCTCACCACGATCACGCCGACCGCGTTCGCCGTCCGCAGCAATGCGAAGACCTCCGCGCGTCGCTTTGGTGGCGCGAGCGTATCGAGGACGAGGGAATAGTAGGTACCCAGCGGCGCGAGGACCGCGCCGATCAGGACAGCGCCGACGACCGTCACGATCATCGAGACCTGAAGCGCTGCCAGGATCGCCCCCGACATCATGATCGCCAACTGGATCAGGACCGCCCGGCGGCTTGCCATGCGGTTCCGGATGCTGACCCAGATGCCGCCTGCGACCGAAGCCACGCAAAGCGGGACGGTGAACAGGATCGCCAGCGACGGCGCGTAGCCGAAATGCAGCGCGAGCGCGACGGCGCCGATCTCCAGCGCGGCCACCGTCGCCCCGCCGGCCGCAGCGCACATGAGCCAAAGCAGGATCGACGGGCTGATGATCGACGCGTCCGGGGCATGTATGTCGTCGGGCGAGGCCTCGGACCTTACGGTCGGAAGCAGGAATGCGGGGATCGCGCCTAGAACAGCGATGGCGACGATCGCCAGCACAGGCGAGACGGTGCCCAGTCCTGAAGCCGCCACCGGGGCCAGGACGAACGTGGTCTCGTTCAGCGTCGACGCGATCCCGAGCGCGCGAGGCAGCTTCGACGCCGGCGCGAGCGCGTTGAGGATGGTCCGCAGATATCCGGCGGCCGCGCCATTCACCAGCCCCGCCAATGCCGATGCGGCAACGAGCCAGATCACGGGCGCTCCGTAGTGCGCGAGCAGGGCAAGCGTCCCGAGCGCGATCGTCCTGAACAGCACCAGCAGCCTCAGGAACGTCGTGGGCGCGAAGCCCCGGCCGAAGCGCGTGATCGGGATGGCGCCGATCACCTGGGCGAGCGTCATCGACAGGATCATGGCCGCGCCGGCGCTGGTATCGCCGGTGAGCGCGAGAGCGACTAGGGCGAAGGCGACCGGTCCCGCCGCCTGCGGAACCGTCATCGTCGCAGACGAGATGAACCACCGGATCAGCGGCGCTGCGTTGATCGTGCTGGTCGAGGATGTCGTCATGAGCCGGCCCGAAAGGAAAGGGCCGGGCCGTTCCCGGACATTCTGTATCCCGTGACGGGATCGAGGACGTTACCTCGCGACAGGCGCTTTAGCTTTCGCAAGCGGGGCTGGCAAGCTGGCGGCCCCAAGCGGTGGCTGCTGTGTGGCGGCATATCCGCGGCTTCCTGCTGCTACCGAAGGAGCGCGACCGCCGTGTAGGCCTCCTGAAATCGATGGCCACCGATGCGAGCGATGCTCTAAGCAGGGAGCATGGAGACCGTCTCGCCGCATGAACTCTTCACCCATGTCCGCATCGTCATGGGCATGGTCATCGGGCTCGGCATCACGCGGATGCTGGCGGGGATCGCCAGCTTCATCCAGCATCCCGGCCGCCACCGCGTCTCGCTGCTGCATATGCTCTGGGTCGGCTCGATCCTGCTGGAGCTGGTGCTGTTCTGGTGGTGGGAGTTCGGGCTGTCGCGCATCCCGGTCTGGAGCTTCGGCGTCTATCTCTTCCTGATCGGCTATGCCGTCGTGCTCTATCTGATCTCGGCGCTGCTCTTCCCGGACAACATCGCCGAATATGCCGGCTACGAGGATTTCTTCATCCGACGCCGGCGCTGGTTCTTCGGCTTGATGGCGGCGGCGTTCGTGCTCGATGTCGTCGATACCCTGATCAAGGGCACCGAGCACTGGACCCAGCTCAGCGGCGACTATCTCGTGCAGGTGCCGATCGGGCTGGCGCTCTGCCTCGTCGCCTATGTCTCGGCACGACGCTGGGTTCATATCACGCTCGCGAGCGTGCACATCCTCTACCAGAGCTACTGGATCGTGCGGGTGGTCTACACGATGGGCTGAGGCGGCTCAGCGCGTTTTGCCGGCATTGTCCGCAAAGGGCGCGAAATGCCTGGCGACCTGCCGGTAGACGTCCCGCTTGAAGGGGATGATCAGCTCCGGCGTCTCGTCGAGCTGTGCCCAGCGCCAGCCGTCGAACTCCGGCTTGTGTCCGCCGGCGGGGTTGAGGATGTTGATCTCATCCTCGGAGCCGGTGAGGCGGAAGGCGAACCATTTCTGCGCCTGGCCGCGCCAGCGACCCTTCCAGGCCTCCTTGCCGATATCGACGGGCAGGTCATAGGCGAGCCAGCCCGGCGCTTCGCCGAGAAGCTCGACCGAGGTGACGCTGGTTTCCTCGGCGAGCTCGCGGCGGGCGGCCTCCAGCGGCGTCTCGCCCTCGTCGATGCCGCCCTGCGGCATCTGCCAGGCATGGCCGGGCGCGACATGCTCGCGCTTGGTCTTGTCGGCGCGCCGGCCGACGAAGACGAGCCCTTCGGCATTGAACAGCGCCAAGCCCACGCAGGGGCGATAGCCTTCGGGGGCCTTGTCGGTCATTGCAGCGATCCGGTGGGCTTGATCGAGCCGGTCGGGATCGATCCGGTGCTCTTGGGCGAGCGGAAGCCGCGGGCCGCGCTCATGGGAACAATCACGAGCTTCTTGGCTTCCAGGGATTGTGCCCAGCGGTTGATGCGCTCGATCGAGACCGGCAGCGCGCTGGCGGAGGCGACCGCGATGCCCTGTTCGCGGGCGATGGTTTCGAGCGTGGCCAGCTCCTTGTCGATCGCGTCGGGGCGGGCCATGCCGTCGATGACGCGGTCGATCTTCAGAGTGGGGATGCGGGCGCGCTCGGCCGAGCCGGCGAGCAGGCTGCGCGGCGAGGAGCCGTCGTCGACGACCATCAGGCCGCGGCCCGCAAGCTCGCGCAGAACCGGGGAGAGGGCGCCTTCGTCCGAAGTGAAGCGGCCGCCGAGGAAATTGACGACGCCGACATAGCCGGTGAAGCGGCCGAGCGCCCAATGCAGCTTGTCGATATTGTCCGGCGCCTTCGGGCCGGTCAGCAGGGTATGCGGGCCGGGATCGTTGTCGGGATAGTCGAAGGGCTCCATCGGCAATTGCAGGAAGACTTCGTGGCCTTCGCCGCGGGCGCGCTGGACGGTGCGTTCGAGCTCGGTGCCATAGGGCGCGAAGGCGAGCGACACCGCCGGGGGCAGCTTCGCGATCGCATCGGCCGTACCGCTCTGGCTGATGCCGAGGCCGCCGACCAGCAGGGCGATGCGCCCGGCCGGCTTCGTCGTGGGCTCGGGGCCGAGCGGGCGGGCATAAATCCTGGCCGGGGTCGCGCCTTCGGGGCCGGTCTTCGGCAGCAGGCCGTAGCGCGAGCGCTCGACCAGGCGGTTGTCGGGAGCGGGCGCGAGCTTGAGCGTGCGGGCCTCGTCGGGAATCGTGATGACGATGGCTTCCGGCGCGTCTTCGCCGGCGCGGGTCACGGTCACGCCCGCGCTATGTTCGAGCTGGGCGGCACTGGCCGGACCCTGCGGCGTCGCCGCGACCGGGCCGGGATTGACGGGAACGGCCGGGGCCGGGGCGGCGCGCTTCTCGATCGAGGCTATGGCTATCGGCTCGCCGCCATCGGGATCGCGTCGCAGCGCGACCGTCAGCACGAGGCCGAGGATGGCCGCGCCGACACAACCGGCCGCCGCCGTCGCGAGCCAGCGACCCCAGGGCCTGCCAGAGGCCACCGGGCGATCCTGGCCGAGCGGTCGATTGAGCTCCGTCAGCGGCATTCCGGCCGAGAGAGGCCGTCCTCGAAATTGCGATACGGACCCGAATCAGCAGTCCGCGCGCCAGAGTACGCGCCGATCAGATCGCATCGCAATCTGATCGGGCACGTGTCCGCGATCCGGAACCGAGAGCCGAACCGGCTCCCGGGGGGCACCTGAAGTGTGCTGCGGCTCAGTTCGGCTGCTTGGGAGCCTCGGTCGTCGCGGACGCAGCCGGAGCGGCGGGCTTGTCGGCGGGCGCCGCGACATCCTTCTTGACGCCGCGCAGCTGGTTCAGCGCGGCGATGAGCTGGGTGTCCTTGGTGGCGTCGGAGGGGACATAGGAGCTGGAGCCGGACTGCTCCTCGCCCTCGCCGGCCTTGAGATGGCCCTTGAGCGCGGCCTCGCCCTTGTTCTCGACGAGCTTGTCCTTGATCTCCTGCGGGATGTCCTGCTGGACCTCGATATCCGGCGTGATGCCCTTGGCCTGGATCGAGTTGCCCGACGGCGTGTAGTAGCGCGCCGTGGTCAGACGCAGGCCGCCATTCGAGCCGAGCGGGATCACGGTCTGGACCGAGCCCTTGCCGAAGGAGCGCGTGCCCATCACGGTCGCGCGCTTGTGGTCCTGCAGGGCGCCGGCGACGATCTCGGCCGCCGAGGCCGACGAACCGTTGATCAGCACCACGACCGGCTTGCCCTTGGTCAGGTCGCCCGACTTGGCGTTGAAGACCTGGGTCTCCTCGGCGTTGCGGCCACGGGTCGAGACGATCTTGCCGCGATCGAGGAAGGCGTCGGAGACCAGCACGGACTGGTCGAGGCGCCCGCCGCGATTGTTGCGGAGGTCGATGACGTAGCCCTTGATCTTGTCGGCGCCGATCTCGCTCGTGGTCTTCTCGATCGCCTTGCGCAGGCCGTCATAGGTCTGCTCGGAGAAGGTGCCGATGCGGATATAGCCAACATCGCCCTCGACGCGCTCCTCGACGGCCGGAACGACGATGGTCGAGCGGGTCAGGGTGAATTCGAGCGGCTCGGTCTTGCCGGGGCGGTCGATCTTGAGCGTGACCTGGGTGTTGATCAGCCCGCGCATCTTCTCGACCGCCTGGGTCAGGGACAGGCCCTTCACCTCGGCGCCGTCGATCTGGCGGATGATGTCGTTGGCGAGGATGCCGGCCTTGGAGGCGGGCGTGTCCTTGATGGGCTTGGCGACCTTGAGGACGCCGTCCTCCATCGTCACCTCGATGCCGAGCCCGCCGAACTGGCCGCGCATGTCGGTGTCCATGTCGCGGAAGGACTTGGAGTCGAGATAGGAGGAGTGCGGGTCGAGCGAGGAGACCATGCCGTTGATGGCGGCCTCGATCAGCTTCTGCTCGTCCGGCTTGTCGACATAGTCGGAGCGGATCTTCTCGAAGATGTCACCGAAGAGGTTCAGGCTGCGATAGACCTCGGCCGAGGCCGCGACCGCGCTGGTCGAGCTCAGCAGCCTGGTCTGGGTGGCGAGACCGGTCAGGCCCGCGCCCATGATGGCGCCGGCGAGAACGAGGGAAACCTTGCGCATCATCCGCGAACCTTTTCGCCTTGCGATTTCGTCCACCACGGCGTCGGATCGATCGAGACGCCGTCTTTCCTGAATTCGATATACAGAACCGGCTGCCCGGTTCCCACCCCTACTGTCGTCGCGGCAGCTTCCGACGTTTCGCCCATCGTCGCAACCGGCTCTCCCGCCAGCACGAACTGATTGAGCGCAACGTCGATCCGCTGCATGCCGGCCAGCAGGATGTAGTATCCTCCGCCCGCGTTCAGGATCAAGAGTTGCCCGAACGAGCGGAACGGCCCCGCATACACCACCCAAGCGTCGGAAGGCGCCGAAACTAGGGCGTTGGCGCGGGTTTCCAGAGAAATCCCCCGAATGGTGCCGCCGGCGCCGTCAGGATCGCCGAAACCACGCAATCGTGATCCTGCCGCCGGCATGGAGAGCAGGCCTTTCGCCTCGGCGAAGGCGATCTTGGGGGCGAGCCGCGCCGGGTCCTTGAAAGCCAGCGCCGTCATGCGCTCGCGCTGCTCGCGCGTCTCCTGCTCGATCGCCTGGCGGGCGGCATCGGCCGCCTTGTTGGCGACCGAGATCTCCTTCTCGATCTTCTCGACGAAATCGCGCATCGAGCGGGCCTGGCCGGCCAGTTCCTTGCCGAGCGCAGCCTGCTGCTCGACATCCCGGGCGGCGCTGGTCTCGCGCTCGCGCCGCGCCTCGATCAGGGAGGCCAGGCGCTGGCGCTCGCCCGCGATCTGCTCCATCTCGGAGCCGATCCGGCCTTTTTCGGTGGCGATGCCGTTGCGCAGGCGAACCAGCTCGGCGAGGTCGGTGCCGAGGATCTCGACCTCTTGCCGCAGGTCCGGGACGACGGCGCCGAGCAGCATCGAGGCGCGCACCGCTTCGAGGATATCCTCGGGGCGGACGAGCACGGCAGGCGGCGGGCGGCGGCCGATGCGTTGCAGCGCGGCCAATACCTCGGCGATCAGATTGCGCCGGCCCTCAAGTGAGCGGCGGATCGCGGTTTCGCTGGATTGCAGCAGGCCGAGCCGGGTCTCCAGCGCGCCCAGCCGCTCTTCGGCCGCCTGGGTTCGCGCGGTGGTGTCGAGCAGGGCCTTGTTGAGCGCGGCCCGATCGGCCCGGATCGTCGCGATTTCCTTTTCCAGCGCGGCGCGGGCCTCGCTATTGCCGGAGAGGCGCTGCTCGATCGCCTTGAGCTCGCTCTCGCGCGCCTGCTTCTCGACGAGCTTCTGCATCGCCTCGCGCTGGAGGGCGTCCGGGTCGGGTTGGGGCGTCTGGGCGAGCGCGCCGGACGAAGTCGCCAGCAGGGCGGCAAGGCACAGGCCGCGCAGTCCGGGGCGAATCAGTGAGCTCATACGCGATGATAAGGGTGGCCCGAGATGATCGTCATCGCGCGATAGAGCTGTTCGAGCACGAGCGCGCGCACGATCTGGTGCGGGATGGTGAGGGCGCCGAAGGCGAGCGTGATATCCGCCTTGTCGCGGATCTCCTCGCTCAGACCGTCGGCTCCGCCGATGATCAGGCTGGCATGGCCCGTCCCGGAATCGCGCGCCGTGGCGAGGCGCGTGGCGAAAGCCTCGCTGCCAAGCTGGCGGCCGCGCTCGTCCAAAGCGATGATCAGGCCGGGCTGGGCTTTCGCGAGGATGGCCTGCGCCTCCTCGCGCTTGCGCTCCTCTGAGCGGCGGCCCCGGCCCTCGGCGATCTCGACGATGTCGGGACCGCTGAAATTGATGCCGCGGCCGAGCGCGACGCCGCGCTCACGATAACGCTCGCAAAGCTCGCGTTCCGGCCCGTCCTTGAGCCGGCCGACGGCGATGACCGCGAGCCGCATGCGACGTCAGCTGTCGAGGCGTTCGTTCGGCCGGTCGGTGCCCCACATCTTCTCAAGATTATAGAACTGGCGCACTTCGGGCCGGAAGACGTGGATGATGATGTCGCCGGTATCGATCAGCACCCAGTCGCAGGCCGGCATGCCTTCGACGTTGGGCGTCGGCAGTCCGGAGGCCTTCAAGGCTTCGATCAGGGCATCCGAGATGGCCGCGACATGGCGGTTGACGTTGCCCGAGGCGATGATCATCGCATCGGCCAGAGACGTCTTGCCAACGAGGTCGATCACCGTGATGTCCTCGGCCTTCATGTCCTCCAGGACACGCTGGGCAAGGGCGATGCTATCGGCAGAGGGATTGTCCGCGATAGCGGCCTGGGGAAGCGGCTTCGGCTCGGCTTCGCCAAGGGTTTGACGGGTCAGTGACGTATCCTCTCGATCCTGATGCGCGTTTGGCGCGATGGGTCCAAAATAAGCCGGAAGGCGCCGGAGTTCAATCGCGCCCGGCCTGTTTGCGCAGCATCGTGGAGGATAATGTCGAGCGCTTGCCATGCAGGAAGACCCAGGCGGGAGGCTTCATGCGCGGCAGGCTCGCGGCCCGGCTTTCGGGCAGGCGCCAGCGCGAGAGCCAGTTGGCGGCCGGCGAGGCCATGGCGCTGTGGGTCGAGCCCGGCCGGTCGATGATCGCGATCGGCATCATCCGGGCGATGGCGCGCCATTCGTTCCAGCGGTGGAAGCCGGCGAGATTGTCCGAGCCCATGATCCAGACGAAATTCACGCCGGGGCAGCGCCGCTTCAGCGCGCGCAGCGTGTCGGCGGTGTAGCGGGTGCGCAGCATCGCCTCGACGCCGGTGACGTCGATGCGGGCATGGCCGGCGACGCCTTGTGCCTGCCGGATGCGCTCGGCGAGCGAGGGCAGCTTCGCATTGTCCTTCAGCGGATTGCCGGGCGTGACCAGCCACCAGACGCGGTCGAGCTGGAGACGGCGCAGTGCGGTGAGGCTCGCCAGCCTGTGCCCGTCATGGGCCGGGTTGAAGCTGCCGCCGAACAGCCCGACGCGCAGGCCCGGCGCGAAGGCGGGCAGCCGGGACGGCAGGCGCGGAAGCTCGCTCGTCATAGGCGGGGCTTCGCCTCAGGGCCGGGTCTGGCCCGCGCCATGGACGCGGTATTTGAAGGAACAGAGCTGCTCGACGCCGACCGGCCCGCGCGCATGCATCCGGCCGGTGGCGATGCCGATCTCGGCGCCGAAGCCGAACTCGCCGCCATCGGCGAACTGGGTCGAGGCATTGTGGATGACGATGGCCGAGTCGACCTCGGCCAGGAAGCGGGCGGCGGCGGCGGCGTCGGCGGTGACGATCGCATCGGTGTGATGCGAGCCGTAGCGCTCGATATGGTCGATCGCGGCATCAAGGCCGGGCACCACCCTCACCGCGATGATCCGGTCGAGATACTCGGTCGCCCAATCTTCTTCGGTGGCGGCGGTGACGCGGGCATCGACGGCCCGGGCGGCTTCATCGCCGCGCACGGCACAGCCGGCGTCGAGCAGGGCCGTGACGAGAGGAGCGAGATGGCTCGCGGCGACGGCATCGTCGACCAGCAAGGTCTCGGCGGCGCCGCAGACGCCGGTGCGGCGGAGCTTGGCGTTGAGCAGGATTTCGCGGGCCATGGCGAGATCGGCCTTCGCGTCGACATAGACATGGCAGTTGCCGTCGAGATGGGCGAAGACCGGCACGCGCGCCTCGCTCTGGACGCGGGCGACGAGGCTTTTACCCCCGCGCGGCACGACGACGTCGATATTGCCGCCGAGCCCCGAGAGGATTTCGCCGACTGCGGCGCGGTCCCGTGTCGGCACCAGCTGGATCGCGTCGGCGGGCAGACCGGCGGCTTCCAGGCCTTCGCGCATCGCGGCGGCGATCTCGGTCGAGGAGCGGAAGGAATCGGAGCCGGCGCGCAGGATCGCGGCATTGCCGCTCTTCAGGCAGAGCGCACCGGCATCGGCCGTGACATTGGGCCGGCTCTCGAAGATCACGGCGATGACGCCAAGGGGTGTCGCGACGCGCTCGAAGCGCAGACCGTTGGGCCGGGTCCATTCCGCCAGCACGCGGCCGAGCGGATCGGGCAGATCGGCGACTTCCGCGACGGCGTCCGCAATCGCGGCGAGACGGATCTCGTCGAGGGCGAGACGGTCCATGAAGGAAGCGCTCAGGCCCGCGGCCTTGCCGTCGACAAGGTCCTGCGCATTGGCGGCGAGGATTCTGGTGCTGCGGCCGCGCAATGCATCGGCCATGGCGAGCAGGGCGGCATTGCGCTGTTCGGCCGGGCTCAGTGCGACCTTGCGCGCGGCGGCGCGGGCGCGCGTACCTACATCCTGCATGACGCGGCCGACATCATCGGCCTCATTCGTCGCGATGATGCGCAATGCGCTGTCGCCGGTCATCTCGTTCAGTCCGATCGCCGCCGGAAAAGCCGGCTCGTGAGAAAGCTTAGCCCAGCCCGAGCGCCATGTCGTCCCGGTGGATCATCTCGGCGCGGCCGGGATAGCCGAGCACCGTCTCGATATCGCGCGAGGCCTTGCCGAGCACCAGCGCCGCCTCGGAGGCGTCATAGGCGACGAGGCCGCGGCCGAGAAGCTGGCCTTCGGGATCGCGGATCAGCACGGCATCGCCGCGCGCAAACTCACCCTCGATCCGGGTGACGCCGACCGGAAGCAGGCTCGCGCCGCCGCGCAGGGCGCGGGCCGCGCCGGCATCGAGATGCAGCGTGCCGCGCGGCTCCAGCGAGCCAGCGATCCAGGTCTTGCGCGCGGTCGCGGGGGTCGATGCGGTGAGGAACCAGGTGCAGCGCCCGCCCGCGGCGACGCTGGCGAGCGGATTCTTGGCCCGGCCGTCGGCGATCAGCATATGGGTGCCGCCGGCTGCCGCGATCTTGCCGGCCTCGATCTTGGTGCGCATGCCGCCGCGCGAGAGCTCGGAGGCCGCGCCGCCGGCCATGGCATCGATCTCGGGCGTGATGCGTTCGACGACGGGGATATGTCGAGCGCTCGGGTCCTTGGCAGGGGGAGCCGTATAGAGACCGTCGATATCGGAGAACAGCACCAGCAGGTCGGCGCCGGCCATGGTCGCGACCCGCGCCGCGAGCCGGTCATTGTCGCCATAGCGGATTTCGGTGGTGGCGACGGTGTCGTTCTCGTTGATGACGGGGATGGCGCGCAGGTCGAGCAGGCGCCCGAGCGTCGCGCGCGCGTTGAGGTAACGGCGGCGCTGCTCGGTATCCGCCAGCGTCAGCAGCACCTGCCCGGCGGTGAGGCCATGGGCGCCGAGCGCCTCGGCCCAGTTGCGGGCGAGCGCGATCTGTCCGACGGCGGCGGCGGCCTGGCTCTCCTCCAGCCGCAAGGGGCCGGAGGGCAGGCCGAGCACGGTGCGCCCGAGCGCGATCGCGCCGGAGGAGACGACGAGCACGTCGGCACCGCGCTGGTGCAGGTCGGCAAGGTCCTCGGCCAGTGCGGCGAGCCAGGCATGGCGCAGGCGGCCGCGCTCGCGGTCGACCAGCAGGCTGGAGCCGACCTTGACGACGATGCGGCGGAAATCGGAGAGCTGAGGCGTCTTCACGGGAGCACGACGTTGTTGCGGCAGTCGCTCTGCCTGTTGGGGAAAATGCCGCGCTTGTAAAGCATAGAGCTGCTTTTCGGGCGCCCATGCCGTCCGCCGCGGGCCATTTACATTGACAGGGCGGGGAGGGCTGCCCATATGCAGGACCCGGCCCGCCCGCCTGACGGGTGCCGATCCTGCCGCTCTCATGCGTTTTTGGCGTGCAGCATACAGGACCTGCCGCCCGATAAGCGCTGGAAGCGGGGCTGCCGCGCGTCGATTTCGATACCAATCCGGCCGGATCTGGATTATCTCGCCCGCGCGGGCCGATGAATGTCCGTAACAACCCGAGAGAAGATCACCCTTGAAGAACCCGAACGACCGCAGCTTTACCGACCGCCAGTCCAATTCCGCCAATGCCAAGAAGGCTCTGCTCGAGCGTTTCCAGGCCCGGCCGAAGGCCGACGACCCGGTGATGGTGCAGCGACGCGAGGAGCGGGAAGCTATCGCCCAGGCTCGCGCCGAGCGCGAAGCCGAGAAGGCGAAGATCCGGGCCGAGAAGGAACGCCTGGAAGCGATCGAACGTGCGCGCATCGAAGAAGAGAAGCGCCAGGAAGAGATCGCCCGCGAAGCCGCCCGCAAGGCCGAGCAGGCCAAGCGCGATGCCGAGCGTCCGCGCAAGGTCCTGCTGGAAGCCGTGCAGTACATGCAGATGCGCACGGCCGGCAAGCGCCGCTGACGCCAGGAATTTCCGCATATCCTTGAATGCGATTTGGGGCGCCGCGAGCGCCCCTTTTCATGTCTGCTTAACCGCGTTGATAGCGCCCGCCCCCGGCAATGGCTGCTTTTCGGGCAAAAAACTCCTATTCGATCCGCGCCGGCCTATCGGCAAATCCGCGCATGCAGATTAATGTGCGCGCCGGGTTGAACCTTTTCCCCGCTCGCCGCGACAACCTGATGCGAGCCGGGATGCCTGGCCTTTGAGGGGCAATGCATACGGAATCGGACGAGGATCTCGTCAAACGGATCGCCTCTGGTGACCGGCTCGCGATGAAGGTGCTGTTTTCGCGGCATCAGGTGCGGGTCTACCGTTTCGTGCTGCGGCTCGTCCGCGACGAGACGCTTGCCGAGGATGTGATCAGTGACGTGTTCATGGATCTGTGGCGACAGGCGGACCGGTTCGAGGCGCGTGCCTCGGTCTCGACCTGGCTGCTCGCCATTGCCCGGAACAAGGCCTGGTCGCTCCTGCGCAAGCGCCGCGATGCCGAGCTGGACGAGGATTATGCCGAAAGCCTCGAGGACGATGCCGACGGTCCCGAGACCGTTCTGCAGAAGCAGGACAAGGGTCTCGCCATCCGCGCCTGCCTCGAGCGGCTCTCGGCCGATCATCGCGAGGTCATCGACCTCGTCTATTATCACGAGACGTCCGTCGAGGAGGTCGCGCGGATCGTCGGAATCCCCGAGAACACCGTCAAGACCCGGCTTTTCCACGCCCGCAAGAAGCTCGGCGAAATGCTCAAGGCAGCCGGCATCGATCGCGGCTGGCCGTAAGATTTCCGATTTTATCAGGCGCGGCCCGGCCGCCCAGGGAGTGGCGTGATGAACGACAGCATCGCCAGCGATCCGAAGCGCCGCGAGCTCGAGGAGCTGCTGCCCTTCTACGCCAACGGCCGGATCTCGGATGCCGACAAGCGCCGCGTCGAAGCGGCTCTCGCCGGCGATGCCGAGCTTGCCGCCCGGCTCGATCTGATCCGCGACGACATGGCCGAGACGGTGCTGCTCAACGAGAGCCTCGGCGCTCCCTCTCACAATGCGCTCGACAAGCTGATGGCCGGGATCGAGGCCGAGCCCCGTCAGGTGCCTCTTCTAGCCCGCGCCCAGGAGGGCAGCCGCGGCTTTCTCGGCTGGCTCGGCGGGCTGCTCGCCGCGCAGTCGCCGCGCCGTCTCGCCTATGCCAGCGCCGCCGCGATCGCGCTCATCGCGCTGCAGGGCGTCGCCATCACCGGGCTTGCGCTGCGCGATGGCGGCCCCGGTTTCCAGACGGCTTCGGCGCCGGGCACCCGGCCCTCGGAAAGCTATGTGCTGCTGAGCTTCTCGCCGGAGGCCCGAGCCGGCGAGATCGCTTCCTTCTTCAAGCGCTTCGACGCCTCGGTGGTCGATGGTCCGCGCGCCAACGGCTTCTTCAAGGTGCGCGTCGGCGATGCCTCCCTCTCCTCCGCCCAGGTCGATGCGATCGCGGCGCGGATGAAGGGCGAGAGTGCCATCGTCAGCTTCGTCGCGCCGGCGCCGTGATCCGGCTGGCGTTTGCAGGGCGCCATGGCATGATGTCGTCGTCGCAGAAGGGTCAGGTCATGCTACCGTCCCCGTTCGCTCGTCGGAAAACCTCGGTTCGGTGCCTCGCTGGCGCCGGCCTTGTCGCATGCGCGCTTGCGCTCGTGCCGGGGCTGGTCTTCGCCCAGACGGCGGGCGGCACCGGCGACGGCAAGCGCATCGCGCCGACGACGAGCCCGCAGCAGCCGGCGGCCGGCGGAACCAATCGTTCGATGCGCGTGCCGCCCGGCTCCTGGCTGCAGCCACGGACCCAGCGCAGCATCGTCCCGGCGCTCGATGAGAATCGTTTCGTGCCCGACGAGGTGCTGTTCGAACTCGCGCCCAATGTCGAAGCGGAGGCGGTGCTGCGCCGCTATGGCGCGACATTGATCGCGCGCCAGCGCTTCGATCTCGCCGGCGTCACCATCATCCGGGCCAAGCTCGAGGCCGGGCGCGACCTGCGCGCCGTGCTCACCGAGATGGGCGACGACACCAATATCACCGGCGCGCAGCCGAACTTCCTGTTCGAATTGCAGCAGGATTCGCTCTCCGAAGCCGGCAAGCAGCCGGGCGCGGCCACCGCCTCCTCGGATGCGAGCACGCCTGCGCCGACGCAGGGCCTGCGGCTGGCCGATCCGGCCACGGCAGCGCGCGGCAACGCCGCTGTGCGGCGCATCCTGCCGCCGCAATATGTCGTCGACAAATTGCGCCTGAGCGAGGCGCGCAAGCTCGCCCAGGGCCGCAATATCCGGGTCGGCATCATCGATTCCGGCGTCGATATGGAGCATCCGGAAATCCGGGGCTCGGTCGTCGGCTATCTCGACGCGATCGACGGGCTGGCGACGCCGCATGCCCATGGCACCTCGATGGCGACGGCGATCGTCGCCCATGGCGAGCTGCAAGGCATCGCGCCAGCGGCCCGCCTGATCGTCGCCCGTGCCTTCGGCGGCCCGCAGGCGGCCTCGGCCAACGGCAAGTCGTTCCAGATCCTGACCGCGCTCGAATGGATCGTCCAGCAGCGCGCCAAGGTGGTCAATCTCAGCTTCGCCGGCCCGCAGGACCGCCTGCTGTCGAAGGCGCTGGCCGGCGCGAAGGAGCGCGGCGTGATCACCGTCGCCGCCGCCGGCAATGGCGGCGCCCGGTCGGCCCCGCTCTATCCCGGCGCCGATCCGAGCGTGATCGCGGTGACGGCGACCGATGCCGAGGACAAGGTCTTCGGCGATGCCAATCGCGGCTCTTACGTTGCGGTGGCGGCGCCGGGCGTCGATGTGCTGACAGCGGAGCCGGGCGGACGCTACGCCTTTACGTCCGGCACTTCGATCGCCGCCGCCCATGTCACGGCGCTGGTCGCGCTGCTGCTCGAAAAGCAGCCGGAGCTTGATGCCGACAGCGCCCGCCGGGTGCTCGCCGAGAGCGCGACCGATCTCGGTTCGCGTGGGCGAGACCCTGTCTATGGTGCGGGCCGGATCGATCCGCCGACGGCACTCGCCCGCGTGCTTCCGGTCGCGACCGCGCGGCCCTGAAGCGCAAGCGGGCTTGACCTTCTTGGCCGCATCGGCCTGATGGCGCGATGTCGCGTCCGAAACTCCTTTTCGTCGCCACCGAGGACTGGTTCTTCGCCTCGCATTTCCTGCCGATGGCGCGGGCTGCGCGCGAACTCGGCTTCGACGTCGCCGTGATCGCGCGCGAGCGCAACCACCGGCGCGTGATCGAGGCGACCGGGGCGCGATTGATCGGGCTGGAGGCGGAGCGGCGCAGCCTCGATCCGCGGGCGCTGTTCAAGCAGGTCATGGCGCTGAAGCGCCTGATCGCGGCGGAGAAGCCGGATATCCTGCATTGCATCGCGCTGAAGCCGATCGCGCTCGCCGGACTTGCCGGCAAGCTCGCGGGCGTCGAGCGGCGGGTCTATGCGCTGACCGGGCTCGGCTTCCTCGGCGCGAAGCAGGGCGCGCTTGCAGCGATGGCGCGCTTCGCGGCGATCACCTGGCTGCGCGGCGCCATCGACGGGCCGCAGGTGCGCTTCCTGTTCGAGAACCCCGATGATCCCGTGACGCTGGGGCTCGATCCGCAGGACGCAAGCAAGGTCGCGATCGTCGGCGGGGCCGGCGTCGATCCGCTGATCCTGATGCCGTCGCCGATGCCGCCGGCCCCGCCGCTCAAGGTTGCGCTGGTCGCCCGCATGCTCTGGTCCAAGGGCGTCGATCTCGCCGTCGAGGCGGTCCGGCTGGCGCGGGCCGAGGGCGCCAAGGTGACGCTCACCATCCACGGCGCGCCCGATCCGTCCAATCCAAAGGCGATCCCCGAGACGACGCTGAAGGAATGGGCGGCGCGCCCGGGTGTCACCTGGGCTGGGCCGACGCGCGATATCGAGGGCGTCTGGAAGGCACATCATCTCTGCATCCTGCCATCGCGGGGCGGCGAAGGCCTGCCGCGCACGATCCTGGAGGCGGCGTCCTGCGGCCGGGCGATCCTGACCACGGACGTGCCGGGCTGCCGCAGTTTCGTCCGCGACGGACAGGACGGCATGGTGGTCCCGGCCGACGATGCCGCGGCGCTGGCCCGGGCGCTCGTTACCCTTGCCGGCGCGCCACGCCTGGCCGAGCGCATGGGCGAGAGCGCGCGTGCGCGCCTGCTCGACGGCCATACCGAGCGCGACGTGATGAACGGCGTGAAGGCGCTCTACCTCGGCCTGCTTGGGCGCACCGCGCCGGATGTCGCGGCATGAGCGGGGAAGCCACGCTCGATCGCGAAGCCTTCATTCGTGCCCATACCCGGCTCTTGCCGGTGCCGCATGCGCCGGAGATCGCATTGCATGTCGCCGAGGAGGCGACGGAACTTTGGCAGAAGACCGAGGACGAACTCGCCGTGATCGGCCTGCCGCCGCCGTTCTGGGCTTTTGCTTGGGCCGGCGGGCAGGCTCTGGCGCGCTATCTGCTGGACAATCCCGCCCTCGTCGCCGGGCAACGGATGCTGGACTTCGCCTCGGGCTCGGGGCTCGTCGCCATCGCGGCGGCGAAGGTGGGGGCCGGGCCGGTCGAGGCCTGCGATATCGATGCCTTCGCGGCAGCGGCGATCGGCATCAATGCGGCCGCCAATGGCGTCACGGTGGCACCGCGCTGCGATGACCTGATCGGCCGCGACGAAGGTTGGGACGTCATCTGCGCCGGGGATGTCTGCTACGAGCGCGAGATGGCGGAGCGGGTTATCGCGTGGCTGTCCGGGCTGTCCGCAAGGGGGGCGACTGTGCTGATCGGCGACCCCGGCCGCAGCTATCTGCCACGCGAAAAGCTGGAAGCGCTCGCGACCTACGAGGTGCCGGTGACGCGCGCGTTGGAGGATGCGGAGATCAAGCGCAGTTCGGTCTGGCGGCTCGCCCGGTAGGCCTGCCGCCAGACGAAGAGACTCAGGCTGCCCGCCGGCGGGCCGCGCCCGCATTGCCGATCGCGCCGCCCTGTTCGGTCCGGAAGGCCGCGACCAGCCGGTTGAGCTGATCGATCTGGTCGAGCAGGACTTTCGCCGAGGCGGCACTCTCTTCGGCCAGCGCGGCGTTCTGCTGGGTGATCTCGTCCATATGGCTGACGGTCTGGCTCATCTCGTCGATACCATTGGCCTGCTCACTGGAGGCTGAGGCGATCTCCTCCACCGTGCTGGAGACCTTGGCCGAGGCGGCGACGATCTGGTCCAGCGTCTCGCCGGCCTGGCGGACGAGCTTGACGCCCTCGGCCACCTCCGCGTCCGAGGACGAGATCAGCCCTGTGATGTCCTTGGCGGCGCCGGCCGAACGCTGGGCCAGCGCCCGGACCTCGGCCGCGACGACGGCGAAGCCGCGGCCGGCATCGCCGGCACGAGCGGCCTCGACGGCGGCATTCAACGCGAGAAGGTTGGTCTGGAAGGCGATGCCGTCGATCACGTCGGTGATTTCCGAGATGCGCTTCGAGGCGCCCTCGATCCGGGCCATCGCCTCGACGGCTTCGCGGACGATATCGCCGCCGGTGCGGGCGACATTGGCGGCCTCGTCGGCGAGCGAGACGGATTCACGCGAGGCGTGGGTCGAGGTCTTGACGGAGGCAGCGAGCTGCTCGGTCGTCGCCGCGCTCTCCTCCAGGGCCGAGGCCTGCTGCTCGGTGCGCATCGACAGGTCCTGCGCGCCGGTGCTGATCTCCTGCGAGGAGGAGGCGATCGCGGCGGAGGTCGCCTTGATCGTGCCGACCATCTCCTGGAGACGCGCCATCGCGCCGTTGAAATGGTCGCGGATCTCGGAATATTCGGCCGGGATTTCGGCGCTCATGCGGTAGGTCAGGTCGCCGTCGGCGAGCGCCGCCATGCTCTGGCTGACGCAAGCGATGGCCTGGTCGCGCTCGGCCGCCTTGGCCTGCTCGATGGCGCGGGCCTCGGCCTCGGCCTTCAGCCGGGCTTCCTCGGAGGCTTCGAGATAGACGGTGATGGCATAGTCCATGTCGAGCAGGGCCGCCTTGACGATGGCGCCGATCTCGGCCGAGCGCTCGGCCGCGCCGGGCATGCGCTTGCCGAGTGCGTTCTTCGGCCAGCGAGCCTCCAGCACGCTGGCAAGCAGCTTCTCGAGGATCAGCGCGTAGCCGCCGATATACCAGCGCGGCTCCAGGCCGATGCGGGCATGGACCTTGCCGACCTGGGTGACCGCGCCGATGTAGTTCTCGTCGAACTTGCCGGTGGCGATGCCGCCCCAGTGCCGGGCCTGGCGCTGCTTGGCGCCCTCGATATGCTGCTCGTTGCTGAAGAACGCCTTCGTTTCCGGGAAGGCGCGCAGCTGCGCGTAGAAGGCGTCGAGCGCGCCCGGAACGGACGCACCCAGCGCGTCGCCGACATCGCGGATGCGCGCCTGCGCTTCCGGGCCGAGCTGCATGAAGGCAAGCCGTTTGCCGAGATGATCCATTGCCGTCATGAGGAGGTCCCCAGCCTCGGGCGGAACCGTTCCCGCCGGAGACCGACCATGGTCCAGCAAGGTTAACAACCTATGAGCGCATGTCTTGATCTGGGTCAATTTCTACAGTGACGTTGCGTACTATCCTTGGGTTAAGGCCGGGGTGATTTCGCCTTCAGGTGAAAAAACCATGCGATTTTAATGAGATAAATCCGCTTCTAGGGGCCTTCGTGCCGCTCCAGGAAATCCTCGACGGAGAGGTTGCGGAAATCATCGAGTGCGACCCGCAGCTTCGCATGATCCCAGTCCCACCACGCGAGGTCCTGCAATCTTTCCGCGATATTCTCGGCGAATCGGCGGCGTACCGGCCGGGCCGGGTTGCCGGCGACGATCGTGTAGGGCGCGACATCCTTGGTGACGACGGCACCACCGGCGACGACTGCGCCAGTGCCGATATTACGGCCGGCGAGCACGATCGCACCATGGCCGATCCAGACATCGTGCCCGATCGTCACCGCATGCGCCCGACGCCAGTCGAAGAAGGCCTCGTCATCCTCGGCATCGTCGAAATAGGCCGCGGCGCGATAGGTGAAATGCGACTGGCTGGCGCGGTGCATCGGATGGTTGCCGGGATTGATCCGGGTCATCGCCGCGATCGAGCAGAATTTGCCGATTGTCGTGTAAATGACATTCGCGTCGTTCACGACATAGGAGTAGTCACCCATCGTCGACTCGGCGAAGATGGTGCGCGCGCCGATCGCGGTGTAGCGGCCGAGCGTCGCCTGCCTCACCTGGGCAGTCGGGTCGATCACAGGTTCAAGACCCAGTTTCTTCGTGGCCATGTCCTCATCCTCTCCTGATATCGCGATCCCCGCCGTGCAGACGGGCGTGCTCGTTCTCGTGGTCGGCCCCTCCGGAGCCGGCAAGGACACGCTGATGGATGCGGCGCGGGCCGCGCTCGCGGCCGATCCGCGCTATCGCTTCGCCCGCCGGCTGATCACCCGTCCGGCCATGGCGGATGCCGAGGATCACGATTCCTGCGACGAGGCCGGCTTCCGCGCGATCGAGGCCGATGGCGGCCTCGCCCTGAGCTGGCAGGCACATGGGCTGAGCTACGGCATCCCGGCGGCCGAGCTTGCCGGCATCGCTGCAGGCGGGGTGGTGATCGTCAATGTCTCGCGTGCCGCGATCGCGGTGGCCGAGCGGCTGGCGGAGCGTGTCGCGGTGCTCAACATCACCGCGCCGATCGCGGTGCTGGCGCAGCGACTGGCGGCGCGCGGGCGCGAGAGCGAGGCCGACATCGCGGCGCGATTGAAGCGCGAGGCGCCGCTGACGGCGGAGCGTGCCGAGATCGTCACGATCCTGAACGACCGCAGCGTCGCCGAGGCAGCCGGCGAGCTCCTGGCCGTCCTGCGCGCGCTCGGCCGGCATGGCTCCTAGCCGAATGAATAGGAATCGAGCAGGCGGAAGCGACCGGCGCGATCGTCCTGCCTGAACAGGGCGAAGCGGTCGAGCCTGACGGGCCCGGCTGGTACAGCCGCCGCATAAGCGATTTCGAGCGCCTGCTTCACCGATCCAGCCTGATCGCCCGGCAGGGAGCCGGTCAGCGTCATGTGGAAGCGGAAGGCGTCGCCGACATAGGGGTAGCCATAGGCTTCGAGATAGGCGTGCTGCGCCGGGGTCAGCGGGCTCTTGAGACGCCGGGCCTTGTCGGCTTCGGAGAGCGGAGCCCGGAAAAGCTCGAAGGCCTGCACGGCCGCGAAGGCGAAGCGCTGGAGCGCCTCGCTCGGCTCGGCCGGCGTCAGCGCCACGAAAGAGCCGAGCGCCGTGACGCTCAAGCCCGCCAGCTCCACCGCGTCGAGCCCGGCGGCATGGTTGCGGGCAAACGCGCGCAACTGCTCCTCGCTGCGGCCATCGGCGAGTTCGAAGGGCGCCTTCAACGTGGCGTGGAAGCCGTAACGGCGCGGCTCCCCGGTGAAGGCGGGCCATGTCGCCGGATCGCATCCCGGCGGAACCGCGAAAGGCAGATCCTCGCCCGTCAATGCGTCATAGCCGAGCGTCGCGCTGCCGAAGCGCCAGAGGGCGCTGTCGGCAGCGGGGGCGTAATAGACGGCGTAGCGCGGCTTGCTCAAAATGCGCGCTCGCCCTGCGACCAGACGGCAGCGAGGACCGGAGTCGCGCCCAGTACTTTGAAGCGCACGAGATCGGCGCGCAGGCCCGTCTTGAGATGGCCGCGATCCCGGAGACCGAGGATATCGGCGACCTTCCAGGTGACCATGCCCATCGCCTCGGGCAGCGCGATGCCATGGTCGGCATTGAGCTTGACCACTGCCTGCAGCAGGCTTGCCGGGACGTAGTCGGAGGAGAGGCCATCAAGCAGGCCCTTCTCGGCCAGCTCCGAAACCGAGACGCCGCCGGAATGCGAACCGCCGCGGACGACATTCGGCGCGCCCGCGACTGTCGCCAGACCGTGCTGCTTGGCGGCGGCGGCGGCTTCGACCGTGGTCGGGAATTCCGAGATCACCGCGCCCGATGCGACGCCCTCCTCGACATGCTCCGGAATGGTATCGTCATGGGTCGCGAGCGGGATACCGCGCGCGCGGAAGATATCGACCACGGCCTGCCAGTTCTTCGCGACATTGGCGGCGCCTTCGCGCTGGCGCACCTCGACGTCCTCCTCGAACTCCGCGACCGTCTTGCCGTTGCCGACGGCATAGGTCTTGAGGTGCTGGAGGTCGCGCCATTGGCGCTGGCCGGGCGTGTGGTCCATCAACGAGACGAGCTGGACCAGTTCGTCATCCTGATAGGGCGCGATATCGGCGAGAAGTCCCGGGCTCGTCAGCTCGCAGCGCATGTGGATGCGGTGGTCGATGCGGAAGACGTTCTCGCTCTTGCCATAGGCGAGCGACTTCATCACGTCGGCGAAGATGTCCTTGCGATAATCCTTGGCCGAGAAGGGCGTGCCGGCGCAGACGGCGTCATAGACGGTGGTGACGCCGGCCGCGGCCATCTGCGCATCATGGACCAGCGCCGCCGCCAGCCCGTTCGGCCAGAAGACCTTCGGGCGCGGCATGAAATGCTTTTCCATGTTGTCGGTGTGCATCTCGACGAGGCCGGGCGCGACATAGTCGCCGCCGACATCGATGGCGCCGGGCAGGGAGGATTTGCCCTGATCGACCGCCGTGATGCCGTTCGCGTCGAAGGCGATGGTGCCGGTGACGACCTCGTTCTCGAGGATCAGCTTGGCATTGGTGAGAACGGTCTGCATCGTCAGGCCTTCCGGAAAGCGGTGATGTCGAGATAGCGCGTCGCGACGCGTTCGCGAACCGCCTCGTCATGGAAAATGCCGACGATGGCGGAGCCGGCGGCGCGCGCCTCGGCGATGAGGTCGACGACGACGTCGCGATTGGCGGCGTCGAGCGAGGCGGTCGGCTCGTCGATCAGCATGATCGCCGAGGGATCGACGAAGGAGCGGGCG
Organism: Allobosea sp. MMO-172; assembly: GCF_037147855.1. Lineage (NCBI taxonomy): Bacteria > Pseudomonadati > Pseudomonadota > Alphaproteobacteria > Hyphomicrobiales > Alloboseaceae > Allobosea > Allobosea sp. MMO-172. Next base: position 319,533 of record NZ_JBBCUM010000003.1, on the reverse strand, counting down.
ATGTTGACGCGCTGCTGCTCGCCGCCGGAGAAGGTGGCGGGCGCGAGGTTCCAGAGCCGCTCCGGCAGGTTCAGCCGGGCCAGCATGGCCTTGGCGCGCTCGGTCGCGGTTTCCGGCGTGGCGCCGCGTGCCAGCAGCGGGTCGCGGACGATATCGAGCGTCGAGACGCGCGGGATCACGCGCAGGAACTGCGAGACGAAGCCGAGCGTGCGGCGGCGGATGTCGAGCACGGTGCGGGGTACGGCGGAAACGATATCGACCGGGCGCCCGGCATGGGTGATGCGGATCGCGCCGCCCGTGGGCTTGTAGTTGCCGTAGAGGATGCGCAGCAGGCTCGACTTGCCGGCGCCGGAAGCGCCCGCGAGCACCAGCGCCTCGCCTGCCTCGACATGGAAATTGACGTTGTCGAAGACGGGCAGACGCGCTCCGCCCTGGTTGTGCAGGGTGAAGGTCTTGGCGACGTTCTCGACCTGAATCATCGTGGTCATGGGATCAGTGCCTTGTGCCGGCGAGGTGACGAGGGTGTGACGGGCTGTTCGTTGTCATTCCGGGGCGCGCCGTAGGCGCGAACCCGGAAACCACGACTGGGCGAGCGAGCGTGATCGCCAGGGGCAAAGGTCTCACCCGGTCGTGGGTTCCGGGTTCTTCGCTGCGCGAAGCCCCGGAATGACAAGGGAACAGGTCACACGCTCAGCACCGCCGAGGTAAGAAGCTGCGTATAGGCGTGGTGCGGATCGTCCAGCACCTGGTCGGTGAGGCCCTGCTCGACGACGCGGCCATCCTTCATCACCATCAATCGGTCGGTCAGGAGGCGCGCCACGGCGAGGTCGTGGGTGACGATGATCGCGGCGAGGCCGAGATCGCGCACCAGCACGCGAAGCAGGTCGAGCAGGCGGGCCTGCACGGAGACGTCGAGGCCGCCGGTTGGCTCGTCCATGAAGACGAGGCGCGGTTCCGAGACCAGCACGCGGGCGATCTGGAGGCGCTGCTGCATGCCCCCGGAAAACTGGCGCGGCCGGTCGTCGATGCGGGCGCCCGCGATCTCGACCCGGGCGAGCCAGTCGAGCGCGCGCTCGCGGATCTGGCCGTAATGCCGGTCGCCACGATCCATCAGGCGTTCGCCGACATTGCCGCCGGCGGTCACGTCCATGCGCAGCCCGTCGCGCGGGTTCTGGTGCACGATGCCCCAGGCCGTGCGCATCAGGCGGCGGCGCTCCTGCTCGGAGACCGAGTAGATATCGAGGGGCTCGGCGCCACCCCTGAACAGCACCTCGCCCTCGTCGGGCTTGTCGATGCCGGCGAGGCAGCGCAGCAAGGTCGACTTGCCCGAGCCGGATTCGCCGACGATGCCGAGCACTTCGCCCGGCCAGAGGTCGAAGGAGGCATCGGCGCAGCCGATGCGCTCGCCATAGAAACGGCTGACGCCGTCGACGGAGAGCAGGGGGGCGGGTTCGAGCGCGAGCTCGGCCGCTGCGACATGCAAGGTCATGGGGTGGTCTCCTCGACCAGGCCGCTCGCGGCGGCGTCGCCCAGCATGGTGCCGCGATGGCCTTCCGCCCGGCGGGTCTCGCAATAATGACTGTCGGAGCAGACGAACATGCGTCCGCCCTGGTCGTCGATCACGACCTCATCGAGATAGCTGTCGCCCGCACCGCACAAACCGCAGGGCTGGGTCCAGCTCTGGATGCGGAAGGGGTGATCCTCGAAGTCGAGGCTCTTCACGCTGGTATGGGGCGGCAGCGCGTAGATGCGCTTTTCGCGGCCGGCGCCGAACAACTGGAGCGCGGGCGACATGTGCATCTTCGGGTTGTCGAATTTCGGGATCGGCGAGGGCGCCATAACGTAGCGGCCGTTGACCATGACCGGATAGTCATAGGTCTTGGTGATCTCGCCATAGCGGGCGATGTCCTCGTAGAGCTTGACCTGCATCAGCCCGTACTCGGCCCAGGCATGCATCTTGCGGGTCTCGGCCTCGCGCGGCTCCAGGCGGCGCAAGGGTTCGGGCGTCGGCACCTGATAGACCATGACCTGTCCGCTCTTCAGCGGCGCCTCCGGGATACGGTGGCGGGTCTGGATGATCGTCGCCTCATCCGTCGCCTCGCAGGTGCGGGCGTCGGCGGTGCGCTCGAAGAACCTGCGGATCGAGACGGCGTTGGTGGTGTCGTCGGCGCCCTGGTCGATCACCTTGAGCGTGTCGGCCGGGCCGATGATCGCTGCAGTGATCTGGATGCCGCCGGTGCCCCAGCCACGGGCCAAGGGCATTTCGCGCGAGCCGAAGGGCACCTGATAGCCGGGCACGGCGACCGCCTTGAGCAAGGCGCGGCGGATCATCCGCTTGGTCTGCTCGTCGAGATAGGCGTAGTTGTAAGCCGGCTTGATATCGTCCGCCGGCATCTGATGGATGGTCATTCCGCAGCCTCCGGCATGACGTTCTGCTCTTGAGCAAGCCGCTCCTCGCGCTCCCTGCGGATGCGGCGGATCAGTTCGAGCTCGCCCTGGAAATCGACATAGTGCGGCAGCTTGAGATGTTCGACGAAGCCGGCCGCCTCGACATTGTCGGCGTGGTAGAGGACGAACTCGTCCTGCTGCGTCGGGTAGTTGGTGGCCTCGCCGAAATCGCGCGCCTTCAGGGCACGGTCGACCAGCGACATCGACATCGCCTTGCGCTCGCTATGGCCGAAGACGAGGCCGTAGCCGCGGGTGAATTGCGGGGGTACGTCCTTCGAACCCTGGAACTGGTTGACCATCTGGCATTCGGTCAGGGTGACGTCGCCGAGATCGACCGCAAAGCCGAGCTCCTCCGGCACGAATTCGACCGAAACCTCGCCGACGCGGACCTCGCCGACGAAGGGATGCGTGCCGCCGAAGCCGCGCTGCACGGAATAGCCGAGGCCGAGCAGGAAGCCCTCGTCGCCGCGCGCCATCGATTGCAGGCGGACATCGCGATCGGCCGGGAAGGAGACGGGATCGCGTGTCAGGTCGAAGGGGCGCGGATCACCTTCCGGCGGCTGCTCGGCTTCCATCAGGCCTTCGGCGCCGAGAATGTCGGGCACGCGCGGCATGGTCGCGTCGAGCGGGCCCCTTTCCTTCTCCCCTCGGGGGAGAAGGTGGCCCGGCGAAGCCGGGTCGGATGAGGGAAGACTGGGCGCCACCGTACCTTGCGTGTCGCTCGGCATGCCCTCACCCCACCCCTCTCCCCCGAGGGGAGAGGGGGCAGGTCGAGGTTCGTCCATCAAGGCGAAATCGAAGAGCCTATGCGTGTAGTCATAGGTCGGGCCGAGCACCTGCCCGCCGGGCAGGTCCTTGTAGGTCGCCGAGACCCGGCGGCGGATCGCCATCGCAGCCGTGTCGAGCGGCTCGGAGGAGCCGAAGCGCGGCAGCGTGGTGCGATAGGCGCGCATCAGGAAGGCGGCTTCGATCACGTCGCCCTGCGACTGCTTCAGCGCGAGCGCGGCGAGGTCCTGGTCGTAGAGCGAGCCCTCGTTCATCACGCGGGCGCAGGCCAGTGCCTGCTGTTCCCGGATCTGGGCGACGGTGATCTCCGGCACGGCCGGATCGCCGCGGCGCGCCTCGGCGACGAGGTCATGTGTGGCGAGGATGGCGGCTTCGCCGCCTTTGACTGCGACATACATCAGCGAGCCTCCTCAACTTGCGTCGAGCGCGGCAGACCGATCATGCCATCGCCACAGGCGAGCAGGACATCGACGCCGAGCGGATAGATGGCGCCGTTCTCGCGCAGTTCCTCGGTGAATCCGGGGCGAAAGCTTCGCGGTGTGACGGTGCGGGTGCCGGGAATACCGGGGCCGGCGAGGGCGATGGCGGCGCCACCTTCAAGGCCCGCAACCTGCACGATCACTGTGGTCGAGCGATCGGGGAACTGGTCCGTGCCGAGATTGAAGGCTGAGAGCTTCGGCTCATCGGCCGCGCCATCGATGACCGCGAAGGCGGCCTCGACGGGATTGCCGACGAGCGCCGCGCCGCAATGAAAACGCAGCCAGGCGCCAGCCGGGCCGTTGCGCAGGGCCTCTGGCAGCCAGACCGGAGTCTCGTAATCGGCCAGCGTCAGCAGCGCGGTGGCCGTCGCGGTCGCGAGGCCTTCCGGCGGCGTGATCTCGCTCGCGACCTGCTGCAACGTGCCGGGTTCGGAGAGGGCGGCGAGCAGGGCGCGGAAGGCGGCCTGCGACTGGAAGACCGGATCGGAGAAGCCGGGAGCGATCATGGTTTCGGCCGGCATCACGAGCCCCTGACCAGCGTGAAGAAATCGACCTTGGTCGCCGCCGCCTTGCGCGAGGCGAGGTCGCGAGCGGCCGCCTGCCGTGTGGCGAGCGTAGCGACGCCCTGATGCAGTCCACTGCCTTCCGCCTCGTCCTGGAGGCGGGCGTCGAGCAGCGCGGCGAGCCGTGCCTTTCGACCATCGCGGCCGAGCGCATAGGAGAAGCCCATCCGCCCGTTGGAGAGGCGCACGACGCAGCGCGTCACGGTGGCCTCGCCGAGATTGAAGCGGCGGCCGGCGCCGCCGGCCCGACCCTCGACCATCACGGTGCCGGTTTCTGGCGCCTTGAGCAGGTCGTGGTCCGGCGGATCGCCGAGCAGGGTTTCGATCTCGCTGCGGGAGGCGCGCGCCAGCGTCGCCATCCAGCTTTGCCTCGGGGTTTTCTGCATCATCGGCGCGGGCTCGCTGGTCAGTTCCGAATGTCTAGACTATACTAGGAGGATTGATGGCAAAGGTCTATACTTTTTGAGCGACAATTCGATGACGGAGATCACGCTCGCGGAGCGTGACGGCGGAACGGCCTGGCGGCGCATCGCCGACGAACTGGCGGATGCGATCGGGCGCGGCGAGTACAAGCTCGGCGACACGCTGCCGGCCTCGGTCGCGCTGGCGGAGCGCTACGGCGTGCATCGCCACACGGTGCGGCAGGCTTTTCGGCATCTCGCCGATCAGGGGCTGGTGACGGTGTCGCGCGGGCGCGGCACGCAAGTGACGGCCCCGCGCCTGCCTTACCCGATCGGCCGGCGCGTCAGCATGCGCACCAATATGGGCAAGCTCGGCATCACCGGGAGCAGCCGCATGCTTTCGGCTGAGGTGGTCGTTGGCGAAGCTGCGGCCTGTACGGCACTCAAGCTGAAGACCGGGACGCCGCTCTGGTGCGTGCGCGGCGTGAGCCTTGCCGATGGCGTGCCGATGGGCACCGGCACGCATTGGCTTGCGGTCGAACGCTTTCCGGATTTCGACAAGGCCTATCGCGAGGCGGCCGGTTCGATCACGGCCGCCTTCAAGATCTATGGCATCGCGGATTACGTGCGCCTGTCGACGCGTCTGACGGCGCGGCTCGCCGACGAGCGCGAGGCGGAGCTGCTGGAGATCGCGCCGGAGTCGGCCGTGATGATCTCGACGGCGGTCGATGCTCTGCCGGACCTGACGCCGGTGCATCTCGTGAGCAGCGTCTTCGCCGCCGAGCGCATGGAGATGGTGATTGAGCCGTTCCAAGATTTTCCTTCTCCCCTCGGGGGAGAAGGTGGCAGCGCGTAGCGCTGACGGATGAGGGAAGGCTTGGCGCGCCGATGACCGGTGAGGCTGGTCGCGCGGCCCTCATCCGTCTGCTTCGCAGACACCTTCTCCCCCGAGGGGAGAAGGAAAAGGTCAGCTCGCCCGGCGGCCGATGATCGCGAAGCGCAGCTTGCCCGACAGGAAGTCGATGGCCGAGACCGCGGCGAGGACGAGCAGGATCAGGAAGGAGACCTGCTGCCATTCCAGCGTGCGGATCGTTTCGGCGAGATAAAGGCCGATGCCGCCGGCGCCGACGATGCCGATGATGGTCGAGGAGCGGGTGTTCGACTCAATGAAGTAGAGCACCTGGCTCGCGATCACCGGCAGGACCTGCGGCAGGAGGCCGAAGCGGATCTCATGCGCCTTGCCGCCGCCGACGGAGGAGACGCCCTCGACCGGCTTGCGGTCGGCCGCTTCGATCGCTTCCGAATAGAGCTTGCCGAAGGCGCCGAGATCGCTGGTCATGATCGCGAGCATGCCGGCGAAGGGGCCGAGGCCCACGACATTGACCCAGATCAGCGCCCAGATCAGCGCATCGACGCCGCGCACGGTGTCGAGCGAGCGGCGGGCGAGGAAATGCACGACGCGGTTGGCGACGACATTGCGCGCCGCGACGAAGCCGAGCGGCAGGGCGAGGATGGCGGCGAGCACCGTGCCGAGGAAGGCGATGGCGATGGTCTCGAACAGGGCCTTCACGAAGATGACGGCGCGGGCCCAAGAGCCGGGATCGGGCGGCAGCATCAGCATGACGAAGGTGCCAAGATTGCCGAAGCCGGAGATGATCTTCCAGAGCGATGTCTCGAGCGTCGTCAGCCCGTAGACGAAGAAGCCGGCCAGCGCGACGATGGTGCCGATCGTCGCGAGCTTCGTCCTGAGCGAGCCGCGGATCGCGGCTTCGTGGCGGCGCAGGATGTCGGCGCGCTCGGCCGTCGAGAGGGCGAGGCTCATCGGCCGTGCTCCAGGCTGAGGAGGGCGTGGCGCAGACGCTCGGTGGCGTAGTCGATCAGCATCACGGCGACGATGATCAGCAGCAGGATGGCGCTGACATCGGTGAAGTAGAACTTGCGGATGGCCTCGATCAGGTCCTGACCGATGCCGCCGGCGCCGACGAAGCCCATGATCGAGGCGCCGCGGACATTGATCTCGAAGCGCAGCAGCGCATAGCTCGCGAAATTGGAGAGGACCTGCGGCACGACGGCGAAGCGCACGATCTGCCACCAGCTGCCGCCGGCGGCGGTGACGCCGTCGACTGGCTTGAGGTCGATATTCTCGACCACCTCCGAGAAGAGCTTGCCGAGAGCGCCCATGGTGTGGATCGCGATGGCGAGCACGCCGGGCAGCGGGCCGAGGCCGAAGGCGATGACGAAGATCAGCGCGAAGACGATCTCGGGAACGGTGCGGCAGAATTCGAGATAGCGGCGGACCACGAAGCGCAGCCAGGTGGCGCGGCCGAGATTGGCGGCGGCGGCGAAGCAGAACAGGAACGCGCCGGCAACGCCGAGGATCGTGCCGACATAGGCGATGAGCACGGTCTGCCAGAGCAGCTTCAGCCAGCCCTTCAGGCCCCAGTACCATTCGGCGAGATCGGCGCCGAGGCTGGAGAGGCGCAGCGTCGGCAGCGTCTCGTAGATATATTTCGGGAAGCGGTGGATGTTCTCGAAGAACTTGGCGAGATCGACCTCCGCGCCACGCGCCGAGAGCAGCACGCAGGCGATGAAGACGGCGATGCCGATCAGGGCCTGCCGGCGCTTGGCGGATGAAGCCTGCCGATAGGCCTCGGCATGGGCCCGGATGGCCGGGTCGTTGCTGTCGATCGCGAGGGTCATGGAGTTTGCGTCCGTTTCCGGAGAGGGCGCCAGGTAGCGCCGCAGCCGTCATGCTCGCCCTTGTGGCGAGCATCCACGTCTTGAGAACCGCATGCGATCCGCGAAGCGAAGACGTGGATGGCCGGGACAAGCCCGACCATGACGGCGAGAGCAGGCGTGCTGCTTACGACGACTTCTTCTTGCGGAGCTCGTCGACGAACTTGTTCAGCTCGATGATCGGGTCATAGGCCTTGTTGTCGACGGCGACGAGCGGGCCCTGCTTGCCTTCATAGATCTTGTCGAAGGCGGCCTTGTCCTTGGTGGCGAGGTTCAGCACCGCGTCGCGGATCTTGGCCTTCAGCTCTTCCGGCATGTCGGTGAGATAGGCCATCGGCGAGTTCACGATCTGCTCGGACTTGTAGATGATCCGGAAATCCTCGGCCTTGGCCATGTTCTTGCGGGCCATGCGCTGCAGGTTCGATTCCTGCTCGTCGTTCCACCAGTTGGCGGCGACATCGACCGTGCCCTGCTGCAGCGCGATGATCGCGTTCTCGTGGCTGCCGGTATAGACGACCTTCGAGAAGAAGCTTTCCGGCTCGATCTTCATGCCGTTCAGCGCGAAGCGCGGGACATTGTTGCCCGACGTCGAGTTCGGGTCGACGAGGCCGAGATTCTTGCCCTTGAGATCCTCGACCTTCTGATAGGGCGAGTCTTTCTTCACGTAGAAGACCGAGTGATAGCCCTTGGTGCCGTCGAGATTGGTCTCGATGGCGAAGGCATCGACCTTGGCGCCGGTCATGCGGGCGCGGGCGAAGGAGGACGGGCCGTAGGAGGCGATGTGGATGTTGCCGGTGCGCTGACCCTCGATGATCGCGGCGTAGTCATTGGCGATGCGCAGCGTGACCTTGGTGCCGAGCTCCTTGGCGAGATACTGTACGAAGGGGGTGTAGCGCTCGGTGACGCCCGAGGCGTTCTCGGAGGGGATGATCGCGAAGACGAGCTCGGGATACTTGGCCTTCCAGTCCTGGGCGACAGCCGGGGTGGCGGCGAGCGCGAGGCCGGCGGCGACAAGCGAGAGGGTATGACGACGGGTCAGCATCTGTGTGCTCCTGGTTTGAAGGCGTGATGGTCTTCTCGCGGCGACGGCCCTCGGGCCGGTCCGGCGATCTCTGGAAATCAGGCGGTCTTCTGGCGGGCGCGCTTCGCCTCGGAGGCGGCGATGGCGTCGAGCGCATCCAGTGCCTCGGCGCCGGCATCCTTGGCCTCGATGCCGTAGAGCTCGGCGGCGATCTCGCGGGTCAGCGCCTGCGGCACGTCGTCGAACACGACCTTGCCGGCGGACATGCCGATCAGGCGGTCACAGTATTTCGCAGCGATGTCGAGGTCGTGCAGGTTGCACATCACGGTGATGCCGTCCTCGCGATTGATGCGGAACAGCGCGTCCATGACGACCTGGGTGTTGCGCGGGTCGAGCGAGGCGATCGGCTCGTCGGCGAGGATGATGCGCGGCTCCTGGACGAGGGCGCGGGCGATGGCGACGCGCTGCTGCTGGCCGCCGGAGAGGGTCTCGGCGCGCTGCGCCAGCAAGTGGCCCATATCGAGACGCTCGAGCGCCGCGATGGCGCGGATCTTGTCGTCCTCGGAGAAGCTTTTCACCAGCGTCAGCGCCGCCGAGCGATGGTTCAGCCGGCCGAGCAGGACATTGGTCAGCACGTCGAGGCGGCCGACGAGATTGAACTGCTGGAAGATCATCGCGGTATCGCGGCGCCAGCGGCGGAGCGAGGCGCCCTTCAGCCCGGTCACGTCCTGCTCTTCGCAGACGATCCGGCCGGAGGTCGGCTCGGTCAGCCGGTTCAGCATGCGCAGCAGCGTCGACTTGCCGGCGCCGGAGGGGCCGATCACGCCGACCATCTCTCCCTTCGGCACGGTCAGGGTCACGGTGTCGACCGCGTTCCTGTCGCCAAAGCGCTTGGTCAGACCTTCGATGCGGAGCATGGACTGGTTCTCGGGCACGATGCGGGCATGAGCGCATTCCCGTCCGGCCAGGGCCGGAGGGTCAGGCGTCTCGATCGCCGCGAGCCCTAGAGGCCGCGGATGACAGCGACGTGACAGGGTGTGGAAGGCCCTGAAAAGCGCGATTTGCGCTCTCGCGAGCCGGTCAACGTTTCGTGAGGTGCCCAGAATGCGCTTGGACGATCCGCGGCTTGGCGGCAGGATGATCGTGGATGTCTGTGTGCGGCGGAGATGCCCGTGACGGTGGGCCTCTTATCGGCAAGCATCTTGCATTGATGCCTGCGAGGCCGAAACGATACGGCATCGGCACAAGAACCGCTGTTTTTGTGCCGCTGTGGCGCGCCGGCATCTTAGCAACGCCTTTCGTTCCATTTAAGACCAATGGGCGGCAACGGAGCCTCCAGCCTGATGAAGCGGTTCGTTCTTCTTGTTCTCGTCGCCGCCATCGCGGGCGGCGGCTATTACGCCTACCGGAACCAGCGCACCGGCACCCAGCAGGCGCAGGCCAGCGCGGTCACGGGTCCGCGCGGCGTGCCTGTCGAGATTGCGTCCGTGGAGCTGGCGACCGTGAGCGAGGAGGTCGAGGCGCTCGGCACGCTCGCCGCCGATGAATCCGTCGTCATCGCGCCGGAGATCGCCGGCCGCGTCATCTTCCTGGGCTTCAAGGAAGGCGAGCGCGTCAAGGCCGGGCAGGAGTTGGTCAAGCTCGACACGGCGATTCTCGATGCAGAGCTCAAGCAGGCAATGGCCGATCTCGGCCTCGCCCGCGATACCAATGATCGGCTCAGGGGGCTGGTCTCGCGCGGCTCGGGCACGCAGGTCGCGCTCGAAGAGTCCGCAGCCAAGCTCGCGTCCAGCGAGGCCCGCGTCCAGCTCGCCAAGGCCAAGCTCGCCCAGTCGACCATCGTGGCGCCGTTCACCGGCGTCGTCGGCCTGCGCTCGGTCGGCGTCGGCGACTACGTCTCGGTCGGCAAGCAGCTGATCACGCTGACCAGCATCGACCCGATCAAGATCGATTTCCGCGTACCGGAGATCTATCTGAGCCGCCTCAAGGTCGGCCAGCCCGTGCAGATGAAGGTCGATGCCGTTCCGGACCGGAAATTCCAGGGCCAGATCTACGCGATCGATCCTGTGGTCGACGTCAACGGCCGGGCGATCCGCCTGCGCGCCAACATCCCCAATGCCGATCTCGCGCTGAAGCCCGGCCTCTTCGCCCGGCTCGCCATCACCGTGGACTATCGCGAGAAGGCGATCGTCGTGCCGGAGATGGCGGTGGTGCCCGATGCGGTCGGCAAGATCATCTACGTCGTCGACAAGGGCAAGGCGAAGAGGGTCGTCGTCGAGCTGGGCAAGCGCCTGCCGGGCAAGGTCGAGATCATCAGCGGGCTGACGCCCGACATGCAGATCATCACCGCCGGCCAGATGCGCCTGCGCGACGGCGCGATCATCGCGATCAAGGACAAGGTCGTCCAGACGAGCCAGCTCTAGGACCGCGCCGATGAGCCTCTTCGAACTCTTCGTCCGCCGGCCCGTTCTCTCGACGGTGCTGAGCCTTCTCGTCATCCTGATCGGCATCGTCTCCTACGGTCGCCTGACCGTCCGCGAATACCCGAATATCGACGAGCCGATCGTCTCGGTCCGCACCGATTATCGCGGCGCCTCGGCCGAGATCATCGAGACGCAGGTCACCCAGATTCTCGAGAACTCGATCGCCGGCATCGAGGGCATCGAGATCATCTCCTCGGCCAGCCGCCAGGAGCGCAGCTTCATCCAGGTGCGCTTCCGCCCGGATGTCGATCCCGACGTCGCCGCTTCCGACGTGCGCGACCGCGTCAGCCGCGTGCGCAGCCGCCTGCCGGACGAGATCGACGAGCCGGTCATCGCCAAGGTCGAGGCCGACGCGCAGCCGATCCTCTATCTCTCGCTGACCAGCTCCAAGGACGGGCCGCTCGAGCTCACCGACTTCGCCGACCGCTTCATTTCCGACCGCGTCCAGAACGTCACCGGCGTGGCGGAGGTCCGCATTCTCGGCCAGCGCCAATATGCGATGCGCATCTGGCTCGATCGCGCCCGCATGTCGGCCTACGACATCTCGGTCCAGCAGATCGAGGCGGCGGTCCGGGCGCAGAATGTCGAGATCCCGTCGGGCCGGATCGAGAGCAACGACCGCGAATTCACGGTGCTTTCGCAGACCAGCATGACGACCCCGGCCGAGTTCCGCGAGATCGTGGTCAAGGACGCCAACGGCTTCCCGGTCAAGCTCAAGGACATCGCCAAGGTCGAGCTCGGCGCCCGCGAGGAGCGCAACGCTGCCTGGTTCAAGGGCACGCCCTCGGTGACCATCGGCATCGTCAAGCAGGCGACGGCCAATCCACTCGACGTCTCCGCCGGCATCGAGGAGGCGCTTCCGGGCATCATCGAGGACCTGCCGCAAGGCATGTCGATCGCGAAGTCCTACGACACCTCGGTCTTCATCGACCGCTCGATCAAGGCGGTCTACCAGACGATCATCGAGGCGATCGTGCTGGTCGTGCTGATCATCTTCATCTTCCTGCGCTCGGTGCGCGCGACGCTGATCCCGCTGGTGACGATCCCGGTCTCGCTGATCGGTTCGTTCGCGCTGATGTACGCGTTCGGCTTCACCGTGAACACGCTGACGCTGCTCTCGATGGTGCTCGCCATCGGCCTCGTCGTCGACGACGCCATCGTCGTGCTGGAGAACGTGCATCGCCATATCGAGGACGGCATGCAGCCGACCCCGGCGGCGATCCGCGGCATCAACGAGATCGCCTTCGCGGTCGTGGCGATGACGCTGACTCTGGTCGCGGTCTATGCGCCGATGGCGTTCTCGACCGGCCGCACCGGCAAGCTCTTCATCGAATTCGCGCTGACGCTGGCCGGCGCCGTGCTGGTCTCCGGCTTCGTCGCGTTGACGCTGACGCCGATGATGTGCGCCAAGCTGCTGCGCCATCACGAGAAGCACAACTGGCTCTACAATGTGCTGGAAGGCGGCTTCAACGCGCTGTCGCGCGGCTACAAGGCCTCGCTGCGCGGCGCTCTCGCGATCCGCCCGCTGGTCGTGCTGCTGGCGCTGGGCGTTGCCGGCAGCGGCTATTACTTCTTCACGCATCTGCGCTCGGAGCTGGCGCCGGTCGAGGATCGCGGCACGATCAATGCCGTCGGCGTCGCCCCCGAAGGCGCCACGATCAGCTTCACGGCCGACTACGCGCGCCAGGTCGAGCAGTATTTCAGCAAGATTCCCGAGGTCGATACCTATCTCGTCATCGCCGGCTTCCCGGACGTGACGCGCGCCATCGGCTTCGCCCGCCTCAAGCCCTGGGAAGAGCGCCAGCGCAAGCAGCAGGATCTCGTCGCCGAGATCAACAAGGGGCTGTCGCAGATCCCCGGCATCCGCCTGTTCGCGACCAATCCGGCCTCGCTCGGGCAGGGCCAGGCGAACAGCAAGCCGGTCGAGTTCGTGCTGCGCTCCTCGGAGCCCTATACGCAGATCAAGGCCTATGTCGACCAGCTGATGAACGAGGTCGCGAACTCGCCGGTCCTGACCAATGTCGAGACCAACCTCATTCTCGACAAGCCGCAGATCAAGGTCTCGATCGACCGGCAGCGCGCCGCCGATCTCGGCGTCGGCGTCGACATCATCGGGCGTACGATGGAGACGCTGCTGGGCGGCCGGCAGGTGACTCGCTTCAACATGAACAGCAAGCAGTACGACGTCGTGCTGCAGGTCGAGGGTTCGGAGCGCAACACGCCGCAGGCACTGCAGTCGATCTATCTGATGGGGCGCGGCGGCGCCGTGGTGCAGCTCTCCAGCCTGGTCAAGATCGACGAGAACGTGGCGCCCAAGGAGCTGACCCGCTTCAACCAGCTGCGTTCGGCGACGGTCACCGCAATCCCCGCGCCGGGCTATTCGCTCGGCGATGCCCTGAAAGTTCTGGAAGACGCCGCGGCGCGCGTGCTGCCCTCCTCGGTGCAGGTCGATTATTCCGGCCAGAGCCGCGAGTTCAAGCAGTCGGGCGCGAGCATCTTCATCGTCTTCCTGCTGGCGCTGGGCTTCATCTATCTGGTGCTGGCGGCGCAGTTCGAGAGCTTCATCGACCCGGTCGTGATCATGGTCTCGGTGCCGCTCTCGCTGACCGGCGCGCTGGCTGCGCTCTACTACACAGGCGGGACGATGAACGTGTACAGCCAGATCGGCCTGATCACGCTTGTCGGCCTGATCACCAAGCACGGCATCCTGATCCTGGAGTTCACCAACCAGCTGCGCGAGGAAGGCCGGGAGATGATCGACGCCCTCGTCGAGGCGGCGGAATTGCGCCTGCGGCCGATCCTGATGACCACGGGTGCGATGGTGCTCGGCGCGGTGCCGCTCGCCATCGCGACCGGCGCCGGCGCGGAGAGCCGTTCGCAGATCGGCTGGGTCATCGTCGGCGGCATGACCTTCGGCACCTTGCTGACGCTCTATGTGGTTCCGGTCGCCTATAGCTATCTCGCCCGTACGGTCCATGGCTCGCGCCATGCGCCGCATGAGGAAGGACACGGGGCTCATCCGGCTCCGGCGGAGTAGGTGTCATCCCGTGCGCGCCGCGGCACTTCAGTGCTGCTGCGCAGACACGGGGCCGCGTGACGAGAGAACGCCCTTCAAGCAAAGTGCGCCCCTTGCACAAGAGGGGCGCCTATTCCTGATGACGGTCCCGCATCTGCGCAGCAGCACTTACGTGCCGCAGCGCGTGCGGGATGACGCGCGGGAGCGCTACTGCAATCTCACCGAGACGCTCTCGCTCGCCCCGGTCGCGTCGATCACCGATATCCGCATGAAGCCCTTGCCCGGCGGCTGCCACTGCGTCTCGCGGCGGCGCTGGGGCTCGGTCACCGGCGTGCCGTCGACCAGCCAGGTATAGGGCGGCGAGCCGCCGGCTACCTTGAGGTTGAGCCGGCCGTTGCCGTCGAGCGCGGCGGCCGAGAGATCGATGCGGGCGCCGTCCGGCGGGAAGGCGAGCTTCAGCGCCGGCGTCGTCATCGCCGTCACGGTTTTCGGCACGTCCTGCCGGAGATGCCGCAGCGGCGGCGGCAGGTGGCCGGTGCTGGCGACGATCGCATCCGCCGGCTGCGGGAAGGGACGCGGATCGATGCCAAGCCGAGCGAAGGCGTCGAACAGGATCGGCGCTGCGACCGTGCGCCCGACGAGGCCGGGCACAGCGCCGTTATCGGCCCGGCCAACCCAGACGCCGATCGTGTGCTTGCGGTCGAAGCCGACCGCCCAGGCGTCGCGATAGCCGTAGGAGGTGCCGGTCTTGTAGGCGATGCGGCCGGGCACGGCATTGAGCGGCGGCGGCGCGCCGAGCAGCGTATCGGCGACATACCAGGCCGCGACGGGATCGACGAGGCGCGGCGCCGGACCGCTCTGCGCCGCCTGCTGCCGGAAGCGCAGCGGAAGCATCTCGCCACCGCGTGCCAGCCCGACATAGGCGCGGGTCAGGTCCTGCAAGGTGATGCCGAGGCCGCCGAGGCCGACGGCGAGGCCGGGCGCGCCGCTATCCCGGGGCATGGCAATGGCGACGCCGGCATCGCGCAGGCGCGAGAGGAAGCGCTGCGGGCCGAGCGAGGACAGCAGTTCGACGGCCGGCACATTGAGCGAGAGCTGGAGCGCCTTGCGGGCACTGACCATGCCCTGAAAAGTCATGTCGAAATTTTCAGGGATGTAGATGCCGTAGCGTGCCGGCCGGTCCTCCAGCATCGTCTCGGGATGGGCGATGCCGTTGTCGAAGGCGAGCGCGTAGATAAAGGGTTTGAGCGCCGAGCCGGGCGAGCGCAGCGCCCGCGTCAGGTCGAGGGAGCCGGCACGCTCCGCCGCGAAGTAGTCGACGCCGCCGACCGAGGCACGGATTTCGCCGGTCTCGTTGTCGACGGCGAGGATCGCGATCGAGACCTGGGGCGCGAGTCCGAGACTGCGTTCGCGCGCGAGCCCTTCGAGCGCAGCCTGCAGGCGCGCGTCGAGCGAGAGCTTCTGGACGCGCTCGGCCGGCGCCTCGGCCACCGCCTGCTCGGCGATATGGGGGCTGAGATTGGGGAAGGGGCGGCGCCCGGTCGGGATCGGTTCGTTGCGGGCTGCTGCGACCTCGTCGCGCGTGGCCAAGCCCGCCTGCTCGACCCGTTCCAGCACGCGCTCGCGCGCCTTGCGGGCGGCCTCGACGAAACGGTCCGGCCGGCGTGTCTCCGGCGATTGCGGGAGGGCGACGAGCAGCGCGGCTTCGGCGGTCGAGAGCCGCTTCGGCTCCTTGCCGAAATAGGCGAAGCTCGCGGCGCGCACGCCTTCGAGATTGCCGCCGAAGGGGGCGAGCGTCAGGTAGAGATCGAGAATGCCGGCCTTGTCGAAGCGCCGTTCCAGCTCGACGGCGCGCACGGCCTGCCGGAGTTTGGCGGCAAGCGTGCGCTCCTCGCGCGGTTCAAGCAGGCGCGCGACCTGCATCGTCAGCGTCGAGCCGCCGGAGACGACGCGGCGGTTCAGCAGCATCTGGCCGGCGGCGCGCAGCATGCCTAACGGGTCGATGCCGCGATGGCCATCGAAGCGCTTGTCCTCGAAGGCTTTGAGCATGGCGAGATAGCGCGGATCGACATCCTCTGATGTGACGGGGAGCTTCCAGCGTCCGTCGGCGGTGAGGAAGGGGCGCAGCAGCTTGCCTTCGCGGTCGAGCACAACGGTCGAGCGGTCGGCGGCGGCCGCGAGATCGAGCGGGGGGAGGGAGCGGGTGTAGAGGATGAGGGCGGTGCCGGCTGCGGTTATCGAGATGGCGACAGCGCCAGCTGCGATCTTCAGTTTGCGGAAACGTGGCCGCTTCCCTTCTCCCCTCGGGGGAGAAGGTGGCAGCGCGAAGCGCTGACGGAAGAGGGTGGTCAGGCGAGCGGGCAAACGACCAAGCGTCGCGCGCGCCCTCACCCCAACCCTCTCCCCCGAGGGGAGAGGGGGTTCCGTTGCGCTCGATTTTTCATCCTGCGCCATAGCGACAGTGCCTTCACCGCGCCGACGTGATCTCCACCGCGCCGAAGCCGGTGCGGCCGAAGCGATCCGGCCGGTACATGTCCTCGATCACGGCGGCGGGGGAGACGTAGCGGCCGGGCGAAACGGCCCGTGCGATATAGGCGACGGTGTAGGAGAGCTTGTCGCTGCGCGAACCGGAGCGCTCGAAGGCGGCGACATAACGGTCGTCGCGCGACTCGGTATGGACCGGGTAGACCTCCTGCTTGAGCCAGTCGAGGCCGGCGACCGAGGCGCCTTCCGTCAGGTTGGCATTCTCGATCTCAAGCCCGGCCGGGACGGGATCGACCAGCAGCAGCCGGCCGTAGCGCGGCGCAGTTTCCGTCACGGTCAGCGCCACGACATAGCGCTCGTTCTGGCGCAGGCGCGCCGGATCGGCCTTCTCGCCCTTCATCGTGTAGATGACGCGCTCCAGCCCGAAGCCCTGGTTCAGGGCCGGCTCCGGCGCGGTCGGGATACCCGCGACGGTGATCACCGCCTGGGCATTGCCGGCGCCGGGATTGGCGATGGTCAGCGACTTCGTCTCCAGCGCTTCGGCGGAGAGCGTGCGGTAGAGCGCGCCCTTGCGGGGAGCGCCGTCGACCGTCAACGTCATGCCCTCGGCGTCCTTGGCCATGGCCTGCGCCGCCAGCACCATCCACATCTGCTCCTGCGTCGAGGTGTAGCTGTAGCGGGCGCTGTTGCGGGTAGCGTCGAGGATCGAGACGGCGCGCGAAATGTCGGCGCGCTCGCCATTAGCCTCCGCGATCAGGGCGAGCACGCCGGCGCCGTCACGCAGGCGGGAGCCGTAATCGGGGCGGGAGAAGCCGTCGTCGCTCGCCTGCTGGAGCAGGCCGAGCGCGCTGCCGAAGGCGGCACGGCCGCGGCCGCGATCGCCCAGCGCCGAGAGCGCCGCGCCGATCTGGGCGCGGGCGAGCGGCGTCGCGAAATCGCCGAGCTTGTTGTCGGCGAGATAGCGCAGGTCGCCCATCACCGGCCGGCCGTTGCGGGCGAGCACATAGAGCGCATAGGCGATGCCGGCGGCCTCTTCCTTGTTGATCTCGCTGGTGTTGACGACCTGATTGCGCAGGCGGTCGAGCGCGAGGTTGAAGGCGATCTGGGGCACCGCGAACTGCTTCTCGCGGGCCCGCGTCAGGAAGTCGGTGACGAAGGCATCGAGCCAGAGATCGTCGCCGCCGACGCCCCAGAGACCGAAGGAGCCGTTGCCGCCCTGCCGCGCCAGCACGCGCTCGATGGCGTTGACGACGCGCTCGTCGGCCTTGTCATCGAGCGCGAGCTGCTCCAGCGAGGCGAGCTGGTTGACAGCGAGCAGCGGCAGGGCGCGCGAGACGGTCTGCTCGGTGCAGCCATAGGGGTAGCGATCGAGCGCCTTGAGCAGAGCGGGCACGTCGAGCGAACCGAAGGGCGAGACCGTCACCGAGACCTGTCCCGAGTTCGGCACGAGATCGGCCAAGAGGTCGGAGGAGACGGTGATCGCCCCGCCATTGCCGGGGATGGCGCGCACGATGCGGCGCGCGATCGTCGCGGCCGAGGGCTGCACGCGCACGGCGAGGTTCTGCACCGTACTGAGCCCGTTCGGGCCGGAGACGCGCACGTCGAACTCGGCGCGGCCGAGGCCGGCGGCAGTCACGGGGATCGTCATCTGCGTCTTGGCGCCGGCACCCATCTGCATCGTGCGGCGGGTGGCGTCGGCCGCGACCAGCACCGGGCCCTTCACGTCGAGATCGACGGTGTAGGAGCCTGCGGGGCCCTCGACATTGTCGACCTGGAGATGGAAGCGCGACTGGTCGCCGATGGCGAGGAAGCGCGGCAGCGTCGCCTGCGCGACGATCTGGTCGCGGACGATCACATCGGCACTGGCCTGGCCGGTGCGCCCGGAAGACCAGGCGACGCCCATGACGCGGACCGAGCCGTTGAAGGCCGGCATCTCGAAATCGATCTTCGCCGTTCCGTCCGGCCCGACCTTGACCACGCCGGAATAGCGCGCGAGCGGCTCCTGCGTCGGCTTCTCGCCGTCCATCTTGGGCGCGGCGTCGCCGCCGGTGCGGATCGCGCCGCGCGTGCCCTGCATGCCGTCGATCAGGTAGCCGTAGAGATCGCGCAGGTCATGGCCGAGCTGGCGCTGGCCGAAGAAGAACTTGCTGGCGTCGGGGCTCTCGTAGCGGGTGAGGTTGAGGATGCCGATATCGACGGCCGCCAGGGTGACATAGGCTTCCTCGCCCGCCTTCATGCCGGTGACCTTGACCGGCAGCGAGAGCGTGGTCAGCGGGCGCACCAGCTTGGGCGCGCCGAGATCGAGCGCCAGCGTGCGCGTCTCCTTGCCGATCTGGAACCAGGAGAGGCCGATGGCGCGGCCGGGCAGGCGCTTGGCGGCAGCGTCCATCGGGCGATGGGCGAGCACGACGAGATAGGCGCTGGCGCCCCATTCGGCCTTGACCGGAATGCTGGCCGAGGTGCCGCCCTCGGCGATGTCGATGGTGCGGATATCCGCGACCTTGTCGGTGACGACGGCGAGCGTCGCCTTGCCGGCGAAGCGCGGCGAGAGACGAACCTGCAGGCTCTCGCCATCGGCGTATGAGGCCTTGTCCAAGGCGACGTCGAGCACATCCGGCGTATCGGCGGTCTTGTCGCTCTCATAGCCGACGCTGAAGGAAACCGAGGTCTCGGCCGCCTCGTTGCCGTCCGAGGTCACGTCGAGCCGGTAATTGCCCCATTCGACGGGGGCGGCGATCTTGGCCCCAGTGGCTTCCGCCACTGCGATCTCGCCATCGGCGACGCGGCGGGTGGTCTTGACGCCCTCATAATTCCAGCGGCCGTCCTGGAAGAACCACTGGTAGTTGCGGCGCACCTTCGACAGCACCCATTTGACACCGGGCCGGGCAAGGCGTTTGCCGTCGCCGGTCGCCATGATCACTTCGAAATTGGCGGTCTGGCCGTTGCCGAGATCGCCGTCGCGGAACAGCTTCTTCACGCCGATGGCGGCGCCCTTGGGCACGATCGGCAAGGTGACGGAGCGGGCGATGGCGCGCCCGCCGGGCTCGCCGACGCGCACGGTCATCTCGACTTCGAGCGGACGGTTGGTGTCGGCCTGCTGGACCGGGTTGGAGATCGTCGCCTTGCCGGCGGCGTCGGTCGTGGTGCTCTCCTCGAACTCGCTCTGGATCGGCTCGAAAGCCTCGTCGGTGAGGCCGACCTGATAGTCCTTGAAGCCGGGAATGGCGCTGGCATCGGCCGCGCGGATCGTCATCGCGCCGGTGACGTCGAGCTCGGAGCCCGGCGCGCCGTAGAGATAGCGCGCGTTGACGTCGAGCTCGGCCGGCTGGCCGGCCTGGAGCAGCGGGGCCTTCGGCGTCAGCGTCAGCTCCAGCCGCTCGGGCACGTAATCCTCGACGAGGAAGGAGGTCTCGCCGACCGCCTGGCCCTTCGGGTCGGAATAGGCGAGGATGCGCCAGGTGCCGGTCGCGGCGCCGGAGACGAGCTGGATCGAATGGGCGCGGCCGCCCGCACCCTGATCCTCGACCTGCCGGCGGCGATACTCGACGCCGTCGGGACGCTTGATGACGATGGTCAGCGGCAGGCCGGTGACGGCAGCGCCCTTGGCGTCACGCAGCAGCGAGGTGAGATAGACGGTCTCGCCCGAGCGATAGACGCCGCGCTCGGTATAGAGATAGGCGTCGAGCCCGGCGGGGGCGACGCGGCCCTTCACGCCGCGATCGGAGAGGTCGAAGGCGGTCTGCTTGAGGTCGAGGAAGCCGTAATCCTCGGCGAGGGACGCGGTGACGAGGCCGGGCGCATTGCCGCCCTGGCCCTTGCCGAGGCCGGCATCGAAACGGGCATAGCCGTTGCCGTCAGTCTTCGCCGTGCCGAGCACCTCGTTGTTGCGGGCGATCAGGCGCAGTTCGGCATTGGCGATCGGCCTGGCGTCGGCCAGCGAGCGGGCGAGCACATGCACGCCGTCCGGGCCGGTGAAGGAGGTCAGGCCGAGATCGGAGACGACGAACCACTGCGTCGCCCGCGTCGAGCCGTCATCATAGGAATCGCCGTCGTCGCTGGGCGCCGCCGCGGCCGGCCCGCCCGAGGGCTTGGCGAACATCACGTAGACGCCGGGCTTCAGGCTGCCGACCGCTTCCGTGACGGGGAAGGCGGTGATCACGTCCTGATTCAATTCGGACTTCACGTCCATCGTGCCGGTCCAGACGGTCTGGCCCTTGTCGCTGGAGATCTGTCGGGCGGAATAGGAGCCGATCTGGCTGAGGAAATCCTCGGAATGGACGGAGTTGATCAGGTTGCGATCGCCGATCCGCATGACCTCGAGATCGAGCTTGCCGGAATTGACCGAGACGACCGGGATGCCTTGCTGGCCGGTGCGCGGCAGCACGTAGTTCTTGCCGGTGAAGCGCACGGAGGGGGTGCGGTCGCGGACATAGATCTCGTAATCGGCCGATTTCAGCAGCGTCTCGTCGGGGATGGCTGAGGGCACGCCCTGGCGGATGACGATGGCATAGCGCTCGCCATGCTTGAGGCCGTCGACGCAGATCTGGCGGTCCTCGGCGCTGACGGCGAAATCGCCCTTGCCGCCCGAGATCGCCACGTATGGCGCGAAATCGACCCGGCCGCGCGCCAGGGCTTCCGAGAACTCGAAGCAGGCGCGCGGCGATGCGGCGTCGGAATCGGTCTTGTTCGAGAGCAGGCGGAAGCCGCGCTTCTCGCGCAGGCTTTCATAGGAGCTCTGCAGGGCAGCATTGGCGGCGAGATCGAGGCTGAGGCGATAGGTTGTCAGCGCCGGGCGCCAGAGTTCGTTCTTCTCGAAGGTGCGGGCGAGGATGCCGAGCGAGGCGGCCTCGTCATTGCGGTTGGTCGAGCGCTGATAGGCGAGATAGGCGGCCGCGACCGCGCGCTCGCGCAGTTCCCAGCGCTCGCGGTAGTCGCGCGGCTCGATCGCGTTGGCGGCGCGTGCCATCAGGCGCCAGCCGGCGGCATTGCTGGAATCGGCGACGACCGCGGCATTGGCCTGGGGCAGGGCGGAGCGGGCATCGCCACGGCCGAGCGCGATCTCGCCGGCGCGGATAGCGTCCGCTGCCATGCGGTTGCCGGCCGGGAGCTCGCGCTTCAGGCGCTCTTCCAGCCGCTGCCCGTCGGTGAGGAGGTCGTTGCGGACATAGGCCTTCTGGGCGAGGGCGGGGGCCGCCGCCAGCGTGAGCGAGAGGGCGAGCGCGAGACGGGAAAGCAGGGTCATCGTCGGTCCTCTTCGTCGATCGGCCAGCCAAGGATCAGCGGGCATGGCGTCAAGCCGATGACGGCGTGAGACGGGGCCGGCAGGCTATCACCGTGCCGCGCGCGTTCAAGTCATGCGAATGCAGGGCGCGCGAGGTTGGGCTGTCGAGATACCCATTTCGATCCTCACACGCGGGTCATCCCGGACGAAGCGAAGCGAATATCCGGGATCCATTCCAGAGCCTCACCGAGATATGTTCCGGAATGGATCCCGGGTCTCCCTCCGGTCGCCCGGGATGACCCGCGCGTTAATGTCAGCTGCCGGTTGCGGCGCGGCGCGTTCTGACGCTCAATGCAGCCGCTTCGCCCGTTCTCAAGGACGAGACCCAATGCCGCGCGCCATTCTCCGATCCCAGCGAATCACACTGCTCCGCAGCGTGGCGCTCACGTTCGCGCTGCTGTCGGCGCCGCTCGCCGGCGCGCAGGCTCCCGCGCCCGGCCCCTCGCCGCAGATGGCGGCGGCGCAAGCCGGCTTCGAGGCCTTGCCCGAGGCCGAGCGCAAGGCGATCCAGAACGATCTGATCTGGGCCGGGCAGTTCAACGGCGCGGTCTCCGGTTCTTATGGCCCGCTGACCTTCCGCGCGATCAATGCCTTCAAGGGCGCGCGCGGCCCGGCCGACGGTCTGCTGCCGCCGGCCGAGCGGGCAGCGCTCGCCAGGGTGGCGCAGGCGGCGCGCGACGCGGCCGGGTTCAAGGTGCTGGCCGACGACAAGACCGGGGTGCAGATCGGCATCCCCCAGAAGCTCCTGCCGAAGCGCGATGTGACGCCCTCCGGCGGCAGTCGCTGGCAGAGCGCCGACGAGAAGGTGACGCTCGACACCTCGACCACGCCGCCCGGCGGCGACGATCTCGCGGCGATCTTCGAGAAGGCGATCGCCGTCAGCCCGAACAGCCCACGCAAGATCACCTACAAACTGCTGCGGCCGGATTTCTTCGTCGTCACCGGCGAGACGCCGACCGGACGGTTCTATCGCCGGCTTTCGGCCGGGCCGCAGGGCCTGCGCGGCTTCTCGATCGGCTATGACAAGGCGCTGGCACCGACCGTGGACAAGCTGGTCATCGCGATCGCCGCGAGCTTCGAGCCGTTCCCGACCGGCGCGGTTCCGACCCAGCCTCCGGCCGTCGCGGGCGCGGCTGCGAGCCCGTCCTCGGGATTGTCCTCGCTGCTGGCGCCGGCTGCGCGCACCAACGAGCGCTATGGCGTCGCGCTCGCGCTCAACGAGCGGACGGCGCTCGGCGCCGCGTCCGCGATCGATAACTGCCGCAGCCTGCGCGTGGGCACCCGCAATGCCAAGCTGCGCCTGAAGGACGATGCGAGCGGTCTTGCCGTGCTCGATCTGGAGGGCACGGGCGCGGCGAAGCCGCCGGGCTTGCGCAGCGAGGCGGCGGGCGCTTCCGAGGCACTGGTGCTGGTGGCCTATGGCAACGATGCCGGCAAGCGAGCTGCCGTGGCGCTGCCCGGGCTGGGCGCGCCGGCCGGCGGCAAGCCGGCGCTGAAGGCGCCGCTCCAGCCGGGGCAGGCGGGTGCGCCGGCCTTCGACCGGCAGGGCCGGCTCGTCGGGATCGTCACCGACAACCCCTCCGACAAGATCCTGATCGCCGGCGTCGCGCCGCAGCGCAGCTACGCCTTTGCCGATGCCACGGCCATCCAGGCGGTTTTGGGCAAGGCGGGCGTGTCGTTGCCGGCTGCCGCGGCCGGATCGGAGCTCAGCACCGGCGCGGTGGTGGAGCGGGTTTCCGGGGCGGTCCAGCCCATCGTCTGCGGTTTGTAGCCTCGGCCAAAATGAGAGGTTGTCACTGGCCGCGCGATCGGCTCAGATGATGCCCGTCACATCAAGGGAGCCCCGTCGCGGACGAGGAGCGCCCGGACACTAAATCGATTTAGCGGAGGAACTGGGGAATGACCGATTTCATCGACAGGCGAACTGTGCTCAAGGGCGCGGCAGCGGCCGGCGCGGGCCTGATCGCGGCGCCTGCCATCGCGCAGGCAAACTACCCGTCGCGGCCGATCACCATGGTCTGCCCATGGGGCGCTGGCGGCGGCACGGACGCGACCGCGCGCATCGTCGCGCAGCTTCTCGAAAAGGATCTCGGCCAGCCGGTCAACGTCGTCAACCGCACCGGTGGTTCCGGCGTGGTCGGCCATTCGGCCATCGCGACGGCGGCGCCGGACGGCTACAATATCGGCATGCTGACGGTCGAGATCGCCATGATGCATCATCAGGGCCTGACCGACCTGAAATCGACGAGCTACACCTCGCTCGCGCTGATGAACGAGGACCCGCCGGGCGTGCAGGTCTCGACCGCCGGCCCCTACAAGGACATCAAGGCGCTGGCCGACGCGATCAAGGCGGCCCCTCCGGGCAAGCTCAAGGCATCCGGCACCGGCCAGGGCGGCATCTGGCATCTCGCCCTGATCGGCTGGCTCGTCGCCATGGGCCTGAAGCCCGATCACGTCGCCTGGGTGCCGTCGAACGGTGCGGCGCCCGGCATGCAGGATCTGGCGGCCGGCGGCATCGACATCGTCACCTGCTCGGTGCCGGAAGCACGCGCGATGATCGATGCGGGCAAGGCCAAGTCGCTGGCGATCATGGCGAGCGCGCGCAATCCGCAGTTCAAGGACGTTCCGACGCTCAACGAGACGCTCGGCATCAACTACTCGATCGGCGCCTGGCGCGGCATCGGCGCGCCGAAGGGCCTGCCGCCTGAGATCGCGGCCAAGCTGACGGCCGCGCTGAAGAAGGCCTTCGACTCGAAGGACTATCAGGACTTCATGAACTCCCGCGGCTTCGGCATGAAGTTCGCGGATGGCAAGGGCTTCGCCGATTTCATGGCGGCAAGCGACGCCTCGATGGCCTCCGCCATGAAGGCGGCAGGCCTCGCCAAGGGCTGAACGGCCGGAAACGCTGAGCGCCGGGAGCAGAAAGCTCCCGGCGTTTTCGTCTCGTCATGATCTGATCGTCCAGGGAGGTTGCGCCCTTGCAACTATCCGACCGCATCACCGGCTCAGCGCTCGCCGCGCTTGGGGCCGCCGCCTTCATCTACGGCTCGAAACTGCCGCCGGTGCCCGGCCAGCAGGTCGGCCCCTCCGCCTTTCCGATGGTCGTCGGCGCGGGGCTCGTCATCTGCGGCAGCCTGATCGTCTTCGGGATCGGCCGCCATTTCGAGGAGGTCGCCGAGGCTGACGTGGTCAGCCACGCAACGCCCGAGGAGCTCGTGCCGGTGCCGACCTGGCGCAACTGGCTGGCCCTGCTGCCGCCGGCTCTGCTCGCCTTCTACGCGCTGGCCTCGGAGCCGCTCGGCTTCCTGCCGACGACGGCGATCATGGTGCTGCTCTGCAGCTTCGCCTTCGGCGCCAAGCCGAAGCTTGCGGTGCCGCTCGCGATCATCGCGCCCTTCATGATCAACCTGATCTTCCTGAAGCTGCTGCGCGTGCCGCTGCCCGGCGGCATGCTGCCCTTCCCCTGGTGAGCGAGGCCTGACGATGGATACCGTCATCAAGGCCTTCGGGCTGGTTTTCCAATTCGACGTGATGATCGCCATCGTGGCGTCGGCCTTCTACGGGCTGACGGTCGGCGCGCTGCCCGGCCTTTCCGCCACCATGGCGACGGCGCTGCTCGTGCCGGTCACCTTCTATCTCTCGCCGATCGCGGCGATCGCGACGATCATCACCGCCTCCGCCATGGCGATCTTCTCCGGCGATATTCCGGGCTGCCTGCTGCGCATCCCTGGCACGCCGGCCTCGGCCGCCTATACCGACGAAGCCTATGCGATGACGCGCAAGGGCCAGGCGGAGACGGCGCTCGGCATCTGCCTGTGGTTCTCGGCGCTGGGCGGGATCGCCGGCACGCTCTCGCTGATGCTGATCGCGCCGCTTCTGGCCGAGATGGCCCTGTCCTTCTCGACCTACGAGAATTTCTGGCTCGCGATGCTCGGCCTGATGTGCTCGACGCTGGTGGCACGCTCCTCGCCGATCAAGGCGATCGCGGCGATGCTGCTCGGCCTGCTGATCACCTGCATTGGCATCGACAATCCCGGCGGCGTGCCGCGCTTCACCTTCGGCTCGACCAACCTGCTCGGTGGCATCGAGGTCATCCCGGCGCTGGTCGGCGTCTTCGCGCTGGCCGAGGTGATGCGCTCGCTGACCGAGCGCGACCCGCCGAAGATCGAGAACCGCAAGCTCGGCTCGATCCTCAAGGGGCAGTGGAAGCTCACCAAGGAATATCCGAAGCAGCAGACGCGCGGGAACATCGTCGGCATCATCATCGGCGTGCTGCCCGGTGCCGGCGCCGACATGGCGGCCTGGGTCAGCTACGCCATGGCCAAGCGCTTCTCGAAGACGCCGGAGAAGTTCGGTACCGGCCATCCGGAAGGGCTGATCGAGGCCGGCGCCTCCAACAACGCCTCGCTCGCCTCGGGCTGGGTGCCGGCGCTGCTCTTCGGCATTCCTGGCGACACGATCACCGCGATCGCGATCGGCGTGCTCTACATGAAGGGGCTGAATCCGGGGCCGACGCTGTTCACCAGCCAGGCCGAGAGCATGTACGCGCTCTACATCATCTTCATCCTCGGCAACATCATCATGATCCCCTTCGGCATCATCATGATCCGGCTGGCGAGCAAGGTCGTCGGCGCGCCGCGCTCGGCGGTGATGCCGGTGATCATGATCTTCTGCGCGGTCGGCGCCTTCGCCACGGCGGGCAACAACCTGTTCGCGGTCTGGTGCGTCGCCTTCTTCGGCGTGTTCGGCTTCGTGATGGAGAAGAACGGCTATCCGGTCGCGGCGATGGTGCTCGGCATCGTCATGGGCACGATGGTGGAGCAGAATTTCGTGACGTCGCTGATCAAGTCGGACGGATCGGTGCTGCCCTTCTTCGACCGGCCGGTCTCGTCGGTGCTGGCGGCGATGACCTTCGCCGCGCTGCTCTGGCCGGTCTTCGCCTGGACGCGCGACTGGCTGAAGGGGCGCAGGCGGGTGGTGGGGGGGGGGGGGGCCCCCCCCCCCCCCCAACGGCACGGGCCCGCGCCCCCGCCCCCCCGGCCCCCCCCCCCCCCCCCCCACCCCCCCCCCCCGCGAACAAAGGCACCGAACGGGCGGGGGGGGGGAGCCCCGCGCCGCGCGGCGGGGGCGGCGCGGCGCGCGGCCGCGCGTGGGGCGGCGGGGGCGCGGGGGGGTGGGGGCGGCCGGCGGCCCCCCACGCCTCACTTCTTGAGGAAGGCCATGAAGGCGGCCATCGCCTCCGGGGACTTCAAGCGCTCGCCGAAATGGCGGGCCTCGGTCGCGATGGTCTCGGCCACGGCCTGGGCCGAGCCGCGCTTCAGCAGCATCTTGGTCAGGGCGAGCGATTCCGGCGGCAGGGCAGCCAGCGCCTTCGCCTTGGCGAGGCCGGCTTCAAGCGCCGTGCCGTCCTCGGTGACCGCGTTGACGAGGCCGGCAGCGGCGGCGGTCTCGGCATCGAAGGCCTCGCCCAGCATCAGCAGTTCAGCCGCCTTCTTCGAGCCTGCGACGAGCGGCAGCAGATAGCTCGATCCGCCCTCGGGGCAGAGGCCCAGCGTCACGAAGGGCAGGCGGAAAGTCGCCGAACGGGCCGCGAAGGCCAAGTCGCAATGCAGCAGCATCGTCGTGCCGATGCCGACCGCGAAGCCCTCGACCGCCGCGACGATCGGCTTCTTCGCGGTCGAGATCGCCTCGAGGAAATCGATGGCGACGCGCGGGCCCTCGCCGGCCGCGGCAGCCATGGCGAAATCCTTGATGTCGTTGCCGCTGGTGAAGGTGCCGCCGGCACCGGTCAGCAGGATCGCGCGGATCGAGGCGTCGGCCTCGGCGGCGGCGATCGCGGCAATCAAGCCGGCATAGCTCGCGCGGTCGAGCGCATTCTTGCGGTCGGGCCGGTTCATGGTGACCTGCACCACGCCTGCCGCGACGGTTTCGCTCAGCACTTCGCTCATCGGTCCGCTCCCTGATTGCCGTGCCGGGATCGCATGGGCCTTCGCCGGGGGTCAAGCGAGGCCAGATGCGCCTTTCGTCGCCGCCCGGTGCTTGACATCGCGCGGGTGCGATCCTCCCCTGCGCGGCGAGACGCCTTCGCTGCCTTCGCGTGCGAGTCGAGGCGCGCGGGACAGGGATTGCGGAGACGTCGATGACGAAGGTTCAGCTTGAGGTTCGCGGCAAGGTCGCGATCGCCACGATCGACAACCCTCCGGTGAATGCGCTCGGTGCTGCCGTGCGCGAAGGGCTGGCGAGCGCCATCAAGCAGGCCAATGCCGACAAGGCGGTCGCTGCGATCGTGATCGCCTCCGCCGGCAAGGCCTTCATTGCCGGCGCCGATATCAGCGAGTTCGGCAAGCCGCCGGCCCCGCCGCTGCTGCCCGATCTGCTCGACGCGATCGAGGTGTCGGCGAAGCCGGTCGTCGCGGCGATCCAGGGCGTGGCGCTGGGCGGAGGGCTGGAGGTCGCGCTCGCCTGCCACGGCCGCGTCGCGCTGCCGGCGGCCAAGCTCGGTCTGCCGGAGATCAAGCTCGGGCTCATTCCCGGTGCCGGCGGCACCCAGCGCCTGCCGCGCCTGATCGGAGCGGCCAAGGCCTTCCCGATGATGCTCTCGGGCGAGCCGATCTCGGCTGGCAAGGGGCTTGAATACGGGCTCCTCGACGAGGTCGTCTCCAGCGATGTCGTGGCTGCCGCAAGCCGTCTGGCCGAGGCGCTGGCGGCTGAGGGGCGCCGCCCGGTCACGAGTGCTGCCACCGGTGAATTGACCGAGGCCGATCGCGAGGCCTTCGAGGCCCTTGCCAAGGATGCCGTGAAGAAGGCCGAAGGCATGCCGAACGTGCCGGCTCTGGTCGAGGCCGTGCGCGCGAGCTTCACCCTGCCTTTCGCGGAGGGCGTTGCGGTGGAGCGCAAGCTCTTCCTGTCGTTGCTCATCGACGAGCGTTCGAAGGCGCTGCGTCATGTCTTCTTCGCCGAGCGCGAGGTCGCGAAAGTGCCGGGCATCGGGCCTGAGGTGAAGCCACGCGAGATCGCCAGCGCCGCCGTGATCGGCGCCGGCACGATGGGGGGCGGCATCGCGATGTGCTTCGCCAATGCCGGCATCCCGGTGACGCTGATCGAGACGGCACAGGCCGCGCTCGACAATGGCGTCAACCGCATCGGCGCGATCTACGACATCTCGGTTTCGCGGGGCTCGCTGACGCCGGAGGCCAAGGCCGGGCGCATGGGGCTGATCAAGCCGGCGGTCGGACTCGCGGCTGCGGCGGGGGCCGATATCGTTATCGAGGCCGCCTTCGAGGAAATGGGCGTCAAGCAGCAGATCTTCGGCGAGCTCGACAAGGTGGCGAAGCCCGGCGCGATCCTCGCCAGCAACACCTCCTATCTCGACGTGCCCACCATCGCGGCGGCGACGAAGCGTCCGCAGGACGTCATCGGCATGCATTTCTTCAGCCCGGCCAATGTCATGAAGCTCTTGGAGATCGTGCGGCCGAAGGGCTCGGCGGACGATGCTATCGCGACCGCTGCCGCGCTCGGCCGCAAGCTCGGCAAGGTGCCGGTCGTCGTCGGCAACGGCTTCGGCTTCGTCGGCAACCGTATGCTGGAGCAGCGCACCCGTGCCGCCGAGCGCCTGCTGGTCGCCGGCGCCCTGCCGCATGAGGTCGATGCCGCGCTGGTCGGCTTCGGCTTCAAGATGGGCCCCTTCGCCATGGCCGATCTCGCCGGCAACGATATCGGCTGGCGTTCGCGCAAGGCGCGCGGCCTCAAGGCTGCCGTGGCGGATGCGATCTGCGAGGCCGGCTGGTTCGGCCAGAAGACCGGGCGCGGCTATTACATCTATCCGCAAGGTGCCCGCAGCGGGCAGCGCTGCCCCGAGGTTGAGGCGCTGATCGCCCGCATTTCCGCCGAGCAGGGCGTGACGCGGCGCGCCTTCACGCAGGAGGAAATTCTCGCCCGCCTGCTCGACCCGATGGTCAACGAGGGCGCGCGCATCCTGGAGGAGGGCATCGCGGCGCGGCCGGGCGACATCGATATCGTCTGGATCAACGGCTATAACTGGCCGGCCTGGCGGGGCGGACCGATGTTCTGGGCCGATAGCGTCGGGCTCGACGTGATCGTCAAGCGGCTGGAGGTGCAGGCTGCCGAGATCGGTGACAAGGCGCTGGAGCCGGCGCCGCTGCTCAAGCGCCTCGCAGCCGAAGGCAAGGGGTTCGCCAGCCTGAAAGGGTGACGCGACGCGCTGTCATTGCGATGAGCGAAAACCGCTCTATCCTCGCCTGATCCGATAATTTTCCGAGGAGAGCCGCTTGGCTTCGGGGCTGTTTGCGCTGCTGGACGACGTCGCCGGCATCGCCAAGATCGCGGCGTCTTCCGTCGACGATGTCGTCGCACAGGCCGGCAAGGCCGGAGCCAAGGCTGCCGGCGTGGTGATCGACGATGCCGCGGTGACGCCGCGCTATGCCGTCGGCTTCGCGGCGGCGCGGGAATTGCCGATCATCTGGCGGATCGCGATGGGCTCGCTGCGCAACAAGCTGCTCATCCTGCTGCCGGGCGCGCTCGTGCTGGCGCTGGTCGCGCCCTGGGCGATCACGCCGCTCCTGATGGCCGGCGGTGTCTTCCTCTGCTTCGAGGGCGCCGAAAAGCTCCTGGAGCTGGTCATGCCGCATGGGGCCCATGGCGACGGCAAGGCCGGCGAAGCGACCGGGGATCCGGCGGCGCTGGAACAGCAGAAGATCGCCGGCGCGGTGAAGACGGATTTCATCCTCTCGGCCGAGATCATGGCGATCACGCTGGCCGGCGTCGCCGATCAGTCCTTCTGGATGAAGGCGTCGGTGCTCGCCATCGTCGGCATCGGCATCACCGTCGTGGTCTATGGCGTCGTCGCGCTGATCGTGAAGGCCGACGATGCCGGTATGGCGCTGGCGGCCAACCAACGGCCGGCCGCGAGCCTGCTCGGCCTGCGGCGGCTGGAAGCCGGCGAGGCGGGAACACTCGACCGCGCCCTGTCATGGCTGACGCAGCCCTTCGGGCGCGGCCTCGTCGTCGCCATGCCGCATTTCCTCAACCTGCTCGGCGTGGTCGGCACGGCCGCGATGCTCTGGGTCGGCGGCGGCATCATCATCCACGGGCTGGAAGAATATGGCCTCAACGGCCTTGGCCATGGTGTCCATGATCTCGCGGTCGCAGCAGGGCGCGCTTTGCCGGCAGCACTGGCCGGCGCCGGCGAATGGCTCGCCGGGGCCGCGCTCGCCGCCGTATTCGGCGTGATCGTCGGCGGCCTCACCATCGTCGCGATGCACTGGCTGGTCGGGCCGGTGGTGAAGCTGTTCCGGAAGGATACGCCGGCGCAGACGGGCGCGTAGGCGCTGTTCCGCCTGATCGCAGCGACTTGGCGCCACCTTTGTCATTCCGGGTTCATGCCTGTGGCGTGCCCCGGAATGACAACGGAGGTGCTGACCGGAAGAGATTCCGCGAATGGCCTCGTTTTCGAGCGCCGCCTCAGTCCAGCCAGGTGGTGAAACCCTCGACCGGCTCGCGCTCGGGCACGAGGCGATTGGCCGGCGCGTCGGGGTCGGCCTTGCCGATGGCGATGCCGCAGACCACGACCTCGTCTTCGGGGATTTCGAGCTCGCGCCGCACGATCGGGTGGAATTGCGCGAAGATCGCCTGCGGGCAGGAATCGAGGCCATGGCCTTGCGCGGCGATCAGCAGGGTCTGGATGAACATGCCGAGATCGAGCCAGGAGCCGATCTCCAGATCGCGGTCGATCGTCAGCATCAGCGCGACCGGCGCATCGAAGAAGCGCAGATTGGCGGCCGTCTGGCGCTTCATGCCCTCGGTGTCGCCCTTGACGACGCCGAGCAGGCTGTAGAGGTCCCAGCCGACCTTGCGGCGGCGCGCCAGATAGGGCTCGCGGAACTGCGCGGGATAGTAGCGGTATTCCTCGACGCCGGGGCGCCCGCCGGCATCGAGCGCGCCGAGCAGCGCGGCTTCGAGGCGTGCGCGTGATTGCGGGCCGATGACCCGGAGCTTCCACGGCTGCATATTGGTGCCGGAAGGAGCCTGCGCCGCCAGATCGATCAGGCGGCGGACGAGGGCGGGCTCGACCGGATCGGGCAGGAAGGCGCGGATGGCGCGACGCGCGCGGATGGCACGCTCGATGGCTTGGTCAGGCGTCATCTCGTCGATCATGCCCTGCGCATTCCTCGATCCGTCATGGCACATGAGTCTGGCAGAGCTGATCGTTCGGCGCCATAGCCCTAAAGTCGCCGCTCAGGCCGGCAGGATGCGCCCGCGATTGAGGATGTTGCCGGGATCGAGCGTGCGCTTCAGCGTCGTCATCAGCGCGAGCTCGGCATCCGAGCGGCTCATTCCGAGATAGGGCCGCTTCAGCACGCCGACGCCATGCTCGGCCGAGATGCTGCCCTGCTTCTCGCGGACCAGCTCGTAGACGATCTCGGCGAAACCGGAGAGATCGCCGGTCTCGTCGTGGAGCGAGAGATGCAGGTTGCTGTCGGCGAGATGGCCGAAGACGATCGGGAAGGCCGTGGCACTGCGCGCCTTCACCCGCTGGCGCAGCAGCGCGACCGCATCGGCCATCGAGCCCAAGGGAATGCTGACGTCGAAATGAACGCCGGGCGGCAGGTCGCGGTAGAACTCGTAATTCGCCTCGCGATAGGCCCAGAAGCGCTGCCGGTCGCGGCCCGATTGCGCGATTAGGGCATCGTTCAGCAGGCCTTCCTCCGCCAGCTCGGCCAAGGCTTCCGCGAAGGTCTCCTCGCCCGTGCTGCCCGGCCCCATCGCGGCCTCGATGACGAGAACAAGCTCGGGCTCGCCGGCGAAGGGAACGGGCAGACCACCCTGTTCGGTCGCGGCCTTCATGTATTCCGACCACATCGCCTCGAAGGCGAGCAGGCCGCCGCCGAGCCTGCCTTCGAGACGGTTGAGTGCTGCGAGCGCCTGGGCGACGCTGCCGGCGGCGCAGAGCGCCGTCTGCGTGCCGGTGACCGCCGGCTGCAAGGCGAGCAGCACACGGGTGACGACGCCGAGCGTGCCCTCGCTGCCGATGAAGAGCTGCGTCCAGTCATAGCCGGCATTGTTCTTCACCACCTTCTTGAGATGGCTGACGATGCGGCCGTCGGCCATCACCGCTTCGAGGCCTAGCACGTTGCGGCGGGTCATGCCGTAGCGCAGCACCTGCACGCCGCCGGCATTGGTGGCGACATTGCCGCCGATGGTGCAGGTCCCGCGCGCGCCGAGATCGACGCCATACATGAAGCCGGCAGCCGCGGCCTTCTCCTGCACGACCGCGAGCGGCGTGCCGGCGAGCACGGTCATGGTCCGCGTCACCGGGTCGATCTCCTCGACGCCGGCCATCCTTTCGAGCGAGAGAGCGACTTCGCCGGCCTGCGGCGCGGCGCCGCCGGCGAGGCCGGTCATGCCGCCCTGGACGACGACGGGGAGCGCATGCCGCGAGCAGATCGCCAGCACCGCGGCGATCTCCTGGGTCGTCCTGGGCATGACGAGGAGGGCCGGCAGGCCCTCTTCGGTCTTGGAGGCGTCCTTGCGGTTGCGGGCAGGGATCGCCTCGCCGCTGCGAAGGTTGCCGGAGCCAACCACCTCCGCCAGCGCCGCGAGCGCGTCGTCGGGAATGGTCATGGCAGGCTCCGTCGATTCGTCAGTCGGCTTTGCGCGCCGCAAGGAAGGCGGCGTGTTCCTTGACCAGATCGCCAGCCAGCGCCTTGGCGATCAGGGCGCGGGTATTGGGCAGGCCGTAGATCGCGGCGAAGGAGCCGAAGCGCGGGCCCTGCTCCTCGCCGAACATCACCTGATAGATCGCCTTCCACCAGTCGCCGGACACGCCCGGCCGCTCCGGCGTCGCGTTCTTGGCGGTGAGGTTCTGGTAGCGCGGGATGGCGCGGGCGACATCGAGCGCCGTATCCTGGACCATCTCGGGCGTCGGATCGGCCGGCAGGGCGGCCAAGGCGGCGTCGAGCTTGGTGAAGGCGTCGCGCTCGACCTCGTCGGCCGGGCGATAATTCTTCGCCGGCTTCACGAAATCGCGGAAATAGGCGATCGCATAGCCGACCAGCGCATCGAGGCGCGGGTGCGTCTCGGGCGACATCCCCGGCGCATAGCGCTGGAGGAAGCCCCAGAGCACGGCCTTGTCCTCGGAATTCGCGACGGCGACGAGGTTCATCAGCAGGCCGAAGGTGACCTGCGTGCGGACCGCGTTGTCTCCCTCGCCCGAGGCGATGACCTCCGGCGCCGGCGGGTTGCCGGCATGGATGTGCCAGACCGGGTTGCCGAGCCGGTTCTTCCAGTCCTGCTTCTCGTAGCCGCCGAGGAACTGGAGATACTCGTCGACGGCGCGCGGGATCACGTCGAAGTGGAGCTTCTTGGCCTCGCGCGGGCGCTGGAACATATAGAGCGCCAGGCTTTCCGGTGGGCCATAAGTCAGCCAGTCCTCGATGGTCAGGCCGTTGCCCTTCGACTTCGAGATCTTCTGGCCCTGCTCGTCCAGGAAGAGCTCGTAGTTGAAGCCCTCCGGCGGGGTGCCGTCGAGCGCCCGGGCGATCTGCGAGGAGACCTTGACCGAGTCGATCAGGTCCTTGCCGGCCATCTCGTAATCGACGCCGAGCGCGACCCAGCGCATCGCCCAGTCAGGCTTCCACTGCAGCTTCACATGGCCGCCGGTGACCGGCGATACGAAGCGCTCCTTCGTGTCCGGGTCGGTCCAGGCGATGGTGCCGGCCTCGACATCGACCTCGTCGATCGGCACCTGCATGACGATGCGGGTCTTCGGGTGGATCGGCAGGAAGGGCGAATAGGTCGCGGCCCGCTCCTCGCGCAGCGTCGGCAGCATGATCTTCATCATGGCGTCGTAGCGGGCGAGCATCTTGAGCAGCGTCGCATCGAACTCGCCGGCACGGTACGAGTCGGTCGAGGACTTGAACTCGTAGTCGAAGCCGAAGCTGTCGAGGAAGGCGCAGAGCCGCGCGTTGTTGTGGCGGCCGAACGAGTCATGCGTGCCGAACGGGTCCGGCACCTCGGTCAGCGGCTTGCCGAGATTGGCGGCGAGCAGCTCCTTGTTCGGCACGTTGTCCGGCACCTTGCGCAGGCCGTCCATGTCGTCGGAGAAGGCGACGAGCCGGGTCGGGATCGTGTTGCCGGTCAGGACCTGGAAGGCGTGGCGGACCATCGAGGTGCGCGCGACCTCGCCGAAGGTGCCGATATGCGGCAGGCCCGAGGGGCCATAGCCGGTCTCGAAGATCACCGATTTCTTACCCGTTTTCTCGATGCGGGCCACGAGCTTGCGCGCCTCCTCGAACGGCCAGGCGGCCGAACGCTGGGCGGCGTCAACGAGGGCTGCGTCGAAGGCGGGCATGAGGGGCGGTGTCCTCTCCTGAGTGAGAAAGCGGTATCGCAAAAGCGAAGAAGGGGCTTTCGCAGATTGCGAAGGCCGCCGTCAATGCGAGAAGGCGCTTGAGATGCGGCAAACGAGGGTGCGGCCCTCGTGCAAAGCGCCTTGCCGGCTCGGCATGACCGTATAGGGTCTGCCTCGCCTTTTTCCAGTTCGATTGCGCCTTGAAAGGATGCCCGCCTTGGACCGCGACCTGCTCGACAAGCTGACCGCCTGGCGACGCCATCTCCATGCCCATCCCGAACTCGGGCGCCAGGAGAAGATGACCAGCGCCTTCGTGCAGGAAAAGCTGACCGAGCTCGGCGTGCCCTTCGTCGCCAATGTCGGCGGCTACGGCGTGGTGGCGACGCTGACGAAGGGCGCCTCCGAGCGCACGGTCGGCCTGCGCGCCGACATGGACGCGCTGCCGATCCAGGAGGTCAACGATCTCCCCTACAAGTCGAAGACGCCCAATGTGATGCATGCCTGCGGCCATGACGGCCACACCACCTCGCTGCTCGGCGCGGCGGCGCTGCTCAAGGCCGACGAGGGCTGGAGCGGCACGGTGCAGTTCGTCTTCCAACCGGCGGAAGAGGGCACGGGCGGCGCGCTCGCCATGCTCGCCGATGGCGTTCTGGAGCGCTTCCCGATGGAGCGTGTCTTCGCGCTGCATAACTGGCCGGGCCTCGCGGCCGGCACCGTCGCCGTGCATCGCGGGCCGGTGATGTCCGAGCCCGGGCGATTCAAGATCACGCTGACCGGTAAGGCAGGCCACGCGGCGCTGCCGGAGCAGACCCATGACCCGATCGTGGCGATGGGGCATCTGATCGTCGCCTTGCAAACAATCGTCTCGCGCAATGTCGACCCGATGGAATCGGCGGTGGTCTCGATCGGCCAGGTCCATGGCGGGCTCGCCTCCAACCAGATCCCGACCAATGTCTTCATCGAGGGCACGTTCCGCACCTTCGTGCCGGCAGTGCGCGACCGCCTGCTCGCGCGGCTCAAGGGCATTGCCGAGAACATCGCCGCGACCTTCGAGATGACCGCCGCGATCGAGTTCACCTATGGCGTCGCCACGATCAACACGCCTGCGGAAGAGGACATGGCCGCTGCTGCCGGCGAGGCCGCCGGCCTGCCCGTCCGGCGCGACATGAAGGCGAGCACCACCGGCGAGGATTTCGCCTATTTCCTGGAGAAGCGCCCCGGCTGCTACATCTGGATGGGCAACGGCCCGTCGGTTAACGGCGGCGACCTGCACAACGACCGCTACAACTTCAACGACGAGATCCTGCCGGCGGCTTCCGGCTGGCTCGCCGCGGTGGCGAAGCAGGCGCTGGCCAGCAACGCGCCCTGACGATCAATACGGGCTGACCGGGAAGAAGCGCAGATAGAGGCGGGCATAGGTCCCGTCGTCCCAGAGACCCTGCAGCGCGTAGTCGATGGCGCGCTTCAGGGCAGGATCGTCCTTGCGCAGCAGGAAGGCGACGCCCTCGCCGAAATAGCGGCTTTCGAGATAGGGCCCGCCCGAGAAGGCGAACTCGCCGCCGCTGCCGGCGAGCGCCAGCGACAGGGCCACGCCGTCGCCGAAGACGTACTCCGCCTCGCCGCTGCGGAGCGCCGCGATCGCGGCATTCACATTGGCGCTTTCGCGACGCTGCACGAAGGGCATGAGCCGTTCGAGGAAGGCGAGATGCGCCGTGCCGGCAACGACCGCGACGCGCCGCCCCTGAAGCGCCGCGCCGTCGAGGGCTGCCCGCGCATTGCCGCGCGTGGTGATGAAGCGGGCGGGCGCGCGGAAATAGAGATGGCTGGCGGCGAAGCGCTCGCGCAGGGCCGGCGTCAGGTTCATCGCGGCGGCGAGCACGTCGCCACGGCCTTCGGCCAGCGAGTCGGCCAGCGTGTCGAAGCGGCGCGGCTGGATCGTGCAGGTCCAGGCCAGCTTGTCGCAAGCGGCACGGGCGAGCTCGACCGAGAAGCCGGTCAGCGCGCCGTCCGGCCCGGCGAAATGGAAAGGCGGGTAATCGTCATCGGCGAGGAAGCGCACGACGCGGGGCGGGCCGGGCTCAGGCCGGTCGAGCCGGATGCGCGGGTCCCAGAGATTGGGGATCGCGATGCGCGGCGGCTCCTGCGCCAGGGCGGTGGCGGCGATGAGGAGCGAGACCGCAAGAGTGAGCGCGCGAAGCATCGCGCCTATCTGGCGCGGGATGGAGGCGTGGATCAAGGGGGCCCGCCGCCCACAGCGGCCATGCTCGACGTCATGGTCGGGCCTGTCCCGACCATCCATGTCTTCGTTGGTCGAAGATCGTGTCCAAGACGTGGATGCTCGCCACAAGGGCGAGCATGACGATGGAGGCTCAGCCCAAGCTTGCCGCCGTCGCCTTCGCGCCGTTATCGAGGAGCGAGGCGAGATGAGCGGTCAGCGGTTTTGTAAACCGAAGGTCGCCCGGCAGGTCGGCCCCGAAAATCGCCTCGATCCCGGTCAACGCGGCGACCAGCGCCTTGGCATCGCGCCCGGCGGCTTCCGTGCGGCGCTTCAGCTCGGCGGCGAGCGGGTCGCGCACGTCGATGGCGGCGCCCTTCTCGTCAGTGCCGGTGACGTAACGCATCCAGGCGGCGACGCCGAGCGCGAGGTGGTCGATTCCGGCGCCGGCCTTCAGCCGTTCGCGGATGGTGCCGAGCAGGCGCTGCGGCAGCTTCTGCGAGCCGTCCATGGCGATCTGCCAGGTGCGGTGGCGGATCGCCGGGTTCTGGAAGCGGACGAGCAGCGCCTTGGCGTAGTCCGCCAGCACGACGCCCTGCGGTGCCGGCACGGTCGGGATGATCTCGGCCCAGAGACCTTGCAGGAAACGGGCGAGGATGGGATCGCCGCTGGCCTCGGCGACCGTCTCATGGCCGGCGAGATAGCCGAGATAGGCGAGCGAGGAATGCGCGCCGTTGAGCATGCGCAGCTTCATGAACTCGAACGGCGCGACCTCCGAGACCATCTGCGCGCCGACGTCGTGCCAATCCGGGCGGCCGTTGGCGAAGACGTCCTCGATTGCCCATTGCCGGAAGGGCTCGCCGATGACGGGGGCGGCATCCTCGGAGCCGACCAGCCGGGCCACCTCGGCGATATCGGCATCGGTCGTGGCGGGGACGATCCGGTCGACCATCGTCGCCGGGAAGGCGCCGTTGGACTCGATCCAGGCGGCGAGCTTGTCGTCGATGAGCGCCGCGAAATCTCGGACGAGGCCGCGCAGGACATGGCCGTTGGAGGGCAGGTTGTCGCAGCAGAGAGCCGTGAACGGCCCCAGGCCGGCAGCGCGGCGCGCCCTCAGCCCGGCGACGAGGATGCCGACGGCCGAGCGCGGCGCCTGCGGGTTGGCGAGGTCGTGGACGATGTCGGGATGATCGGCCTTGAGCCGGCCGGTCGCCGGATCGTGGCAATAGCCCTTCTCGGTGACGGTGAGCGAGACGATCCGGGTCTCGGGCGCGGCCAGCCTCGCGACGAGCGCGGATGGGCTTTCAGGCGCGACGAGAACGTCGAGCACCGAACCGATGACGCGCAGTTCCGGCCCGGCCGGGGCGAGCTTGAGCAGGGTATAGAGCCCATCCTGCGGCTTCAGTTTGTCGCGCTGGTCGGGGCGCTGGAGGCTGGCGCCGACGATGCCCCAGGCGCCGAAGCGCTTCTCCAGCGCGTCCTCGGTATATTCGGCGAGGTGGCCGCGGGCGAAGGCGCCGAGGCCGAGATGGACGATGCCGGGCTTGAGGGCCGAGCGGTCATAGGCCGGGCGGCGGACGGAGGCCGGCAATCCGGCGAGCGTGGCGGCGGAGAGGCGGGTCACAGCTTGTAGGCCTCCTTGGCGAGGCGATAGGCGAGGTCATAGGCGACCTCGGCCGCCTCGTCCTCTTCCAGCCGGTGCTCGGCGACGAGCTTGGCGAGATAGGCGCAGTCGACGCGGCGCGCGACGTCGTGCCGGGCGGGGATCGAGAGATAGGCGCGGGTGTCGTCGTTGAAGCCGACGGTGTTGTAGAAGCCGGCCGTCTCGGTCGTCAGCTCGCGGAAGCGCAACATCGCTTCCGGCGCATCGAGGAACCACCAGCCCGGCCCGAGCCGCAGCGCCGGATAATGCCCGGCGAGAGGGGCGAGTTCGCGCGAATAGACGGTCTCGTCGAGGGTGAAAGCGATGACGGTGAGGTTGGGCTCATTGCCGACCGCGTCGAGCAGCGGCTTCAGCGCTTCCACGTAGTTCGTCTCGGTCGGGATATCGCAGCCCATGTCGCGGCCGAAATGCTCGAACAGGACGGGGTTGTGATTGCGCCAGGAGCCGGGGTGGATTTGCAGGACGAGCCCGTCATCGAGGCTCATCTTGGCCATTTCGGTCAGCATCTGGCCGCGGAACAGGTCGGCATCCTTGGTCGAGACCTTGCCCTTCAGGACCTTGGCATAGAGTTTTTCCGCATCCGCATCCGAGAGATTGGCGGTGCGGGCCGTGGCATGGCCGTGGTCGGAGGAGGTGGCGCCGCGCTCCTTGAAATAGGCGCGCCGCTTGCGGTGGGCGGCGAGATAGCCGGTCCAGCTGCCGATATCCTCAGCCGTCAGTTCGCCCAGTTTTTCCAGATTGTCGGCGAAGCCCTCGAATTCCGGATCGACGACGCTGTCGGGGCGATAGGCCGTGACGACCTTGCCGTCCCAGCCGGAATTGCGGGCCATGTCGTGCCAGCGGAGATCGTCGAGCGCGCCCTCGGTCGTGCTGATCGCCTCGATGTTGAAGCGCTTGAACAGGGCGCGCGGGCGCAGCTCGGGCTCCTCCAGCTTCGCGGCGATCCTGTCGTAGATCTTGTCGGCATTCTCAGGCGTCAGGCGCTCGTTGATACCGAAGACGGTCGAGGTCGCGTGCTCGAACCAGAGCCGCGTCGGCGTGCCCCGGAACAGGTGCCAGTGATCGGCGAAGAGCTTCCAGATCTTGCGCGGATCGGTCTCGACGGGCCCGCCATCCCTTCTGTTGATGCCGAGCTGTTCCAGCCGGACGCCCTGCGAATAGAGCATGCGGAAGATATAATGGTCCGGCTTGACGAAGAGGGTCGCCGGATCGGGAAAGGCGTTGTCCTCGGCATACCAGCGCGGATCGGTATGGCCGTGCGGCGAGATGATCGGCAGGTCGCGGACCGTGGCGAAGAGCCGGCGCGCGATGCCGCGCGTCACCGGATCGGCGGGAAAGAGGCGATCGTCGTGCAGCAGCATGGGCATCTCCATCGGTCGCACCGATCTCTAGAGCCGGGCGCGGCAGGGGTCAATCGTCTGGTATACTAGTGCGCCAGATGGCGGCTTTTGCCCAACGGGGATTGCGGTGCGGGCGGGCTTGCGCTCGCTGCGTTTCCCGCGCCATCTTCGCGCCGCAACGACATCGGAGCGATGGACATGACGACGCGGCGTGAACTCCTGGCAGGGGCGGGACTGGCAGCGCTGGCGGCGCAGCTCCCCGTCGTCGCGCTGGCCCAGGCGAAGGACAGCGTCACGATCGCCCAGACGCTGGAGCCGCCGACGCTGGACCCGACCTCCGGCGCCGCGCAGGCGATCCGCGAGGTCACGCTGCAGAACATCTTCGAGGGTCTGGTCAAGATCGACCGCACCGGCAAGCTGCAGCCCTGCCTCGCCGAGAGCTGGCAGATCGCCGACGACAACATGACCTATCGCTTCAAGCTGCGGCAGGGCGCCAAGTTCCACGACGACACGCCCTTCACGTCCGAGCAGGTGAAGTTCTCGTTCGAGCGCGCAGTCGCGGCCGATTCGACCAATGCCCAGCGCCAGCTCTTCACGCCGATCGCCGAGATCACGACGCCGGACCCGGCGACCGTGGTGATCAAGCTGAAGCAGCCGACGGCGAATTTCCTCTTCGGCCTCGCTTGGGGCGATGCGGTGATCGTGGCGCCGGCGAGCGCCGCCAACAACAAGACCAACCCGGTCGGCACCGGCCCGTTCAAATTCGTGCGCTGGAACCGCGGTGACCGGCTCGAGCTCGCCCGCAACGACAGCTACTGGGGCGAGAAGCCGGCCCTGGCCAAGGCCACCTTCCGCTTCATGTCGGATCCGCAGGCGCAGTTCGCAGCGCTGCGGGCCGGCGATGTCGACGCCCATACCAATCTTTCGGCGCCGGAGGCCGTGCCGCAGCTCAAGGCCGATGCCAAGCTCAAGGTCACGATCGGCGGCACCGAGGGCGAGACGGTGCTCGCCACCAACAATGCCAAGCCGCCCTTCGACAATCTCAAGGTCCGGCAGGCCATCGCGCACGCGCTCGACCGCAAGACCATCGCGCTCGGCGTCTACGGCTTCGACGTCAACCTGATCGGCAGCCATTTCTCGCCGCTGCATCCGGCCTATGTCGATCTGACCGGGACTTATCCTTACGACCCCGCCAAGGCCAAGGCGCTGCTCAAGGAGGCCGGCTTCCCGAACGGTTTCAACTGCACGCTGAAGCTGCCGCCGCCCTCCTATGCCCGCCGCTCCGGCGAGATCGTCGCGGCGCTGCTCGCGCAGGTCGGCATCAATGCGGCGATCGAGCCGCTGGAATTCCCGCAATGGCTGGAGCGCGTCTTCCGCAACAAGGATTACGACCTCAGCATCATCGCCCATACCGAGCCGCTCGACATCGATATCTACGCCCGCGACACCTACTACTTCCAGTACAAGAACCCCGAGTTCAACGCGCTGATGGCGAAGATCGCGGTGACCTTGCCGGAAGCGGAGCGCAACGCGCTCTAC
Source organism: Allobosea sp. MMO-172 (assembly GCF_037147855.1). Taxonomy (NCBI): domain Bacteria; kingdom Pseudomonadati; phylum Pseudomonadota; class Alphaproteobacteria; order Hyphomicrobiales; family Alloboseaceae; genus Allobosea; species Allobosea sp. MMO-172. The sequence continues at coordinate 277,709 of NZ_JBBCUM010000003.1, read as the reverse complement.
AAGCAGGCGCAGGAGAAGCTGGCGCGTGACGCGGTCAACGGCTTCCTCTTCATCCTGCCCAAGATCACGGTGGCGAATGCCGCGCTGGAGGGCATGTGGACCGACTGGCCGCTGCCGGTGACGCCGCTGGCGGAATTGCGCTGGCGGTGAGGTTATCCATAGACCCAACCGGGTCATCCCGGGCGACCGGAGGGAGACCCGGGATCCATGCCTGAACCTTTGCCGGAAATGCTCCGGCATGGATCCCGGATCGGCGCGGCTGCGCCGCTTGTCCGGGATGACCGTGCGGAGAGGTATCGGTCGTGATCGGCTACATCCTGCGCCGGCTCGTCGCGCTGGGCCTGACCCTGTTCGCGGCGGCGCTGGTCATCTTCGTCGTGCTCGAAATCCTGCCGGGCGACCCGGCGGCGGTGACGCTCGGCCTGAACGCCGCGCCCGAGGCGCTGGCCGCACTGCGAGCCGAGATGGGGCTCGACAAGCCGGCGGCGCTGCGCTTCTTCCTCTGGCTCGGCGGGCTCGTCACCGGCGATCTCGGCCAGAGCTATACCTATCGCGTGCCGGTGCTGCAGCTCATCACTGAGCGCATGGCGGTGACGCTGCCGCTCGCGCTGATGGCGATCGCATTGGCGACTGCGATCGGCATCCCGCTCGGCATGCTCGCGGCTTCGCGTCATGGCCGGCTCGCCGATGCCGGCGTCATGGCCTTCGCGCAGGCCGGGCTCGCCATCCCGAATTTCTGGTTCGGCCTGCTGCTCGTACTCGTCTTCGCGGTCGGGCTCGGCTGGCTGCCGGCCGGCGGTTTTCCGGGCTGGCAGGCGGGGATCGGCGTTTCGTTGAAGGCGCTTCTCATGCCGGCACTGGCGCTCGCCCTGCCGCAGGCGGCGATCATCGCGCGGGTGACGCGGTCCTCGATGCTCGACACGCTGCAGGAGGATTTCGTCCGCACCGCCCGCGCCAAGGGGCTGAGCGAGAGCACGACGATGCGCCGGCACGCCTTGCGCAACGCGCTGATCCCGGTGGTCACCATCCTGGGTTTGCAATTCTCGGTCTTGATTGCCGGAGCGATCATCATCGAGAACGTCTTCGCCCTGCCGGGGCTGGGGCGGCTGGTCTTCCAGGCCATCGCCCAGCACGATCTGATCGTGGTCAAGGACCTCGTCATGCTCTTCGCGGGACTGGCGATCCTGATCAATTTCGCGGTCGAACTGCTTTACGGGCTGATCGATCCGCGGCTGAGGCAGTCATGAGCGCGGTCGAGGACAAGGCGCCGGGGGGCAAGCGGCACTGGTGGCTCGCGCCTTCCTTCGTGATCGGCGTGGTGCTGGCGACGCTTGTCGTCGCGGCGGCGCTGCTCTCTTACGTCTGGACGCCCTACCAGCCGACGCAGATGATGATTCTGAACCGGCTGAAGGGCCCGTCCGCCGCGAACTGGTTCGGCACCGACCAGTTCGGCCGCGACGTCTTTTCGATGATCATGGTCGGCGCGCGCAATTCGCTGGCGGTGGGGCTCGGCGCCGTCGGCATCGGCATGGTCGCGGGCACGACGCTGGGGCTGGTCGCATCCGTCCGGCGCGACGGCATCCTCGACCACATCATCATGCGCACGGCCGATTTCACCCATGCCTTCCCGGCCGTGCTGACGGCGATCATGATGACCGCGATCGCCGGCCCCGGCATGCTCAACGCGATCGTCGCGATCGCCGTCCTGAACCTGCCCTATTTCGCGCGGCTGGCGCGCGGCGCGGCCTTGCAGGTCTGGGCGCAGGATTTCATTCAGGCGGCGCGGGCGGCCGGCCTGAACAACCGGCAGATCACGCTGCGCCATGTCCTGCCGAATATCGCCGGCATCCTCGTCGTGCAGGCGACGATCCAGTTCGCGCTTGCGGTCCTGGCCGAGGCCGGGCTGTCCTATCTCGGATTGGGCACGCAGCCGCCGAATCCCTCCTGGGGACGGATGCTCAACGAGGCGCAGACCTTCATGGCGGCGCAGCCCTGGCTCGCGATATTTCCGGGCGCCGCGATCGCCTTGACCGTGCTCGGCTTCAACCTGCTGGGGGACGGCTTGCGCGATGCGGTCGATCCGCGTCTGCGCCGGGCCCGGTAAAGCCCGTCAGAACAGAGCGGTCGGCGCGAACTGGGCCAGCGCCATCAGCGCGATGCCGGCGAGGCCGAGCAGGCCACCGGTGAGGGCGAGCAGGCCGACGCCGGTGATGATCGCGGCCGACGAGATGACGATGGCGATCTGGATCAGGCCCGACGCGATGTCGAACTTGTCGTCGCGGGCAGCGGCGATGTCGCGCTGGGCCTCGGCCGCCTTGGCGCGGGCGGCGAGTTCCTTGCGGCCCTCGTTGGTCTCCGGCTCGGAATCATAGCGCGCGACGGTCTGCTTCCAGCTGTCGATGCGCTTGCTCAGGCGCTGCCGGGCAGCTTCGTCGGTGACGCCGGCGAGCTCGACTTCCATCGCCTCGGCGGCGGTGCGCACGGTCGTGCCGCGGATCGTCTTGGCCTGGAAGAAGGCCCAGAGATTGGAGGCCTCGATATTCTTCGCGACCGCCTCCTGCTCGGCATTCTTGCCGCCGATCTCGGAGAAGGCGAGCGTGAGCGCGAGCAGCGCGATCAGCAGCGCGACACGCTTGTTGCCGCCCTGGGGCGTTTCGACGGAAGCGGACACGAATCACCTCGCAGGGCCATGGTGGCGGCGCTGTTTAAGGCTTTCCGATAAGTCAGCAAGATGTCGGATCGCCCTGCGTCCTGACGGACGCAAGATGGCGTTCCGTTCTCCCTCCCGTCAGCGCCCGGCGCGCGGATGGGCGGCGTCATAGGCGGCCATCAGGCGGGCGGAGTCGATGCGGGTGTAGATCTGCGTCGTCGAGAGCGAGGCGTGGCCGAGCAGTTCCTGGATGGCGCGGAGATCGCCGCCACGCCCCAGGAGATGCGTCGCGAAGGAATGGCGCAGGGAATGGGGCGTGGCCGAGGATGGCAGGCCGAGCGCGCCGCGCAAGCCCTCGACCGCGAGCTGGATGATGCGGGGTGAGAGCGGGCCGCCCTTGGCGCCGACGAAGAGTGGGCCTTCCGGCGGCAGGCGCCAGGGGCAGAGCTTGAGATACTCGGCGATGGCGGCGATCACGACGGGCAGCACGGGAACCATCCGCGTCTTGCTGCCCTTGCCGATGACGGTGAGCGTATCGCCGGCCTGAAGCGGAGCCTGGGTGCGGGCGAGCGAGAGCGCCTCCGATATGCGCAGGCCGCTGCCATAGAGCAGGCCGAGCACGGCGGCGTCGCGGGCGAGTATCCATTGCTCGCGTTCCTCGCCGGCACGGGTATCGGCCTGGGTGACGGCGCGGGCGGCCGAGGGTTCGAGCGGGCGCGGCAGCGACTTGCCGAGGCGCGGGCCGCGTGTCGCCGCGAAGGCGGCGGCGGTGAGCTTGCCCTGGCGCTCGCCGAAGCGGGCGAAGGAGCGCAGCGCCGCGAGCTGGCGCATCAAGGTGCGGTTGCCGACATTGTCGCGACGGCGCTGGCCGAGGAAGGCGCGCAGATCGACGGGCTTGAGCGCGGCGATGTCTGCCAGCGAGGGCGCGCCGCCGAGATGCCCGGTGAGGAAAGCGTGGAACTGGCCGAGATCGCGCGCATAGGCTTCCAGCGTCTTCGGCGAGAGGCGCCGCTCGGCCGCGAGGTGCGAAAGCCAGTCCCGCCGGAAGGAGTCGAAGTCGGTCATCGCTGCAGCTATTCCGTCATGGTCGGGCTTGTCCCGACCATCCACGTCTTGGCTGGTCGAGGTCTGTGTTCAAGACGTGGATGCTCGCCACAAGGGCGAGCATGACGGGGCGATCCAGGATCGACCATGACGCTCCCGCCTTAACAGGTCGCGAATCGGTGCTAGACACTGGCGAACGAAACACGTGGTCATCCCGGACAAGCCGTGTGAGCGGCGCCGATCCGGGATCCATGCCTGAACCGTTCCGGCATGGATTCCGGGTCTTCCTTCGGTCGCCCGGGATGACACGGCAATATTTGTGGCGATGGCGCAGTTCGATCTGATCGACGATACGGAAGAGACGGGGCAGGGCGGCACGGTCGATGTGCTGATCCCGCTCGGGCTCGACCAGGCCTATAGCTATGCCGTGCCGGCCGGGCTCGTGCTCAGGCCGGGCGATGTCGTGCAGGTGCCGCTGGGGCCGCGCGAGACCGTCGGCGTGGTCTGGGATGTCGGCAGCGGACGCGGCGGCAACCTCAAGAAGGTCACCGAAAAATACGACATGCCGCCGCTCGATCCGGCGCTGCGCAAGCTCGTCGACTGGGTGGCCTGGTACACGCTGGCGCCGAAAGGTTCGGTGCTGGCGCTGGCCTTGCGCCGGCAGCCTGACGATACGCCCGAGCGGCCGAAGCTGGGGGTGAGGCTCGCCGGGGGGCCTCCCGGCCGCATGACCCCGGCCCGGGCGCGGGCCATCGCAGCGGCCGAGGGCGGGTTGCTGATCGCAAAATCGGCGCTGGCGGAAGCGGCCTCGGTGAGCGCGGCAGTGATCGATTCCCTCGTCGATGCCGGCACTTTCATCGTCGAGCCCATGCCGCGCGAGGCGATCGCGGCCTTGCCCGATCCCGACCATGCCGTGCCGGAACTCTCCGAAGGGCAGAGCGAGGTCGCGCAGGCGCTGGTCAAGTCGGTGCAGGCGAAGGTCTTCGGCGTCTCGCTGCTCGAGGGCGTCACCGGTTCCGGCAAGACCGAGGTCTATTTCGAGGCGGTCGCCGAGGCGATCCGGCTCGGCCGGCAGAGCCTCATCCTGATGCCGGAGATCGCGCTGACGGCGCAGTTCATCGACCGGTTCGAGGCGCGCTTCGGCGTCCGGCCGGGCCTCTGGCATTCGGCGGTGACCGGCCGCAAGCGCGAGCGGCTGCAGGCGGCGATCGCATCGGGCGAGGCCAAGGTGGTAGCCGGCGCCCGCTCGGCCCTGTTCCTGCCCTATAGCGATCTCGGCCTGATCGTCGTCGATGAGGAGCATGAGAGCGCCTACAAGCAGGAGGACGGCGTCTCCTATCATGCCCGCGACATGGCGGTGGTGCGGGGGCGGATCGAGAATGCGCCGGTCGTGCTCGCTTCCGCGACGCCCTCGCTGGAGACCCGCGTCAATGCCGAGCGCGGGCGCTATGCCCATCTCAAGCTGCCGGAGCGCTTCGGCGGGCGCGAATTGCCGCAGCTCGGCCTCGTCGATCTGCGCCGCGACAAGCCGGAACGGGGACGCTGGCTCTCGGGTGCGCTGATCAAGGCGGTCGAGGCCAATCTGGAGGCGAAGGAGCAGTCGCTGCTCTTCCTCAACCGGCGCGGCTATGCGCCTCTGACGCTCTGCCGCGATTGCGGCCATCGCTTCCAGTGCCCGAACTGTTCGGCCTGGTTGGTCGACCATCGCTTCCGGCGGGCGCTGGTCTGCCATCATTGCGGCCATGTCGAGCGCCGGCCGCATGAATGCCCAGCCTGCCACAAGCCCGAGAGCCTGATCGCCTGCGGGCCGGGCGTCGAGCGGCTCGCCGAGGAGGTCGCGACGCTTTTTCCACAGGCACGTTCGATCGTCCTCTCCAGTGATTTTCCGGGTGGGACAGAGCGGCTGAAGCAGGAGCTGATGGCCGTGGCCGAGGGCGAATTCGACATCGTCATCGGCACGCAGCTCGTCGCCAAGGGCCATAATTTTCCAGGGATGACGCTGGTCGGCGTGATCGATGCCGATCTTGGCCTCACGTCCGGCGATCCGCGCGCGGCGGAGCGGACCTTCCAGGCGCTCAGGCAGGTTACTGGCCGCGCAGGGCGGGGCGAGAAGCCCGGCCGCGCCCTGCTTCAGACGCATGACCCCGAGCATCCCGTGCTGAAAGCCCTGATCTCGGGCGATCCGGAGCGGTTTTATGCCGCAGAGGAGGCTTCGCGAGAGGCGGCGGGTCTGCCGCCCTTCGGGCGACTAGCGGCGCTGATCGTCTCCGCCAACAGCCAGGCCGAGGCGGAAACCCACGCCAGAGCGCTGGCCCGCTGTGCCGAGGCAAGCGACGGAATCATGGTGCTGGGGCCGGCGGAAGCGCCGCTCGCGGTGCTGCGCGGGCGCCATCGCATGCGCCTGATCGTCAAGACGGCGCGCGAGATCAACCTGCAGGATTACCTGCGCGGCTGGCTGAAACGGGCACCCCGGCCCAAGGGCTCGGTCAAGGTCGCGGTCGATGTCGATCCGCAAAGCTTCCTTTGAACGGCTGAAAGGCGCGGCAAAATCGCCGCTTATGAAGGGCAATCAGCGATTGCGCGGCCCGGAACCACATGCTAGTGCACCGCCACATTTCGGTCGCGAAGTCGTCTTGCCGGCTTTGCGCCTATGATACTCGCAGCGTCGGGACCATGCACTCCACCTTCGTCCTGAAGGTCGCCGGTGCGGTTCCTTGAAACGAGAGACGGGAAGCGTGGCTGAAGGCGGATCGCAGGGGACATTGGTGTCGGGCGTAGCTCAGCGCTATGCCACCGCTCTGTTCGAGTTGGCTGAGGAGGCGGGTGCGATCGACACCGTCGCGGCCGCTCTGGACTCCTTCAACGGTCTGCTCGCCGAGAGCGAGGACCTGACCCGCCTGATCGAGAGCCCGGCCTTCACGGCCGAGGAGCAGGTCGCGGCGATCAAGGCCGTGATCGAGAAGGCCGGGATCACCGGCATTGCCGCCAATTTCATCGGCTTCGTCGCCAGCAAGCGCCGCCTCTTCGCGCTGCCGGGCATGATCGCCGGCTACAAGCGTCTGGTCGCCGAGGCCAAGGGCATCGTCTCCGCCGAGGTGACGGTCGCCGAGGAGCCCACGGCCAAGCGCGTCGACGAGATCCGCGCGGCGCTGAAGGGCGTCGCCGGCAAGGATGTCGACGTCTCGATCAAGATCGACCCGGCCCTGATCGGCGGGCTCATCGTCAAGATGGGCTCCCGCATGGTCGACGCCTCGCTGAAAACCAAACTCAATTCAATTCGTCTTGCCATGAAAGAGGTCGGCTGATGGACATCCGCCCCGCTGAAATCTCCGCCATCCTGAAGGCCCAGATTTCGAACTTCGGCTCGGAAGCTTCGGTGACCGAAGTTGGCCAGGTTCTCTCCGTCGGTGACGGCATCGCCCGCGTCTATGGCCTCGACAAGGTCCAGGCCGGTGAGATGGTCGAGTTCGAGTCCGGCGTGCGCGGCATGGCGCTCAACCTCGAGAGCGACAATGTCGGCGTCGTGATCTTCGGTTCCGACCGCGACATCAAGGAAGGCCAGACCGTCAAGCGCACCGGCGCCATCGTCGACGTTCCCGTCGGCAAGGAGCTGCTCGGCCGCGTCGTCGACGCTCTCGGCAACCCGATCGACGGCAAGGGCCCGATCAAGGCGAAGGCGCGCGCCCGCGTCGACGTCAAGGCGCCCGGCATCATCCCGCGCAAGTCGGTGCACGAGCCGATGGCGACCGGCCTCAAGGCGGTCGACGCCCTGATTCCGATCGGCCGCGGCCAGCGCGAGCTGATCATCGGCGACCGCCAGACCGGCAAGACCGCCGTGGCGCTCGACACGATCCTGAACCAGAAGCCGCTGAACGTCGAAGGCGCGCCGGAGAGCCAGAAGCTCTACTGCGTCTACGTCGCCGTCGGCCAGAAGCGCTCGACCGTCGCCCAGCTCGTGAAGGTGCTCGAAGAGCGCGGCGCGCTGGAGTACTCGATCGTCGTGGCGGCCACCGCCTCGGACCCGGCCCCGATGCAGTTCCTGGCGCCGTTCGCCGGCTGCTCGATGGGCGAGTTCTTCCGCGATAACGGCATGCACGCCGTCATCATCTATGACGACCTCTCCAAGCAGGCCGTCGCCTACCGCCAGATGTCGCTGCTGCTGCGCCGCCCGCCGGGCCGCGAAGCCTATCCGGGCGACGTGTTCTATCTCCACTCCCGCCTGCTCGAGCGCGCGGCGAAGATGGGCGAGGCCGCCGGCCTCGGCTCGCTGACGGCTCTGCCGGTCATCGAGACGCAGGCGAACGACGTGTCCGCCTACATCCCGACCAACGTGATCTCGATCACCGACGGCCAGATCTTCCTTGAGACGGACCTGTTCTACCAGGGCATCCGCCCGGCCGTGAACGTCGGTCTGTCGGTGTCGCGCGTCGGTTCGTCGGCGCAGACCAAGGCCACCAAGAAGGTCGCCGGCAAGATCAAGGGCGAGCTCGCCCAGTATCGCGAGATGGCCGCCTTCGCCCAGTTCGGTTCGGACCTCGACGCGGTCACGCAGCGCCTGCTCAACCGCGGCGCCCGCCTGACCGAGCTCCTGAAGCAGCCGCAGTTCTCGCCGCTGAAGATGGAAGAGCAGGTCGTCGTGATCTATGCCGGCGTGAACGGCTATCTCGACGCGCTGCCGGTCAGCAAGGTCCGCGCCTTCGAGGACGGCCTGCTCTCGCTGGTGCGCGGCAAGCATGCCGACATGCTCAACGAGATCGGCTCGTCCAAGGATCTGTCGGACGCCAACGCCGCCAAGCTCAAGGACATCGTCGCGGGCTTCGCGAAGTCCTTCGCCTGATCATCATTGCCGGCGCGGTGAGGCATCTGCCTCCGCCGCGCCGCTTCTCTGAATTGCTTCGTCGCCGCAGACAGGCGGCTGACGGGTAGGGGATCAAGATCGGATGCCGTCCCTTAAGGACCTACGCAATCGCATCGCTTCGGTGAAGTCGACGCAGAAGATCACCAAGGCCATGCAGATGGTCGCGGCTGCGAAGCTGCGCCGGGCGCAGACGGCCGCCGAGGCCGCGCGTCCCTATGCCGAGCGCATGGAGACGGTGCTGTCGAACCTCGCTTCCGGCGTGTCCGGGTCGAGCGCGCCGCGCCTGATCGCCGGCACGGGCTCCGACAAGGTGCATCTGCTGCTGGTGTTGACCGCCGAGCGCGGCCTGTGCGGCGCCTTCAACTCCTCGATCGCGCGCCTCGCCCGTGACAAGGCGAATGCGCTGAAGGCCGAGGGCAAGACGGTCAAGATCATCTGCGTCGGCAAGAAGGGCTACGATATCCTGCGTCGCCAGTTCGCCGCGGAGATCATCGAGTTCATCGACCTGCGCGAGTTCAAGCAGGTCGGCTTCGCCAATGCGGAGGCGATCGCCCAGAACGTGCTGGCCCGCTTCGGCAATGGCGAGTTCGACGTCGCGACGCTGTTCTTCTCGCGCTTCCGCTCGGTGATCGCCCAGATCCCGACCGCGCAGCGCATCATCCCGGCCGAAATCCCGGAAGGCACGAAGCAGACCGACGCCGTCTACGATTACGAGCCGGACGAGGGCGAGATCCTGGAAGCGCTGCTGCCGCGCAACCTGACCGTCCAGGTCCTGCGCGGGCTGCTTGAGAACGCCGCTTCCGAACAGGGCGCGCGCATGTCGGCGATGGATTCCGCCACGCGCAACGCCGGCGAGATGATCAAGAAGCAGACGCAGATCTACAACCGCTCGCGCCAGGCGATGATCACGAAGGAACTGATCGAGATCATCTCCGGCGCGGAAGCGCTCTAACCGCCTAATCTTCGCCGGTGGCGCAAGCCGCCGGCTGCCGTCACATCCGAATGCGCTAGTCCCGAGGTTCCGCCATGGCCAAAGCCGCTACCAAGACCACCAAGAAGACCACCGAGAAGCCCGCCAACACCGGCACCGGCCGCGTTGCCCAGGTCATCGGTGCCGTCGTCGACGTGCAGTTCGACGGCGCCCTGCCGGAGATTCTGAACGCGCTCGAGACCGACAACCTCGGCAACCGCCTCGTCCTCGAGGTCGCCCAGCATCTCGGCGAGAACACCGTCCGCACCATCGCGATGGACTCGACCGAAGGTCTGGTCCGTGGCCAGTCGGTCACCGATACCGGCGCCCCGATCGCGGTTCCGGTCGGCGACGAGACGCTCGGCCGCATCATGAACGTCATCGGTGAGCCGGTCGACGAGGCCGGCCCGATCCTGACCTCCGCCACCCGCGGCATCCACCAGCCGGCCCCGGCCTATTCCGAGCAGTCGACCGAGGCGCAGATCCTCGTCACCGGCATCAAGGTCGTCGACCTGCTGGCGCCTTACGCCAAGGGCGGCAAGGTCGGCCTGTTCGGCGGCGCCGGCGTCGGCAAGACCGTGCTGATCATGGAGCTGATCAACAACGTCGCGAAGGCCCACGGCGGCTACTCCGTGTTCGCCGGCGTCGGTGAGCGCACCCGTGAGGGCAACGATCTCTATCACGAGATGATCGAGTCCAACGTCAACAAGAACCCCAAGGAGAACAACGGTTCGACCGCTGGCTCCAAGTGCGCCCTGGTCTACGGCCAGATGAACGAGCCCCCGGGCGCCCGCATGCGCGTCGCTCTCGCCGGTCTGACCATCGCCGAGGACTTCCGCGACAAGGGTCAGGACGTTCTGTTCTTCGTCGACAACATCTTCCGCTTCACGCAGGCCGGCTCGGAAGTGTCCGCGCTGCTCGGCCGTATCCCTTCGGCGGTGGGCTATCAGCCGACGCTCGCCACCGACATGGGCAACCTGCAGGAGCGCATCACCACCACGAACAAGGGCTCGATCACCTCGGTGCAGGCGATCTACGTCCCGGCGGACGACCTGACCGACCCGGCGCCCGCCACCTCGTTCGCTCACCTTGACGCGCGTACCGTTCTGTCGCGTTCGATCGCGGAAAAGGGCATCTACCCGGCGGTCGACCCGCTCGACTCGACCTCGCGCATGCTCTCGGCCGACATCGTCGGCGAGGAGCATTACGAGGTCGCGACCCGCGTTCAGCAGACCCTCCAGCGCTACAAGTCGCTGCAGGACATCATCGCGATCCTGGGCATGGACGAGCTCTCGGAAGACGACAAGCTGACCGTGGCGCGCGCCCGCAAGATCGAGCGCTTCATGTCGCAGCCGTTCTTCGTCGCGGAAGTCTTCACCGGCTCGCCCGGCAAGCTCGTCCCGCTCGAGGACACGATCAAGGGCTTCAAGGGCCTGGTCGAGGGCAAGTACGACCACCTGCCGGAAGCGGCCTTCTACATGGTCGGCTCGATCGACGAAGCCGTCGAGAAGGCGCAGCGCCTGGCCGCCGAGGCCGCGTAAGCGACCGAATGCGTCATCCCCGGGCTTGCCCGGGGATCTCATGACCAGAAACCGCTGGTTTCCGAGATGGCCGGGTCAAGCCCGGCCATGACGAGCCGGGGAGAATGAAACGATGGCCACCTTCAAGTTCGAACTCGTCTCGCCGGAGCGTATCCTGTTCTCGGGCGACGTCGTCAGCGTCATCGTCCCCTCGGTCGAGGGCGAGATGACCGTGCTCGCGGGCCACGCGCCGCTCGTCGCGACGCTCAAGGCCGGCATCGTCTTCGTCCAGACGACCGAGAACAACGGCAAGGAATTCTTCGTCAACGGTGGCCTCGTCGAGATCAACCAGGCGTCGACGACGATCCTGGCCGAGCAGGGCCGCTTCATCGAGGACGTCGATACCGCCGTTCTGGATGCCGAGATCCTGACCGCCGAGACCCGTCTCGCCGGCTCGCATAATGACGACGAGAAGAAGCGCCTGCACGATACGCTGGTGCAGCTGCGCGAGTTCAAGCACGTCTTCGAGCAGCGCAAGGCGGCGTGATCCGCGCCTGAGCTTTGGAATTTGGAAAGGGCCGCGCAAGCGGCCCTTTTTCGTTGGCTGCCGACACTTGCGTCATGCTCGGGCTCGACCCGAGCATCTCATGCCGGGTGAGGCTCCTGCTCCTTCTCGTCACGAGATTCTCGGGTCTGCGCTGCGCTTCGCCCGAGAATGACGAGCCGGTTCAACGCGCAAATTGTGCGAACGCCTGCGCCACCCTCTCGTAGACCGGCCGCTTGAACGGCACGACCAGATCCGGCATCTCGGCGAGCGGTCTCCAGCGCCATTCGCTGAATTCCGGCGGCTCGTCGCCATTAGGCTTGCCGATATCCATCGCGCCCTCGCTGCCGGTGAAGCGGAAGGCGACCCAGCGCTGGCGCTGGCCCCGGAAGGCGGAGAGCTTGTGCCAGGGACCGTCATAGGGTGGGAAATCGTAGCTCCACCAGTCTTCGGTCACCGCAAGCAGCTCGGCCTGGATGACGCCGGTTTCCTCCTCCAGCTCGCGGCGGGCGGCGGCAACGATGTCCTCGTCGGGATCGATGCCGCCCTGCGGCATCTGCCAGTCGAAGCCGGGCAGGACGATCTCGGGACCGGCGCTATGCGAGCGGCCGGCGAAGACGAGGCCCTGCGCATTGAACAGGGCGATGCCGACATTGGGACGGTAGGGAAGGCTCATGCCGCGAGCATAGGACGGCGGCCCGCGAAGCGGAACCGGGAGGCGATCAATCGTTCGACTTGGGGACGACGCAGGCGAGCAGGCCGGGGAAGCGCTGCTCGATATCGTCGCGGCGGAGCGCGTTCATCCGCGTCACGCCCTCGTTGCGGGTGCGGATCAGACCGGCCTCGCGCAGCACACGGAAATGATGGGAGACGCTCGACTTCGGCCGGTCGCCCTCCAGGGCCTGACAGCTCTGCTCGCCCTCGACCGCAAGCCGGCGCACGACTTCGAGCCGGAACGGGTCGCTCAGCGCGTGGAAGACGTCTTCGAGCGCGATCTCTTCGGAGGCGGGCAGGCGGGCGTGGCGCATGGGCGGCAGCTTATCACAGGGTTTTGAACTTGCCAAAATTCGAAAAATATCGAATTATCGAATTATCGAAATATAGAAACCCACCCGCCTGGAGCCGCATCATGCCTGGCCTGTTCGATCCCTTCAGCCTGAAGGACGTCACCCTTCGCAATCGCATCATCGCCTCGCCGATGTGCCAGTACATGGCGCAGGATGGCGTCGCCAATGAGTGGCACCGGGCGCATCTCGCCGGGCTGGCGCGTGGCGGCACCGGCCTTGTGGTGATCGAGGCGACCGGCGTCTCGCCGGAAGGGCGGATCACGCCCGGCTGCCTCGGGCTCTGGAACGATGGGCAGGCCGAAGCGCTGGCGCCGATCGTCGCCGAGATGCGCAAGGCCGGCGCGGTTGCCGGCATCCAGATCGGCCATGCCGGGCGCAAGGCCAGCGCCAACCTGCCCTGGGAGGGCGACGACCATATCCCGGCCAATGACGAGCGCGGCTGGGAGACGATCGCCCCGTCGGCGGTGGCGCATGGCGGCGGGCTGCCGCGCGTTCCCCGCGCGATGACGACAGCCGATATCGAGCGCGTGCGGAACGATTTCGTCGCCGCGGCGGAGCGTGCCCGCGATATCGGCATTCAGTGGCTGAAGCTGCATTTCGCCCATGGCTATCTCGCGCAGAACTTCCTGTCGCCGCACGCCAACAAGCGTGACGATTCCTATGGCGGCAGCTTCGAGAACCGCAGCCGCTTCCTGATCGAGACGCTGGCCGCCGTCCGCAAGGTCTGGCCGGAGAACCGCCCGCTTTCGGCCCGGCTCGGCGTGATCGAATATGACGGCCGCGACGAGGAGACGCTCGCCGAAGCGATCGAGCTGGTGAAGCGCTTCAAGGCCGAAGGGCTCGATTTCATCGATGTCAGCGTTGGCTTCTCGACCACCGAGGCAAAGATCCCGTGGGGCCCGGCCTTCCTGGGGCCGGTCGCCGAGCGGGTGCGCCGCGAGACCGGCCTGCCGGCCTCGACGAGCTGGTATATCAGCAAGCCCGAGCAGGCCGACGCACTGGTGCGGGAAGGCAAGGTCGATCTGGTGACGCTGGGCCGGCCGCTGCTGGCCGATCCGCACTGGCCCTATGCGGCGGCACAGGCGCTGGGCGTCGAGAACCCGGCCTGGGCCACCTTGCCGGCGCCCTATGCGCATTGGCTGTCGCGTTACCGCGCCGCCTGAGGGCGTTCCATCCGAAATCGAGGCGATGCGACGAGGGGCCTTCTGGCCCCTCATTCGTTTGCAGGAGGGATCAGGAACGATCGGCTGCGAGAATGGCGCAGGCTTGTCTTCCAAGGAAAGACAAGGGCCGGTGCAATCCGAAATCGCAACGGAACTTCCGTCACGTTGACGGCATTTCAACATTTTATGATGTCAGGAAGGCTGGACGCACGGACATGCCGTGCCCCAGACAGCATGGCGCCCGGAGGCCAGACATGCCGATCGCTTCGCCCGCCCGTTCCTCGATGCTGTGCCGACGCGGTTTCGGACGGCTGGTGGCCGGGGCCGTGGCAGCCTGTGCAGGAGGAGCGGGGGCTGCGCGCGCGCAGGGCAGCACGGCGGTCCGCTTCGCGCTGGACCGGCGCTTCGACGCGCTGACGGCGCCTTTCCTCGCCGCGCAGGACAAGGGCTATTTCGGCACCGAGGGGCTCGATGTCGTGATCGAGCCGGGCAATGGCGCGCGCGCCATGCTGCAGCGGCTGGCATCGGGTGCGCAGGATGCCGGTTTCGGCGACATCAACGCGCTGATCCGCTTCCGCGACGAGAACCCGAGTTCCGATCTCAAGGCGGTGATGATCGTCCATGACCGGCCGGGCTACGCCCTGATCGGCCGCAAGAGCCGGGGCATCACCACCGCACCGACGAGCCTCGAAGGCCGCAAGCTCGGCACCGCGAGCATCGATGCCAGCTTCGCGCAGTGGCCGCTGTTCAAGAGCCTCAACAAGATCGACGACAGCAAGATCAGGATCGAGACCATCGGCCTGCCGGTGCGCGAGCCGATGCTGGCCTCCGGCGAGATCGATGCGCTCTTCGCCTTCGGTCCCTCCACCGCCGTTTCCCTGAAGGCGCGCGGCGTGCCGGGCGACGATATCGTGCTGATGGAAATGGCCGAGTATGGCCTCCTGCTCTATGGCAGCGCCGTGATCGTCTCCGGAAAGCTCCTCGCGAGCAAGCCGGATGCGGTGCGCGGGCTGGTCCGCGCCGTGATGCGCGGCATCCGCGATGTCGCCGTCAATCCGGGCGCCGGGGCGCAGTTCGTCCTGCGCCGCAACGAAAGCGCCCAGGTCGAGGTCGAGCGCGACAAGCTCGCGGCCGTGATCGAGCGCAACGTCCTGACGCCCTATGTCCGGGCACACGGGCTGGGCGGGATCGACAGCGAACGCTGGACGCAGGCGCTGGGCCAGCTTGCTCTGGCGGGCGCGTTCCGGGACAGGGCGCGGGCGGGAGACGCCTTCACCGACGCCTATCTGCCGCCGGCGGCCGAACGCATGTTCTGAGCGCATCGTTACGCTGGGAGATGATACGCAAGACGCGGGTGACAGGGGGGAACGGCCTGCCTATCGTGCCGCGCCTCCCACCGGACACCTATCTTGATCCTGCCAGACCTGACTGATTACGCCGCGTTGCGCGAGGGCTTCCGCTGGCGCATTCCCCATCGCTACAACATTGCCGTCGACGTCTGCGACCGCTGGGCGGCGGTTGAGCCCGACCGTCCGGCCATCATCGAAGTCTCCACGGACTGGCAGGTGACGCCGGTCAGCTTCGGCTGGCTGCGCGAGCACTCCAACCGACTGGCCGATGCATTGCGCGCGCGCGGTGTTGGTCGGGGCGACCGCATCGCGATCCTGCTGCCGCAAGGGCGGGCCGTGCTGACGGCGCATCTGGCCGCCTACAAGCTCGGCGCGATCGCCGTGCCGCTGGCGGCCCTGTTCGGCGTCGATGCGCTGGCCTACCGCCTGACCGACTCGGCTGCGAAGGTCGTGGTGACCAATGCTGGCGGGCTGGCGAAGCTCGGTCAGATCACTCAGCCGCTGCCGGAACTCGGCCTGCGGATCTCCACCGACGGCGCCGATGGCGCGGTCGAAGGCTGGGATGCGCTGCTGGCGGAGGGCCGCCCGGATTTCACCCCGGTCGAGACCACGCCGGACGATCCGGCTCTGATGATCTACACCTCGGGCACGACGGGCAATCCGAAGGGGGCGCTGCACGGCCATCGCGTGTTGCCCGGCCATCTGCCGGGCGTGCAGATGCCGCATGAATTCATGCCGCGGCCGGGCGATCTCGCCTGGACGCCGGCTGACTGGGCCTGGGCCGGCGGGCTGCTCAACATGCTGCTGCCGGCGCTGCATTTCGGCGTCGCGGTGGTGGCGCGGCCAGTGACGCGCTTCGAGCCGGAGGAAGCCTACCGGCTGATCCAGGATCTCGGCATCCGCAATGCCTTCGTGCCGCCGACGGCGCTCAGGATGATGCGCGGCGCCGGTAGTCCGCAGGGACGCTGGAACCTCAACCTGCGCACGGTCGCAGCGGCTGGCGAGGCGCTCGGCGCCGAGACGCTGGAATGGGGCCGCGAGGCGCTCGGGCTGACCATCAACGAGGCCTATGGCCAGACCGAGTGCAATCTCGTGCTCGCCTCCAGCGCGGCGATCGGCGTCAGCCGTCCGGGCAACATCGGCAAGGCGGTGCCGGGCCACGAGGTCGCGATCATCCGGCCGGACGGCTCGGTCTGCGCGGCCGGCGAAGAGGGGCAGATCGCCGTCAGACGGCCCGACCCGGTGATGTTCCTGGAATACTGGCGCAATCCGGAAGCGACGGCGGCCAAGTTCGTCGGCGACTGGATGACGACCGGCGACGAGGGCGTCGAGGACGAGGACGGCTATGTCCGCTTCATCGGCCGCGACGACGACGTGATCACCTCCTCGGGTTATCGCATCGGGCCGGGCGAGATCGAGGATTGCCTGCTGCGCCATCCGGCCGTGGCGCTGGCGGCGGCGGTCGGTAAGCCCGACCCGCTGCGCACCGAGATCGTCAAAGCCTTCGTCGTGCTGAAGCCCGGGCATGGCGGCTCGCAGGCCCTGGTCTCCGAGCTTCAGAGCTTCGTGCGGGCGCGGCTGTCCGCCCATGAGTATCCGCGCGAGATCGCCTTCCGCGACGAGCTGCCGCTGACGACGACCGGCAAGATCATCCGTCGACTTCTGCGGGCCGAGGCCTGAACAGCGCGCGGGCCATGCGTTCGCGCATGTGAATGGCCAGTTCGGCCGGCCGGCGCGCGCGCTGCTGCGGGCGCCGGGTCAGGCTGATCATGCCGAAGGCCTCGTCGCGGGCGCCGAAGAGCGGCAGCCCGCCGGGCAGGAGAATCTGCCGCGCGGGCTGCGCCTTGCGCATCATGGCGAGCAGCATCGGCAGGGGTTCCAGCTCGGCATAGGCCTCGTCGCCGACGCCGTGATAGAGCCAGCAGGAAGGGCCTTTTCCCAGCGTGAGCGCGGCGGC
The DNA here is from genome assembly GCF_037147855.1 of Allobosea sp. MMO-172. Classification (NCBI taxonomy): domain Bacteria; kingdom Pseudomonadati; phylum Pseudomonadota; class Alphaproteobacteria; order Hyphomicrobiales; family Alloboseaceae; genus Allobosea; species Allobosea sp. MMO-172. Next base: position 260,587 of record NZ_JBBCUM010000003.1, on the reverse strand, counting down.
GATCGGCCTCTCGTCCAGCACGAGAATGGCGATGCGGCAGAGCTTCTGCCGGCCGAGATCGCGGCTCATGCTGCGCAGGAAGCCGACCTCGCGGGTATCCTGCAGCGTGGCCTTGCCGGCCCGGCCGCGCGAGCCGGAAGCCTCGATCGCCAGCAGGATCTCGACGGCATCGCGCCTGTCGGTCTGGTTCATGGCCTCGGCGAGGGCGAGACGGCCCCTGTCCCGCAAGGTTTCGTCGGAGGAGGCGATGCGGGCGGTCGGCGGGAGTTCGAGCGCCCGCCCGACCAGCGGCTGCCAGCCGACGGCGACGCCATGTCCCTCGGCAACGCGCGCGAGCGTGGCCGCGAAGGCGCCGGCCGGATCGATCCCCGACAGCGAGAACGTGTGGGAGACGCCGCTGTGCTCGTGCCAGCCGCGCAGGAAGGCATTCAGCGCGGGAGCGGCGAGGGTGCGGTCGATCAGCGGCGTGCCGTTCAGCAGGCGCGGATCGGCGAAGCCTTCCAGCGTGTCGGAGGCAAGGAGGCGGCGGCGCGTGCGGCAGGGCACGAGCCCGACGAGCTGGCGCTGTTCCGAGCTCGGATCACCCTGCCAGAGCAGCATCAGTTCGGCGTCGCGGAAGGAGACGAGATGCTGCGTGGCGGCCAGCGCGAAGCCCGGCTCGAGGCAGGGATTGGCTTCGAGCGCGCGGCTCGCAAGGTCCGCCCATTCATGGCGGATGGAGTAGCAAGCGCCGAGCGCCTTCAATTCGCTGTAGATCGCCGCATCGGGATGGGGAGGCGGCAGGTTTGGCAGGGGGGCTGCCGCGCTGCCCTCGGTCGCCGCCAGAGCCCTGATCGTGCTCATCTGCCCGTACCCTTCCTGGATCGTTCCGGCGCATGGCTGTGCCGGAATGGCAAGGCGCGCAGGCGCGCCTTGCGGCTCAGGGGGGCGGGTTCAAGAAATGGGCCGGGCTCAGGCGGTTTGCGGTTGTGCGGATGCCTGCCCGAGGAAGGCCGCCCAGAGCTTGCGCACCGTGTCCTCCTCGATATCCCTGACGATCAGGACGAGGCGGGAGCGATGGTCCGCATCCGGCCAGGAATCGAGCTGGATCGGCGGATGCAGAATCTGCTGGACGGCGTGGACGAGCAGGGGCCGGCCGGGTTCTCCGGCGATATCGACCAGCCCCTTGAGCCGCAGCAGGCGCGGGCCGTGGATCGAGCGCAGCAAGGTCCAGAACAGCTCGAACGTGGTGCGGGCGACCGGCTGTTCGGCGGTCAGGACGAAGGCGCGGATCGAGGCGTCATGGCGGTTGACGTCGTGCGGGTCCTGCCCATGGGCGTGATCGTGCCCGTGGTGATGATGGTCGCCATGGTGGTGATCGTGGCCATGATGGTGGTGGCCGGGCAGGGCGTCCTCGGCCAGCCAGTGGCGCAGGGCATGGGGCTGCTTCGCAAGATCGTAGAGCCCGGCGCCGATCAGCTCCGCGGCGGGCGCGCCCGGCGGCAGAATGGCGACGCCGGGGTTGAGGCTGTCGAGGCGTTGCCGCAGGGCCGCGACGGTTTCGGGCGCGGCGAGCTCGGCCTTGGTCAGCACGAGCCGATCGGCGGCGACGACCTGCCGACGAGCTTCCTCATGCGCGTCGAGCGTCGCCATGCCGTTGACCGCATCGACCAGCGTGACGACGCCGTCGAGCCGGAAGCGCATCGCGAGATAGGGATGATTGATCAGGACGTTGAGGATCGGCGCAGGGTCGGCCAGCCCGGTCGTCTCGATGACCAGACGCGAGAAGGGCGCGATGCGGCCATTGTCGCGCCGGCGCAGCAGGTCCTCCAGTGTGACGATGAGGTCGTCGCGGATCGTGCAGCATAGGCAGCCGGATTCGAGGAGGATCATGTTCTCCTCGACGCCTTCGATCATCAGGTGGTCGAGGCCGATCTCGCCGAACTCGTTGACGAGCACGAGTGTGCCGACGAGCGCCGGATCCTTGAGCAGGCGGTTCAGCAAGGTGGTCTTGCCGGCGCCGAGAAAGCCGGTGAGCAGGGAAAGCGGAACGGGCTGTGGGCGGGCAGGGTCGCCGGTCATGGATCGCAGGCCTTTAGGCAGGCACGACGCTCCGCCTCGTTTGTTCTAATATTACATTAGTGGCGATGGCGGCGATGACAAGGGCGCAGCCGGCATATTGCAGCGGCCCCAGCCGCTCGGCGAGCACGAAGGCGGCGATGATCACGGCGAAGACCGGCTCGGCGCAGAAGGCGAGGCCGGCAGGACCGGGCGCGACGCGGGCGAGCGCGAGGATCTGGAACAGGAAACCGACGATATAGCCGCCATAGGTGATGGCGACGGCGATGGGCGCGAGCAGGAAGGTCTGGGGCGGCAGGAAGCCGCCTGTCGCCAGCAGCACCGCCCCGGCGACGGGCAGGATCACGACATGCGACCAGAACAGCTTGGGCAAGGTCGGTGTCTCCGCGCAGCGGGCGGCGGCGAAGAACTGGGCGGCGGCGCAGATGCTCGCCAGCCCGGCCAGAGCAAGCCCGCGCGGATCGAGCCCGTGCAGGTCCGGCCCGACGACCAGCGCGATGCCGAGGAAGGCGACGAGCGCGACGGCCAGCCGGTCGGCGCGGAAGGGGGCCGGCGTCAGCAAAGGCTCGGCCAGAACGATCAGGATCGGGAAGGTGTAGAACACCACGGCGGCGACCGAGACCGGGACGAAGGCGACCGAGGAGAGATAGGCGATGCCGACCAGTGCCGTCGCTAGGCCGAAGAGCAGGACGGGCTGGCGCTCTTCACGCCGCAGGGCGAGCGAGCCGCGCCAGATGAGCGCCGCGCCGCCGACGAGCGCGAGCATCAGCAGGACGCGGTAGAAGACGAGGAGCGGGCCGCTCAGACCGGCCTGCCCGGCGATCTGGGCGCTGACGATATTGGTGCCGAAAGCGGCGGCCGAAGCCAGCGCGAGAGCAAGTCCCTGGCGCTCGCTCATGCGGTCCCGCTCGGGGCCTCCAGCGCCCAATCCTGCCTCAGGCGTCGTTGGCGGGCTTAGCCTTGGCTCCGGCGGCCGGCTTGGCCGTCGAGGGCTTCACGGCAGCCTGGGAGGGCTTCGGCTTGGCCGGAACGGCGCGCGTCGGCGGGATCTTGATCGGCTGGGCCTTTGCCGGCTGGGTCTTGGCCGCCTGCGCCTTCTCGGGCTTGGCGCTGCGCGCAGTGGGCTTGATGCCGGCGGCCGCGCCGGGGCGCAGGCTCGCGGCATTGGCCGCACCGGCCTGCACGGCGCCCTGCAGACGCAGCGGGCCGGACTCGAAGGCATCGCTGGAGGGCTGGACCGGCGTATTCGCCGGCGCGAAGGCATTGGCGCCGCGCGGGATCGCGCCGTTGCTCGAGGCGGTGCGGCGGGTCGGCGGCACGACGAGGCCGGCGGCAACAGGGGCTTCCGGCGCGATGGTCGGGGTGCCGCGGGCGACGCGCGAGCTCGGCTGCGCCGTCGCGTTGGCCGCGATCGGGGCGGACGCGGAGCCGGGGCTGCGGCCGAAGGAAACCTGCATCGGAACCACCTCGGCGCGCGGGCCGAGCACGACGCGGCCGCGCGGCGAGCGGGTCGCGACCGGGCCCGCCGACTGGGTGGTGAAGGCCGTCGCGAAGCGGCCGCCATCGGAATCGTTGCCGCTGTTGGCGGAAGCGGCGGCCGCGATCGGGCCGGACAGATCGGCGTCGTCGGCGAGCGCGACACCGCCGCCGCGATTACGGACCTCGTCGCAGATATTGGGGGCGCGGGCGCCGCTGGGCGGCATCGAGGAGACGCTGTAGCCGGAGCCGCCCCAGGCCGCGAAGCCCTCGTCGAGGAGCTGGGCTGCCTTCACCGTGCGGTCGGTGCCCGAGGTCGAGCCCAGCACGACGGCGATGAGCGTGCGCCCGCCACGGCTCGCGGTCGCGACGACGTTGAAGCCGGAGGCGCAGGTGAAGCCGGTCTTCATGCCGCCGATGCCGGAATAGCGGCCGACCAGCCCGTTGGTGTTGTGCATCACCTGCTTGCCGAGCTGCACGGCCGAGGTGCCCCAGTAATCGGAGTATTGCGAGAAATCATGCATCAGCGCCATGGCGAGCACGGCGAGGTCGCGGGCGCTAGTCTGCTGGTCCGGATGGTCCCAGCCATTGGGATTGACGAAGCGGGTGTCGCGCATGCCGAGGCGCTGCGCCTCCGCATTCATCATGGCGACGAAGGTCGGGACGTCGCCGCCGACACCCTCGGCCACGACATAGGCGATGTCGTTGGCCGACTTGACCATCATGATGCGCAGCGCGTTGTCGAGCGTGATCTCCGACCCCGGCTTGGCATAGACCTTCACGCGCGGCTGGCTTGCGGCGAGCTTCGAGACCGGTATCGCGGTCTCCAGCCCAAGGCGCCCTTCCCGGATCGCCTTCAGCGCGAGATAGAGCGTCATCATCTTGGTGGTGGAGGCCGGGCGCCAGGCCTGGCTTCCGTTTTCGCTCGACAGCACGGCGCCGCTGGAGGCGTCGATGACGAGGCTCGTCCCAGCCGAGGCCGATCCGGTCAGGACGGCGCCAAGGACGAAAGCGGCGGCTGCGAGGCGGGAAGCGATCATCGGGCGGGTCTGAACCTGTCTTGTTCGGAGCGGTCTTGCGGATAGCTTGGCCGGTGACGACGGCGCAGGGTTCAACGCGACGCATGCGGCAATTTCGAGACGGCCGCCGCATTTGTCCGCCCTAGAATGCATACCTACCCTCTGCGGAGCGATTTGCCTAGCTGCGGCGGCCGGTCCACAAGCGGAAGGTTCTCTTGTTTCTCCGAGGCTTGTCGCGTGGCTTTCGGCCTTCTCTGGATACCGGCGACCATCGCCGCCTCGCTCCTGCAGACCGCGCGCAATCTGGCGCAGCGCTCACTGACCGACATCATCGGCGTCGTCGGCGCGACACAGGTGCGCTTCCTGTTCGGCCTGCCCTTCGCAATGCTGTTCCTGGCGCTCGCCTGCCTCGGCCTGCAGCGCCTGCCGCCGGCGATCGGCATGGCCTCGCTCGGCTACACGCTGTGGGGCGCGCTGACGCAGATCGCGGCGACCGCGCTGATGCTGGCGGCGATGCGCGAGCGCTCCTTCGCGGTGACGACCGCCTATACCAAGACGGAGCCGGTGCAGGTCGCGCTGTTCGGCGCGCTGCTGCTCGGCGACGCGCTGACGCCGATGAAGTTCCTCGCCATCGCCATCGCCACGGCCGGCGTGATCGTGGTGTCGTGGAAGCCCGGCGAGAAGCTGACCCGCGCCGGCTTGCGGCCGGCTGTGTTCGGCATCGTCTCGGGTGCCTTCTTCGCGCTGTCCGCGATCGGCTTCCGTGGCGGCATCCAGGCCCTGCCGGAGGGCTCGTTCCTGATCCGCGCCTCGACCATCCTCGTGCTCGGCCTCGGGCTCCAGACTCTGCTGCTGGTCGTCTACATGCTCGTTGCCGACCGGCAGGCCCTGATCCTCAGCCTGAAGAGCTGGCGCCGCTCGCTCTCGGCCGGCTTTCTCGGCGCGGCCGCGTCGCAGTTCTGGTTCATCGGGTTCTCGCTGACGACGGCGGCCAATGTCCGCACGCTGGCGCTGATCGAGGTGCCGCTGGCGCAGATCGCCTCGCGCAAGCTGTTCGCGGAGGGCACCAGCCGGCGCGAGATGCTGGGCATGGCGATGATCGTCGGCGGCGTCGGGCTCCTGCTATCGCTGGCGTTGCAGTGATCAGGAGGGCCGGCTAGTTCTGGGAAAAGCTCGCCAGCCGATCCGTGCACGGCCACCATGCGCGGATACCGGCTTGCCGGGCGGCTCAAGGCTGCCAAGATAACGTGTAGCTGCACATTAAGGGAGATTTCGCCATGAGCGCTGCGATCGTCGGCTGGGCCCATACACCGTTCGGCAAGCAGGATGCCGAGACCGTCGAAAGCCTGATCGTGCGGGTGGCGGTCGAGGCCCTCGTCGATGCCGGCATCACTGCCGACGATGTCGACGAGATCGTGCTCGGCCATTACAACGCCGGCTTCTCGGTGCAGGACTTCACGGCATCGCTGGTGCTGCAGGCCGATCCGGCGCTGCGCTTCAAGCCGACTACTCGTGTCGAGAATGCCTGCGCCACCGGCTCGGCCGCGGTGCATCAGGGCGTGCGCGCGATCAAGGCGGGTGCGGCCAAGGTCGTGCTCGTCGTCGGCGTCGAGCAGATGACCAAGACGCCGGGTCCCGAGATCGGCAAGAACCTGCTCAAGGCCTCCTACCTGCCGGAGGATAGCGAGGTGCAGGGTGGCTTCGCCGGCGTCTTCGGCAAGATCGCGGCGGCCTATTTTCAGCGCCATGGCGACCAGTCGGACGCGCTCGCGATGATCGCGGCGAAGAACCACAAGAATGGCGTCGACAACCCCTATGCCCAGATGCGCAAGGACCTCGGCTACGCCTTCTGCCGCGAGGAGAGCGAGAAGAACCCCTATGTCGCCGGCCCGCTGAAGCGCACCGACTGTTCGCTGGTCTCGGACGGCGCCGCCGCGCTGGTGCTGGCCGACGCGGAGACGGCGCTCAGGATGCGCCGCGCCGTCGGCTTCCGCGGCATGGCCCATGTCCAGGATTTCCTGCCGATGTCGAAGCGCGACATCCTGAAATTCGAGGGCGGGGCGCTGGCCTGGAAGAAGGCTCTGGCCGATGCCGGCGTGACGCTCGACGATCTCTCCTTCGTCGAGACGCATGACTGCTTCACCGTCGCCGAGCTGATCGAATACGAGGCGATGGGCCTGACCAAGGAAGGCGACGGGGCGCGGGCGATCAAGGAAGGCTGGACGCTGAAGGACGGCAAGCTGCCGGTCAACGTCTCCGGCGGCCTCAAGGCCAAGGGCCATCCGATCGGCGCGACCGGCGTCTCGATGCATGTGCTCTCGGCCATGCAGCTTGCCGGCGAGGCGCCGGAGGGCATGCAGCTCAGCGAGCCGCGCCTCGGCGGCATCTTCAACATGGGCGGGGCGGCGGTCGCGAACTACGTTTCCGTGCTCGAACGCATCAAGTAAGCCCCAAGCCGGCCGGCAGAAGCGGAATTCCCGACGTGATCGTCTTCATTGCGCTGCTTCCGGCCTATGTCCTGTCGATCTTCTACCGCTCCTTCCTGAGCGTGATCGCCGGGCCGGTCATGGCCGATCTCGGCATCGGCCCGGCCGCCTTCGGTCTGCTTGGCGCTGCCTGGTTCATGGCCTTCGCGCTGGCGCAGTTCCCGGTCGGCTGGGCGCTCGACAGGCTCGGGCCGCGCCGGACGGTGGCCTTCGCCATGGCGATCGGCACCGTCGGCGCCTTCCTGTTCACGCAGGCCGGCAGCGCGGCCATGGCTGCCTTCGCCATGGCACTGATCGGCATCGGCTGCTCACCGGTCTTCATGTCCTCGCTGTTCCTGTTCGCGCGCAATGCCGCGCCGGAGCGCTTCGGCCTGCTGACCTCGCTGTTCATCGCGCTGGGCTCGCTCGGCAATATCGCGGGTGCGGCACCGCTCGCCATCGCCGCCGGACATTTCGGCTGGCGTGGCGCGATGATGGCGATGGCGGTCGGCTTCCTCGTCGCGACCGTGCTGGCGGTGGCGCTGGTGCGCGACCCGCCGCCACGACCGGCTTCGGCCCAACCCGACGAGGGCCTGCTGCAAGGGCTTGCCAGCATTCTGGCGCTCAAGCCGCTCTGGCTGATCGCGCCCTTGACCATCACCGGCTATGCGATCGTCGCGACGGCCCGCGGGCTCTGGATCGGGCCGTTCATGACGCAGGTCCACGGCTTTGATCCGGTCTCCGCCGGCCATGCCGCCTCGATCATGGCGGCCGCGATGATCGCCGGTGCCTTCATCTATGGCTGGCTCGAAAGCCGCACCGGCCGCGCCAAGGCGATCGTGACCTGGGGCACGTTGCTGACGGCGCTCGGCTTCGCCGCGCTGGCGCTCAGCGGCCAGCAATCGCATCTGACGGCGGTGGCGCTGTTCTCGCTCGTCGGGGCGGCCGGCTTCACTTATGCGATCCTGATGGCGCATGCGCGGCAGTTCTTCCCCGAGCATCTGATCGGACGCGGCATGACCTTCGTGAACTTCCTCTTCATCGCGGGCGCGGGTGCGGTTCAGTCGGTTTCCGGCTGGTTCATCGCGGAGCAGCGCGCGGCCGGGCTCGATGCGGCCACGACCTTCGCCAACCTGCACTGGGCCTTCGCCGCGCTGCTGCTGGCCTCGGTCGTGGTCTACGCGCTGTCGCCGGCGCGGCCGAAGCCCTGACAGCCGATCTCCCTTGCCGCTAGATGCGGCAGGTATTACTTTTCGTGCCAGAGTAATACGGAGGCTGTAATGGCGACGACGGTCACCAGCAAGGGGCAGGTCACGATCCCCAAGGCCGTGCGCGACAGGCTCGGCATCAAGCCGGGCCATGCGGTGGATTTCCGGGTGGAGCCCGACGGCAAGGTGGTTCTGCTGAAGGTAGGCGGGAAGGGGAGCACTGATCCCTTCCAAAAATGGGTTGGTATCGCCGGGCCCGGTCCCAGCACGGACGAGATCATGGAGATGTCGCGCGGGGAGCCATGATGGCGACGCTCGTCGACTCCAACATCTTCTTCGACCTGATCACCAGCGATCCGAAGTGGGGCGCATGGTCAGCAAGCCAGCTGCGCGCTGCGATGGCGACCGGAGCGCTGTTCGTCAACGATGTGATCTATGCGGAGCTTTCGATCCGCTTTGACGATGTCGAAACGCTCGATGCCATGCTCAGCGATTTTGGTGTCATCGTCGACGCGATGTCGCGGCAGGCCTTGTTTGCAGCCGGCAAGGCGTTTCGGCGCTATCGAGCCGCGGGCGGGCTGCGCACCGGCGTTCTGCCGGATTTCTTCATCGGTGCTCATGCCGAGGTGGCGGGCCTGCGCCTGCTGACGCGCGATGTCCGGCGCTACAGGACTTACTTTCCCTCGGTCGAGCTGATCGCGCCGGAACAGGCGTGAGGTTCAGCCCTCTCCGGGGGCCTTTGCCGCGATCGCCAGGGCATGCACCCGATCCGCCAGCTCCTGCGCCAGCGCAGCATTGACGAGGCGGTGGCGCTCCAGCCGGGACTTGCCGGAAAAGGCTTCCGACACGATATTGACCCGGAAGTGAGTCTCGCCGCCTTCGCGCCAGCCGCCATGGCCCTGATGCTGGTGTGATTCGTCGATCACCTTCAGCTCCTGTGGCGCAAAGGCCTCGGTCAGCTTTCGCGTGATTCTTTCGGCGATTGAGGTCATGATCGCGCCACCGTTGCCATGATTGTTCGTTGGTTCGGCGATGCGCTGCATTGCACTTGCCGGCCCTAGCTCCTGCGTCTCATAACCCGTCGACGATGAACATCAACTCACGCCTTTTCGATAGCATCAGGATCGGAGCTTCCGAGGCGGAGGCGCCGCTGGAAAGCGACGCGCCGCGTTGCGACCATCCGGGCTGCGCGCGCGCCGGCGAGTTCCGGGCGCCGAAGGGGCGTGGCCGCGAGGGCCAGTTCTTCCTGTTCTGCATGGACCATGTGAAGGCCTATAACGCGACCTACAATTATTTCGCGGGCATGGATGACGAGGCGCTCGCCGCCTACCAGAAGCAGGAGGAGATCGGCCACCGGCCGACCTGGAAGCTCGGCGTCAATTCCAAGGCTGCGCGGATGTCGCAGCGCGGACGCAAGGCGAATGGCGAGGCCAGCGCCGACATGCACGATGCCTTCAACCTGTTCGGCGCCCGCAACAAGCAGCAGGCGGCCCAGCCGGAATCGCGCGTCGGCATCGTCGCGCGCAAGGCACTGGACACGCTCGGGCTGGACGACACCGCCGATTCAGCGGCTATCAAGGCACGCTACAAGGAGCTGGTGAAGCGCTTCCACCCGGATGCCAATGGCGGCGACCGTTCGCGAGAGGGCACGCTTCAGGAGATCCTGAAGGCCTATCAGCAATTGAAGAGCGTGGGGATGGTGTAAGCGTCATCCCGTGCGCGGTGCAGCGCGAAGCGATGCGCCGCAGACACGGGACCGCGTGACAAGAGGGCGCCTTTTCCTGCGCACGATCCCGCATCTGCGCAGCAGCACTTTCGTGCCGCAGCGCGCATGGGATGACAGCGGCTTATCCCCCTTTCGCCGCGAGCCCGGCGACATCGGCGATGATGCCGTCCAGCGCGAAATCCTTCGGCGTATAGACCCGCGCCACGCCCATGTTGCGCAGAGCGTTCTCGTCGTCGGGCGGGATGATGCCGCCGACGACGACGGGCACGTCCATGCCGGCGACGCGCAGGCGGGCTGTGACGTCGCGCACCAGCGGCAGATGCGAGCCGGACAGGATCGAGAGCCCGATGATGTCAGCCTGCTGCTCACGGGCCTCGCTGACGATCTCCTCCGGCGTCTGCCGGATGCCGCCATAGCTGACGCTCATTCCGGCATCGCGGGCGCGCACGGCGATCTGTTCGGCGCCGTTGGAATGGCCGTCGAGGCCGGGCTTGCCGACGAGGAAGCGCGGGGCGCGGCCGAGGCGCTCGGTCGCCTTCTCCACGGCGGCCTTGGCGGTGGCGAGGCCGGTGGCGTCGCCGAGCTTGGTCGTGTCGACGCCGGTTGGCGCACGATACTCGCCGAATATCTCGCGCAGGGTCTGCGCCCATTCGCCCGTGGTGACGCCGGCCTTGGCGCAGGCGATCGAGGCCGGCATGACGTTGCGGTTCTCGCGGGCGCTGGCGGCAAGTTCCGCGAGCGCCGCTTCGGCAGCTTTCGCATCGCGGGCCGAGCGCCAGGCCTTGAGCCGGGCGATGGCCTCGGTCTCGACCGAATCCGGCACGGTGACGACGGCGCCGTCGCCCGCGGAGAGCGGGGAGGGCTCGCTGTTGGTGAACTTGTTGACGCCGACGACGACCTGCTCGCCACGCTCGATCGCCTCGATGCGGCGTGCGCCGTTCTCGACCAGCGCCTGCTTCATGTAGCCGCTCTCGACGGCGGCGAGTGCGCCGCCCATGTCGTCGATCTTCGCCAGTTCCTCCAGCGCGGCGGCCTTGAGCGCCGCCACCTTGGCGTCGACCACGGTCGAGCCGTCGAAGATGTCGCCGAATTCGAGCAGGTCAGTCTCATAGGCAAGCACCTGCTGCATGCGCAGGGACCATTGCTGGTCGAAGGGACGCGGCAGGCCGAGCGCCTCGTTCCAGGCCGGAAGCTGCACGGCGCGCGCACGCGCCTTCTTGGATAGCGTGACCGCCAGCATCTCGATCAGGATGCGATAGACGTTGTTCTCGGGCTGCGGCTCGGTCAGCCCCAGCGAATTGACCTGCACGCCATAGCGGAAGCGGCGCATCGCCTCATCGGCGATGCCGTAGCGGCCGAGCGTGATCTCGTCCCAGAGCTCGACGAAAGCCCGCATCTTGCAGAGCTCGGTGACGAAGCGCATCCCGGCATTCACGAAGAACGAGATGCGGCCGACCGTGCCGGGGAATTCCTCAGCGCTCACTTCCGGCCGGGCGCGGATCGAATCGAGCAGGGCGATGGCCGTCGCCAGCGCGAAGGAAAGCTCCTGCACCGGCGAGGCTCCGGCCTCCTGCAGATGGTAGGAGCAGACGTTGGTCGGGTTCCATTTCGGCAGCTCGCTGGCCGTGAACACGACGATGTCGGTGGTGAGCTGCATCGAGGGGCGCGGCGGGAAAACATAGGTGCCGCGGGAGAGGTATTCCTTGACGAGGTCGTTCTGGGTCGTGCCCTGCAGCAGCTTGCGGTCGGCGCCCTGCTCGTCGGCGACGGCGATATAGAGCGAGAGCAGCCAGGCCGCCGTCGCGTTGATCGTCATCGAGGTGTTCATCTGCGCCAGCGGAATCTGGTCGAACAGCGCCCGCATGTCGCCGAGATGGGAGATCGGCACGCCGACCTTGCCGACTTCGCCGCGGGCCAGGACATGGTCCGGGTCGTAGCCGGTCTGGGTCGGCAGGTCGAAGGCGACGGAGAGGCCAGTCTGGCCCTTGGCGAGATTGGTCCGGTAGAGCTTGTTGGATTCCGACGCATCGGAATGGCCCGCATAGGTGCGGAAGATCCACGGCTTGTCGCGCTGGGCCGTTTCCCGGCCGCCCTTGTCCGTCGCGGTCATGGCGTCTCCCCGTATTGCAGAGCAATCTGAATGTTGCACTGCGGCGAGGATAACGCCAGAGCTTCGGCGATGTCCTATGCGACGTTAGGCTGACACGGTTTTTCAGCCCTTATCCTGAGGAGCCGCGAAGCGGCGTCTCGAAGGATGTTCCAGGCATCTCCGGAGCCTCCTGAAGCATCCTTCGAGACGCAGCCAGCGGCTGCTTCTCAGGACGAGGGTTGCGGAGGCTTCGGCCAGACGCTTATCGCGAGGGCAGGCTGCCCCGGATGTCGGAGGCCTGCAGCAGCGCCACGCGGCGGTCGTCCCTCGGCGGGGCGACGAAGGCGCGCAACGGCGCCTTGGGCAGGTCGAGATCGAGCGGACGGCCAGGCGGCAGCGGCGCGTTCTTGATCAGCGTGACCAGGGGCGTCTCGAGCGCCGGCCGCTGCGGCGCCGGCATCTCGGGCGCGAAGGCGAGCGGTGCCGAGGCGAAGGAACTCGCCGTCGTTGCGGACGAGGACGCGGTCGTGAGCGGCGCGGATATGGTGCTGGCCGAGGCGAGCTGGATCGCCGGCTCCTCGATGCGACGGCGCTCGGGGCGCTCGCCCCTCACGTAAAAGGCGTTGCCGCCCGCCACCGTCACGTAATGCATGTTGTTGTAGCCGAAGCGCAGGCCGGCCATGTGGAAATGCTTGGCGGCACCGACAGCCTCGTTGCGACGGCCGTTGAGAATGTCCTCGGCGATGGCCTCGACCTTTGGCAGGACCTTGTCCGTCATCGGGCGGGTCAGCACGCCGGTGGCGAACTGGCGAGGGGCACCGACGACGCCGCAGATCGTTTCGGGATATTTCGCCGATTCGACGCGGTTCATCACGACGGTGCCGACGCCGAGCAAGCCGGACTCGCTCGACCGGTTCGATTCGAAATACATCGCGCGAACGAGGCATTCCTTCTCGCGTGGATCGGCCTTGGCCAGCGTGACCGCGTGCCTGCGGGCCTTGGCGGGCTCTTTCGTGGCGGGAGCAGCGGCAGCGGAGGTCGCGGCCGTCTCGACCGGGGATAGGCTGCAGGCGCCGAGAACCGGCGCCGCGAGCACAATCAGAAGCGGGATCGCCTTGCTGCCATGCCGGGCTTTTTCACCGGAACGAAGACCAAGCACAGCGATCGCGGTCCGCTTCATGCGGCAACCTCCTGAGTTCCGGACCCGTGATCGCCGAGGGCGGCAAACCGGGATTGCCGGCAAGGAACCGCGAATTCCTTAACAGAAAGTTAATCCGGGACGGAAGGGGGGAGGCGGCGTAACGTGCCTTGGCGCATCTCCCATCCGGCGAATCCGGGTCGGTAGCGCCTTGTTACACAACGAAAAAGGCCGGGACGTCGCGCTGAAAATTTTCGTCCGGGCGGCGTCTCTTTCCTTGCCGGAACCGTAATGTTTGCGTCGCCGCGAGCGCGGTTTCGTGATCGGAGCCGCGCCGAGCGCGCGTCAATTCCCGGAGCCGGGCAGACGGGGCAGGGGGAGGAACTCGACGCCCTCCTCATGCAGCATCCGGGCATCGTCCGGTGTCGCCTCGCCATAGATCGGGCGCTCTTCCGCCTCGCCGTGATGGATCTTCAGCGCCTCGTCGGCGAAGCGCGGGCCGACATGCTCGGCATTCTCACTGACATGCCGGTGCAGGGCCGTCACCATCTCGCGAAAGGCCTGTTCCTTCTCGCTCATCAACGCGACCGGCGCAGGCGCCGGGGCTGCCGAGGCGGGAGCCTCGGCCACCGGCCCCGGCACCTTCGGCCCGAGATCGGTGCGCGCGACATTGGGCGCCATCACCGCGCGCTCGACCTTGGCGCTGTTGCAGACGGGACAGGTGACGAAGCCGCGCTTCGCCTGCTCCTCGAAGCTGGCCGAGGAGGCGAACCAGCTTTCGAATTCATGGGCGGTGTCGCAGATGAGGGCGTAGCGGATCATGGCATCATAGATGGTGACGGGGTGTCACCAAGGCAAATGGGGCGGCGTCAGGCGGCGAGCAGCTTGTCGAGCTCGCCACGGGTATCGAGCGCATGGATGTCGTCGGAGCCGCCGACATGCTGCTCGCCGATGAAGATCTGCGGCACCGAGGTGCGTCCGCCGGCGCGGGCGGTCATGGCCTGGCGCAGCTCCGGCTTGCCGTCGACATCGATCTCGGTGAAAGCCACGCCCTTGCGTGTCAGCAGCGCCTTGGCGGCCTTGCAATAGGGGCACCAGGACGTGGTGTAGATCGTGACCGGCGGCATCAGGGCATGTCTCTCGTTGCGATACCCCTCATGTAGTGATTTCACGGCCATCCGTCACGACCCGCGCGAAGGTCAGCACGTCGACGGCGCTGGCGCCCGCTCGCAGCAGGGCGCGCGAGGCGGCATTGACCGTGGCGCCCGTGGTCAACACGTCGTCGACCAGCAGGACGCGCCGGCCTTTGACGCACTGGCGCATCGCGGCCGATACGTGGAATGCGCCCTGCAGGTTCTCGGCGCGCTGGGCGCGCGTCAGCCCGACCTGCTGGCGCGTCCACCTGATCCGGGTCAGGGCTGTCGTTTCGAGTGGCAGTCCGGTTTCGCGGCAGATGATCCGGGCCAGTGCTGCGGCCTGGTTGAAGCGCCGATGCCAGAGCCGGGTCCGATGCAGAGGCACCGGCAGGACGAGATCGGCGTCGGCGGTGAGCTCTCGTCCGGCCTGCGCCATCATCCGGCCCAGCGTCAGCGAGAGCTCGACGCGGTCGCCGTATTTCAGGCGATGGACGAGTTCGCGGGCCGTGCCGTCGAAGCGGCAGACGGCCCGTGCCCGGGCGAAGACGGGCGGATCGGCGATCGCGGCCGGCGACAGCAGGCCGTTGCCGAGATCGACGGGAAACGGCGTGCCGAGGCGCTCGCAATAGGGACGCTCGATGAAGCCGATGCCGCGCCAGCAGGCCGGGCACAGCGCCTGCGCCTCGCCGGTCGCGGCCTGGCAGGCGATGCAGGTCGGCGGATAGACGATACCGATCAAGCCGCGCAGGCCGGACCCGATCGAGCGGCGCATACGCCTAGTGGAGGCATGCCACAGCTCCATCGCCGAATGGACGCGTCCAGCGCCGCTCGCCGCCGATGGCGCCTGCGTCCGCTCGGAGGCGGCTTCGTCATCGGGACCCTCGACCCGCCATTCCGGCATCGTGCTGTCGCCGTCCGACCATCCAGCCGGCAGATGCCGGCTCGGGGAGTCAGCTTCGCGCGTCGCGTCGCGAAGAACAATCGCTGATACCGATGAGGCGATCGATGAGGCGCTGTCCGATCGGCGAAGGGGCAGCATTGTTCCGCCGTGCTCGGGCAAAATAGCCGGTAGGCGCTATAATGCGGCGACCCAGCCGCGGCGCTACCCGGGATTTCGTTGCGCTCCAGGCGAATTTTCGGGGTTTTCCGCAAGTCAGGCATCTTTATGCGTTCGTCTTGCAAAAAGCTGTTGCAGGCCCGCACATGTCCGACTACATAGGCGCCCTCGGCCAGCGCTGCTCCCTTCGTCTAGCGGTCTAGGACGTCGCCCTCTCACGGCGAAAACAGGGGTTCGAGTCCCCTAGGGAGCGCCAACGATTTCAACGACTTAGTGTCGTTTCGGTCGAGAAGCCACATAGAGGCGCCACATAGCCAACCGCCTCGCTGGCGCGTGGGGCTTTTGGCGTTTGGGCTATGCGTAGCGGCCGCGGGCTGCACGACGAACGCCGAGATCGCCGCGCAGCGCGAGGCGCAATTCCAGTCCCTCGTCGGCGGCACAATGGCCGATTTCATGCGCCGCACCGGCCTGACGCCGACCGACATGTATCCGACGAGCTCGGGCCGGACGTTCATCGTCAACGGCCCGGCCAGCACGATCGTCATTCCAGGCAGCTACGGCGTGCCGACGATTGCGGCGCAGCGTCAGTGCCGTATGCAGATCGACACAGTCGCGATCGACGGGAAGGGCCTGGCCGATAGTTGGCGCGTGACCGCGATCACGCGGAATGGGTGCGGGTGACGCCGCATCTCAAGACGCATTGTGGCCGTGACGGGCGAATCGCACTGCTCAAAAAATTCCCAACAAGATCAAACCCTTAAACGCTAAAGGATCCGGCGGTCGGCTGATGTTGCGATTTTCGCAACGAAAACAAGGAGTTGTTACCATGGGCCTTAAAAAAAGATTCGGCCTAGGTCGTTAGCGCGAGCATGAACAAACCCCGTTTGTTCCCAGCGGGTTGCAAGGCACATACCGGCCGTTCTGAAAATTTGGCTCGCGCCTTTTCTATGGGAAAAGCCGAATTTTCTAAGCAGCTTCCTTGCGGGAGCCAGAGAGCCACAGGCATTCTGAGCGAGTCAGGACGGCGGAGCGGCCGGGCATGGTCCCTGAGAAAGACATGCCCGGCGCTTTTCCCAGCGGGGAACCCTGACTGGCAGGGGCTAGGAGTTGGAGGGCGGCCGTCGCGTTCTCCAACTCCTCCCCATCATGACAATCGAGCACCCGGCTGGCAACATTCCACGTTGCGATTTTCGCTACAGATTGATTGACAGCGCTGAGTAGGCTTACCCTCTAACCAGGGTGTCTCTTGAGCGCTAATTTGGGTCCACGCGCTCGGCGTCGATTACGGTGTAGCTGGCGCCATCGATCTTCGTCTTCCGACGCGTCACTTCCTCAATCAGCACATTGGCGAACGAAGCGCCGGCGCCGAGCACGACCCATAACGGCACGCCCACGGCCGTGCCGAGGGCGGCAATGCCTGCGCTCTTGCCACCGAACACCGCCGCGCCAACGGCAGCGCCACCAAGGCCGAGGCGCGCGGTTTTGCTGCGATCATCCCAACCGATTCGCTTCGCCTCTTTCGCCACCATCTTGGCGACGGGCCAAACGACCTTGCTCGACGCGGTGAGGGATACCGCAGCTTTTGCCTTCGCCAGCTTGCTCGTCGAGGAGGCCCGGATATCGAGCAACTTGCCGGCCCATGTCCTGATGGCGTCGAGGTCGCTTGGAGTTGCCGCTTCCGCGACAAAGGCGGCGACCTGGCGCTGCTTGCTAAGTTTCTCGGACAAATTTTCTGCCCCCGATCGAAAAGCAGGTCGTAATGAGCGCGTTGCCGCGGCGCGCCTTGTCGCGTCGCGGAGGCGCTGAGGCCGTGCTTGGCGGTTTCACGTAGATATTTAGCAAAAGCGAACTAGATCTCCGAATCCCCAAACAATAGTTGCTATTAACAATATAATTGGCTGCAACCAAAAGTGAAATCTTGCAACCATTTCTGTGTTTAGTTTCAATTTAACTTCGATTTTTCTTTGGCTTTCTCGCCCAGAAAGTGGAAGAGTTTCAGTGTATTTTCGAAATTTTTCGGCAGCATCACTCTCGCTGCGCAGTAGCCGCCCTTGAATATCGTAGAGCGTGAACAAAATCGCGAATGCCGTTGCAGCTGCTCCCGCCCGTGCCAAGGCCGTAGGTGAGCACTCTGACGACGACAGATACCAGCCGATAAAGTAGCAAATAACAGAAACGATAACGTTGCCGACAGCTGGAGTGGCGTACTTCCACAGTGACCACTTTACCCGAAGGCGTCTCATCAACTCACGAATTCGCATTGACACAATAGCCGCTCTGCCTCGCTTTAGGCGCCGCCAGCGGTGGTGAAGCCGCCGAGCGTATCGCTCTCGCCATCCTTTTTCACGCCGCGGGCGACGATGTCGAGCGACCCGTTTTGCAGGGGACGCTGCAGCACCTTCGCCTGCTCCCATGGCGCCGTCATCCAGGCCTCGCACTCTTCCGGCGTCGTCAGGATCACCGGCATCGCCTTCGGGTGGATGGCGCCGACCTCGGCGTTGGGGTCGGTCGTCAAGAAGGCGAAGAGATCGATCGTTTCCTCCCCGCTCTTCACCTTGCGCACGGACGTCCATTGCCGCGCCCAAATGCCAGCGAAGAACGCCGTCGGCCGCTCCTCGCCGAAGGCGAACGCGAGACATGATCGACCCCCGACAAGGCGGAAAATCTTGACCGAACGCTCACCGTTCACATCGACCACGACCGGATCGCCATCGCGCGGCCGCAGGCTGCGATCAACCGTGATCAGGCTGCCGTCGAAGATGCCGGCATCGATCGCGCTGTCGCCGGCGACCGTCATGATGAAGGTTGCCGGCGCGTTTTGGATTAGCGCGCGGGACAGGTCGATCGGCGCGTCGAGGTAGTCGTCGGCCGGGGACGGGAAGCCCGCGCGCACGGCCTTGCGAAAGACCGCGAGCAGCACCGGCGCTCCGATAGCGACGGGCCGCATTTCCATACACGCGGCCATCATGACTTTTGCTCCGCGTCCGGCCGGGCACCTTGCGAAAACAGGCCTCGCAGATAGCCCCGCGAGACCGAACGATCGGCGTCGGCAAGGAGCACGATGAAATCGTGCGCCAGGGCTCGCAAAGCCGCGGTTTCCGTCCCGTGTTCCTCCAGCAGCATGGAGACGATGCCGCTGATTTCCGCGTCCAGCGATGTATCTTCAACGTGCTGGTCGGCCGGCTGCGGTGACATGGCTTGCGTCCTCTGGAATGAGAACATTAAGAGAACAAATCAGTCTGCGGAGTCAAGCCATGAAGCGGGCGCCGCCTTTCTAGGCCGCCCGGATTGCCTCGAAGAGGCGGGCTTGAGCCGCGCGCAACCGGGCGGATTTTCATTTTAGATTTGAGTTGCTTCATCCTGCGCGCAGTACCCAGATAGCTGTCATGACGATCGCCTGTCTCGACTACGAGGATCCCGCCGACGCCGTGCGCGCGGCCTTCCGCCATTTCGTCGCCCTGACGGAGCTGAACATGAACATGTTCAGCGGGTCGGTCGGCGGTGACGCCCCTTCGTCGCGCCCCGACCAGGTGCTCTCGTCGCGCGAGCGCGTCCGCGCCGAGTCGCGCCAGGCGAATGCGCGCGCCGCCGCGTTGCGACAGTTCCTGAACGGCAACACGACGCGCGTGACCGAATCGCTCGGTGGCCTGATGCTGTCGCTCGCCGGCGAGCACACCGCCAACGCGAGCCCTTCGGATCGCGCCCTCTTCAAGCCCTCCCTGCAGGCGCTCCAGGCGGCCGTGGCCGAAGCTTCCGGAGACGGTGCCCGTCATGGCCACAGCCTCGGAGCCATGGCCTACACGGTTACCCAGTGCGGCAGATTCGCCAAGGCCGTCGCGGACCGCCTCTGTGGCGGCTCCGGCGCGATCCTCCTCCGCGATCATTCCGTGGCGCAGCGGATAACCTACGATCTGGCGTGGGAGGCTGGTACGACGGAAGCCGCCCTGCGGGCCGTATCGAAGTTCGTCCGCGGCTTGCCCGTCCTGCAGGCGAAAGGCCTGCTCTCCGAGGAGGACGTCGCGCTCCTGATGGCGATGGCCGCCCAACGAGGCGGAGGGCGCTTGTCGCACGACCACGCCCGGCACCACCTCGCCGCCGAGTGGTTCCACGCGGTCAAGGCGTGGGGGGCCGGATCCGGAGAGACGGCCTACAGCCGGGCTCTTCCCTTCTTCCAGTTCGGCTATTTCGACCAGCAGCAGCTGCGCTTTGACAGGAAGGTGCGCGAGAGGACGGTGATCGCCTTGGCGGATTGCCATGCACTACTGCCGGTCCGCCCGAACGGTCCCTTTCAAATCTCGGTCGAGCACGGTTATCGCTTCCACGTCGCACTCCAGCACGCCCTCCTTTCGGAGTCGCTGGATGTGCCGCTCTTGCTCGCCTCAGGCGGCGCCTTTGCCGGACGCACGGCGGACGCGCTCTTTGCCCTAGCGATGGAGCGCCCTGCGCCGGGGCAGGAGGCGACGGGACTGGTGACAATGGCGTCTGTCCGGGCCGGCCTGGCCTTGGACTTCCACGGCCTCGACAGGGCGATCCGAGCGCTCGAGTCCGGCTTGTCCGGGGTCGACCTCGCCTTAGCAGCGCCGTCCGCGCTTGAATCCCTGGCGCTAGTCAAGGCTAGGCTCTCCGCTGCGGGTGGTTCCGGGCTGGGCGCGGTCTCCGGCGTGGCCAAGCGCTTCGCGGCCAGAGGCCGCCACAAGGCCGCCGACCTGATTGCGGCCGACGTCGCCCGCGCCGTCGTAAAATGAAAATCCGGACATCCCGCTTTAGGGCCGCGTCGCCTGTCGCCGCGGTCCGGAGCAATCTCCCCTGGCGCCTTGGAGCGCCAACCTGAAGGTGAAGGAGAGTGTGATGGGTATCTTCTCTGGACTGTTCTCGAGCCCGTGCAGCGAAGCCACGACGGGAGAGTACCACTGCGGTGATTCGGTCCCGGTCCATGCCGGGTCGTTCGGCGACTTCGCGGGCGGCAACGTCCACCAGGCCGACTACGGCGACCAGGTCATGGGGATCTCGACCCCGGTCCACGTCGCCAGCTTCGGCGAGTACATCTGCGGCGACTCGGTCCCGGTCGATCCCGGCTACTTCTCGACCCTGTCGAAGTGAGCCAGCCGGCTTTGCAAGCCGGTTCTAGGAGAGGGGTCGGGTCATTCCGACCCCTCTTTCACCGCACGGCGGCCATTAAGGTCGCCGAACGGGACTAACTCCTAAGCTCGCGGGCCGTCGACGCCATGGAATCGCAGAGTTCTTTGACGAAGGCGGCCGCGGGAGCTCTCGACGAAGTGACATAGAAAAGCCCGCCGCTTGGGAAGCGACGGGCCTCTGACTTCTGTCAGGACTAGGCGGCTCCGGCTATCGCCGGGAAACTGGCTTTGCCCTCCCGTCGGCTGCGGCCGGTACATCCGCGGCAACGCATCGACTGGAGAGCATGCAGGCATCGGGGGATGCCGCGCTGAGAACGAGATGGGGGCGCGTCCGGTTCCCTACAAGACGACCGATCGCGAAGAAAAATGCCCGCCGGCTCGAGCCAGCGGGCGAAGTAGAGCGTCCAAAGATTGGTCGCCGCGAACCGTCCGGCGGTTCTAGCCGGCAGCCGTAGCCCGCGCGTCGCGCCTTTCGACTGCCTCGAGAAAGCGTTCGCGGGCCTCATTCCCCGTCAGGCCGTCGGCGAGGGTGATACGCTCGCCTGATCTGAGCTCCGCGAAAAACTCCCAACCTCTCGGGGCGCCCCAATCTGCGACGCCGTACACAGCCCCTTCCATTGCTTCATGCTCCTTGGCGTCGCGCTCGGCGCGACGTGCCGCCAGATCTACGATTTCCGCTGTCATCTACGTTTCCCTTTTCTAGGGATCGCTTTCTAGGGCGATCGGTTCCGGGGCCTAGAAAGCCGACGTAGGCGGCCCTTCGCGCCTTTGGGCCGAAGCCTTGGACATGCGCGCGAAGACCCCGGAAGGGTGAGGCAAACTAAGATGGAGATTTCTAGGCTCCAAATACTATCGAGCACACGAGAATAATGAATGTTAAATATAGTAAATGTAGGTCGATGTATGACGATTTATCATACAACAACATACTTGCTTTAAGTGAACATATCGATCATATAGAATCATGTCTGAGTTTGACGATTTTCTGCGAAGGTTTGTCTTTGTCTCGTCGGTGCAAGCGCTTGTGCTGGCCGAGCTATCCAAAGGCGATATCCCGAAGCACATCGTCACCGACCTGATGCTGACGATCGATCGCGCCTTGCGCATGGCTGATGAGATCCCGGCCGATATGGGGCCGGCGATGGCGGCATACGATCTCATGACGCACACGATGATGATGTATGCCGAGGACCGAGAGGTGCCGGGCTACGAAAAGCCGCACTGGCTGCCTGATCCTCCGCCTTCAGAGCCGAGCGAAGGTATCGGCCCCACAGAGTGGTTTATCGATGGAACATGGGTCATCGCTGATCCGAGATGGGACGGACTGCCCGGCGAAAGCATCCTCGAGCTCAACATCGCTGCGCTGCTGCGCGAACAGGGGGCTCTTCGCCCGAACGAGATCGCCGAACACTTGAAGGTGTCGGAAAGCGGCGTTCTGACGGCGTTGCATGCTCTAAGGCAGTCGCGCGATGTTAGGGTAAGCGGTCGCCCGGCGCACTGGAGCTTGTCACAATCGGTGCTCGACAACCTCGCGCTGGCCGAACTTCGAGAGCCGAAGGCCAAGCCCGAGACTGATGCTCCGCTGACGATCAGGACGCGTATCATCCTGGCTCTGCAATCTCGGCCGCGCCAGCGCTACCACGAGCTCGCCGCGGCGGTTTCGCTGTCGGAAACCTATATCCGCAAGCACCTTCACGATATGGCGCAAGAGGGGTTGGTCAAGGCGAGCAAGCGCCCCGCCCGCTGGTCGCTCGTGAAGCCGGAGAGCGAGAAACGCCCGCCGAAATTCAAACCGCCGCAGGAGCACGCTTCGGAAGTCGAGCCGGCGGCGCTCATTGAAGCGGCGAAGCCGGCAGCCGCCAGGAGGCCACGCAGAGAACTTCCGAAGGGATTGGGTAAGCCCCTCAATATCCGCATCGTCAACGAGATCGTGGCCGAGCTGCAGGCTCAACCGGCGCAGCGCTACTTCACGATTAGCGTAGGCCTGTCGATCCGCGACGATCTCATCCGGCGGTATCTGCACGACCTAGAAGTGCTCGGCGTCGTCGTGCGGGTCGATAAGAGCCCGATGCGTTGGTCGCTAGCTGCTGATTGGTCCGGCGCGCTTGATCAAGTGCTGGGAACTATTGTCGCTGATGCAAGCGAGCCAAGGCGGCTTTCAACTCGACGTGCCTGATATCTCGATCGGTTCAACGAGACCGCTGCCGTCTGCATTCAGTCTGCCAACCGAAACGCGGATGCTTTCAGAGCCCAGCTTCTTAAGGAAGCTGGCTGTTGATTGAACATGCGCGAAGTCATCCGTTTTGTCGACGATGTTCCAAATTTCACGACCGGCCTTGGTCAGAAGGCGAACGGGCACCGAGAAATCACGGGGGACTGCGCTAACTAGAAGGATACCGTACGATTGAAAGCGAAATAATTCCTGTTCAGCGGGTGCCCCAAATGTGATGGTTGTGCTGGTTGTAGTTGCGGATTTTACAAGACCGGCTGTGTCGAGTTCCTCTAGGTCGTCAAAATACAGGCCGCTATTCCAACGATCGTCCGCGACGAGGCGCCCAAAATCCGAGATGCAGCTAGCGACACGTCTAAAGCGAATCGCAATATCAGCATCAATTACAGCTAAGACTTGAAGCGTCGAGAAGGAGAATGATCCGCGCTGCCGGATTTCTCCAGCCAGCACCTTGGCCCACATTTGCCTCAGGCGATCACTGCTTGCCCGCTCGGCGTGCGCCCCGAACACGTTCAACCAATCATCATCGATGTCTTCCGGCTGAGGCGAGATCTGCTCCGTCTTAATTTTGGATAGGTGCTCCAAGGCAATTTTTGCAATTGCTTCCCGGTTCTCCTGCTTCGAAAGCTCTTGGTAAGCCATCCGCTCCAGCGTGCGGCTGATCAATTCGGGATCCTGCACGGCGCGGTCCGCTGCGGCTTTTGCGAGAGCTTTAGACATCAAGGTATCAGCGTCGGCCTTATCTTTTACCGCCTGCTCGCTCGCCTTAATCTTCGCGACGCCGAGGTTGCCGTAAGCGCCGATGAGCTTGGCGACTGCCTTTTGAGCGGGAACAGCTAGCGCGCCAACAACGCTTACCGCGCCTCCAATAAGAACCCCCGCAGTAGTCGGATCTACCATCATCGCCCCCGTTTTCGGGGAGGCGATCACATCAGTATTTGGCGTGCAATCGAGATTGCGCAAGCAATCAGGATTATCGACAAAGAAACATAGAACGCCGCCCCAAAGAGCAGGTGCCAAGTCGGCATTTTGCCTCGCGCGGCCTTCACTCTTCCGGTCGTGACGCTCAACGCTGGACACTCGGCGACTGGATGAGCTGACGGCGCAGGGCGTCGATGAATGGCGTCTCGCCACCCCGCGCCGCAACGGCCCGCATCTGGTTCACGCTGTCGGGCGCCAGGAAGAGATCCGCCAGCCGGTTCGCGCCGCGGCCGTACCAAGCGCGTTGAATCGCGTCGCCCGCCAGTCGAGGCAACGCCATGCCGGCCGTGGACAAGCTGCCCGCGGCTACTGGCACGGCGCCGAGGTCGTCGGCAATCTGACGGTTGAATTCTGTCGCGCTGCCTTGCGGCTTCCGCATCCCGGTTGCCCGAAGGATATCGATCATGTCGTCTACAGCGGGGCTCGCGGTCATGCCGTTTGGTAGCGCGCCGACGACGCCGCGCAGATTGGTTTCCTGCTGCGGCGTCCCGGCGATGTCCTTGGCGAAGCGTGCGCCGCCATAGGCGTTCTCGCCACCGACGAGGCGGCCGGCGCTGTGGTCGAATTGGTCCGCCAGGCGCTGGCGCACCAGTCCGGCCGTTAGCTCGGGATCGCGGGCGCCCATACGCATGATCGTGTCGATCAGCTCCGCGTCGCCGCCTGCCAGCGGCTGCGGCGGAAGGACGGCGCGAGACGCCGCAGCGGTATCGCCGGCGGCCGCGACCTGGCCGAGCGGACCTGCCGTGACCGGCTCGACGACGTTGCGCGTGATATCGGCGTACTGCTGCTTGCCGGCGACGAAACTCGGGCTGTGCTGCTCCATCAGCTCGTCAATCTGACGTAGCACGGCAGAGACGGCCGCGTTCTGCTCCTTCGTGATGGCGTCGGCGCCGATCTGCGGCAGGTCCATTCTGTCGCGAAAGAACTTGCGCGCGCGATCCAGGTTCTCGACGTCGGTGATTGGGACAGCCGGCGTCGGATCAACAGCTGGCGTCATCTCGTAACGGACAACTTGTCCGTTGGGACCGAGCACAGGCTCGCGAGCCGCCGGAGATCGGGCGGGCCGTAGTCCGTGGCCCCACGCAATTCGTCGAGCACTTCGACGATCTGATCGAGTTCAGGACCGCAGCAGCGTTCCACCTCGACCAAGCGACGCGCGAGATACACGAGATGGGCCAAGCCGCCGATCCGCCCGCGCTCCAGAGCTCGAAGTGCCCGATCGCGCAAGACATCGGGCAGGGGCTCGGCCCGATCGGTTTCGGAAAGCTGGAGCCAGCGGTCGGCCTGAAACAGCGGCCATCAAGTGGACCGGCTCGGCTTTGGCGCCAGGCGAGAAAAGATGCGCGTATCCGCATAGGCGGAGAGATCGTGTCTGCGGGCGTTTATCCGCCCCAACGCGGCAAGTGCGTGGCCTGAGTTCGAACGGAAAGCTGACAGGCGGGACGAGCTGCGCCCCGCAGGGGTGCTCAGAAGCCCGAACATTTGCTTCAGATCTGTTCGAGCCCCCGGTAGCGCGCGAAGACGTTCTGCCGCCCGGCCGAGAAGATCGTCACCTCATAGCTGTCCGGCGCCTGTCCGCGGATTTCCATGCCGGGCGAGCCGACGGGCATGCCGGCCACCGCAAGCCCAATCGCCTTGGGACGCTCGGCCAGCAGGCGCTTGATCGCCTCGGCCGGCACATGGCCCTCGACGACATAGCCGCCGACCTCAGCGGTGTGGCAGGAGGCGAGCGCGTCGGGCACGCCGAGCTTCGTCTTGAGCG
This sequence comes from Allobosea sp. MMO-172, assembly GCF_037147855.1. Taxonomy (NCBI): domain Bacteria; kingdom Pseudomonadati; phylum Pseudomonadota; class Alphaproteobacteria; order Hyphomicrobiales; family Alloboseaceae; genus Allobosea; species Allobosea sp. MMO-172. The sequence goes on along the minus strand of NZ_JBBCUM010000003.1, from coordinate 235,104 downwards.
GCGCAACATCGTCGATCTCGATCACCTCGACGGGGAAGCCCGCCGCCTTCACATGCGTGACCCAGGCTCCGCAGCAACCGCAATTCGGGTCGCGCGTCACGGTCATCTTCGGCAAGGGCCCGGCCGCGTTCGCCGGGCGCCAGAGCATCAGGCCGGCCGCCATCTGGGCCATGCCGAGCATCAAGGCGCGTCGCGTCGACGTAAATCCGTGCGTCACGAGGTTTCCCCTCATTCTCACATTAAGGTCTGCCCCGCTTACGGCAGGGCGATGCGGGCCGATCACACAGGGACGGCCCGCCTGGCGTCAACCGGGCCGTCAGAGGCCGGGCGTATAGCCCGCCGCGGTGACGGCGGCCTTGATCGCCTCATGGTCGGCCGAGCCCAGAACGCTCACGCGTTTGCTGTCGGGATCGGCGGTCACCGAAGTTCCCGGCAGGCGGGATTCGATGGCGGCCTTGATCCGTCCGGCGCAATGGCCACAGGTCATGTCCTCGACCTGAAAGGCCACGGCATTGCTGGCCGGCGCGGCGGTCTCGGTTGCGGGCTTGGCATGTTGCTGGCAGGAGCACATCTGCATCATCCTTATCGATGTGGCGATGACGGAAGCCTGCGCCTTCCCATTATGGGAAGGTCAAGCGGTATCGTCACGGGCGGCCCCGACCACCGCTCGAAGGGCTCGGACTGCACCGGCCCTTGCTGCAGACGATGGTGATGATCTTGTGCGAACTGCCGAGGCAATTGGCGCGGTAGGCGACGAGATCGCTTTGCTGCAGCACGATCTCGATCCGCGGCGCGGCGCAGCCGCTGCCGAGCAGGGCCTTCTGCAGGTCGGCATCGGAGGCCAGGGCGGCGGCGCTTGCCATGGCGGCTCCGGCCAGGACGGCGGCTTCGAGACGAAAGCGGGCGCGCCGAGGCCGCCCGCCTTCCCCGGATATCGTCACTTCGCCTTCTGAAGCTTGGTGACGGTGATCTGGCCATTGACGCGGTCGGCGTCGAACTTGACCTTGGTTCCGGCCTTCAGTCCCTTCAGCATCTCGGGCTCGCCGGCTTTGAACACCATGGTCATGGCGTCCATATCGAGATTCTTGATCGGGCCGTGATTGATGGTGAGCTTGCCCTGAGCCTCGTCGACCTTGGTGACGGTGCCGCTGACCGACTGCGCGGCGGCCGGCAGCGCGGCGATGAGGAAGGCGAGGGTGGCGGCAGTCTTCAGCATGGCGGGCTCCTTTCGCTGAGCGCGTTCACTTGACGATGATCTTGCCGGTCATGCCGGCCTCGCGATGGCCGGGGATCAGGCAGGAGAAGTCGAACTCGCCCGCTTTGGTGAAGGCCCAGACGATCTCGCCGGTCTTCTTCGGCGCGAGCCGCTTGGCGTTCGGATCGTCATGCTCCATGTCGGGGTTCTTCTGCATCTCGACGGCATGCTTGAGGTTCTCCTCCAGCGTCGCCAGCACCAGCTCATGGTCGAGCTCGCCGTTGTTGCGCAGCTGGAAGCGGATCTGCTCGCCGCGGCGGATTTCGATCCGGTCCGGGATGAAGGCCATCTTGCCGTCCCGCTCGGCCATCACGACCTGGACGATGCGCGCGGGCTTCTTCGGATCGCCTGCCTTGCCATAGGCGGTCTCGTCGCCATGGCCATGGCCGGCTCCTCCGGGGCCCGCGAGTGCCGTCCCCGCGGAAAGAAGGACCGCGATTGCGGCAAGCCTGAATGCTGCTGTGCTCATCTGCCTCTCCTGATCGTGGAACTCGGTATCAGTGGTTGGAATGCGGGTTCTTGCTCGCGGGGCGTGGCTTGCCGTCCGGCCCGAGGTTTGGCTTGCGCGGGTCCTTGGCGCGCCATTCGGCTGCCTTGACGCCGCCTTCGGGCGGTGTCGCGCGGGGCGCCTCGCCGAGCTTCGCACCCTTGAGCTCGTAGGCGACGGTTCCCTCGGGATGCTTGAACCAGCCGGGGTCCTTGTAGTCGTTCTTCGCCAGACCCTCGCGGACCTTCACCACCGAGAACATGCCGCCCATCTCGACCGGGCCAAACTGGGCATAGCCGCTCATCATCGGCAGGGTGTTTTCGGGCAGGGGCATCTCCATCGAGCCCATCTCGCCCATGCCGTTCGAGCCCATCGGCATATAGCCGGGCGCGATCTTCGCGATGCGCTTCGCCAGGTCCTTCTTGTTCACGCCGATATAGTTCTTCACCGAATGCCCCATCGCATTCATCGTGTGATGCGACTTGTGGCAGTGGATTGCCCAGTCGCCCGGCTCGTCGGCGATGAAATCGAAGGCGCGCATCTGGCCGACGGCGACGTCGATCGAGACCTCGTCCCAGGCTGCCGCCGGATCGACCCAACCACCATCGGTGCAGGAGACCTTGAACTCGTAGCCATGCATATGGACCGGGTGGTTCGTCATGGTCAGGTTGCCGAAGCGGATGCGGACCTTGTCGTTCTTGCCGACGACGAACGGGTCGAGCCCCGGGAACACGCGGCTGTTCCAGCACCACATATTGAACTCGGTCATCTCGGCCACGCGCGGCACATAGGAACCGGGCTCGATGTCGAAGGCGTTGAGCAGGAAGACGAAATCGCGGTCGACGCGGCGGAAGGCCGGGTCCTTCGGGTGGACGACGAAGAAGCCCATCATGCCCATCGCCATCTGGACCATCTCGTCCGAATGCGGGTGGTACATGAAGGTGCCGGAGCGCCGCAGCAGGAATTCGTAGACGAAGGTCTTGCCGGGCGGGATATGCGGCTGCGTCAGCCCGCCGACACCGTCCATGCCGTTGGGCAGGCGCTGGCCGTGCCAGTGCACCGCCGTGTTCTCCGGCAGCTTGTTGGTGACGTAGATGCGGACCTTGTCGCCCTCGACCGCCTCGATGGTCGGCCCCGGCGACTGGCCGTTATAGCCCCAGAGATAGGCCTTCATGCCGGGCGCGAGCTCGCGCACCACCGGCTCGGCGACGAGATGGAACTCCTTCCAGTCGCCGTTCATCCGCCAGGGCAGCGACCAGCCGTTGAGGGTCGCGACCGGCTGGTAGTCCGGGCCCGTGGTCGGCACGAGCGGCGCCTGCGTCGCCGCCTCCGTCATGGTCGGCGCCTCCGGCACGGCGGCGAAGGCGCTGCGGCCCGAGACGGCGGTGGCTCCGGCGAGCACGAGCCCCGACGAGCCGATGAAGCCTCTGCGGGAAAGGGATGTCATGTCCGTCAGCTCCTTCAGTGGCCTGCGCCGCCGGCATCGCCGCCGCCTGCCGCGGCGACCGTGGCCGAGCCGCCCCCACTGCCGCCGCCGATCAGTGTGTGCTTGAAATCGGTATGGGCGATCCAGAAATCGCGGCGGGCATTGATCGCGGCGACGTTCGAGAGGATGCGGCTGCGCGCATCCGCGATGAGGTCGGTCACGTCGTTGAGCATGCCGCTATATTGCAGCAGCGACTGCTCCTGGATGATCTTGCGCAAAGGCAGGACGTTGGTCTGGTACTGGCGCGTGATGTCGTAGTTGGCGCGATAGGCGGTGTAGGCCTCGCGGGCTTCCGAGCGGATATTGACGGCCTTCTCGGCCAGCCTGTTGGCGGCCTGCATATAGGTCTGCTCGGCGAGCGCGACCTTGGACTGGCCGAAATCGTAGATCGGGATGTCGATCTCGAGTTCCAGCGTCCGGCTGCGGCTGGCTTCGCGCTCGACATGGCCGTCAGCACCGACGCTGCGGCTGCGGTCATAGGTGCGCCGGCCGAGCAGGTCGATATCGTTGACGAAGCGCGTCGCCTGCGTGAGGCCGAGCAACTTGGCGAGCGCGTCGAGCTCGGCCCGCGCGATTCGGAGATCGACCCGCTTGCGCAACGCCTCGGCCTCGATCGCCTTGAGCGATTGCAGGCGCGGCAAGGGCGGCAGGCTGCCAACCCGGAACTTGAGATCGTCGCCCCAGAGGCCGAGCTGGCGGACGAGGCGCTCGCGCTCCTGGCGCTGCTGTTGGCGGGCCTGGGCAAGCTGGACGGTCAGCTCGGCCTCGAAGGCGAATTCGCGGGCCTGGTCGATCTTGTTGACTCCGCCGGATTCGCCGAGCCGTTTCAACAGCTCGGACGCCGCGTCGGCCGAAGCCTTCGCCTCCTGGTAGAAGGCGACCTGCGCATTGGCGGCAACCGCCCGGTAGTACTGGCGGCGGGTGTCCGCCGCGAGCCTGAGCACCGCTTCGGCCGTTCGCATCTGCGCGGTCTGAAAGCGGTCGCGGGCGATCTCGGCCCGGGCCGGCAAGGTCGCCAGCGCCAGCAGGCTGCCGACGATCTGGCGCTCGATTTCGACCTCGAAGCGGCCGGAGAGCTTGGAGATGCCGAAGCGCGGATTGGGTGGCAGGCTCGCCGCGACCATCTGCGCCTCGGCCATGCCGAGTTCGTTGAAGGCCGCCTGCAGACCGCGATTGCTGAGCAGCGCGACCTGCACGGCCGTATCCGCCGTCAATGGTTTGCGCAGCAGCTGGTCGACGCGCCCCCTGGCGGTGAGTGCGGCCTGATCGCCATCGATCTTGACCACGTCCTTGCCGATATCGGCATAGGTCGCGGTCTGGATCGCGCTCATGCCGCCATCGGCGGATAAGCCGGCGCAGCCGCCGAGCAGGGCGGCAACCCCGGCGAGCAGCCCGAGGCGCAGGAGGCGGCCAGTGCCGCGGATCGGGGGAGCCGTCACGGCCGCTCCTTCGAGAGAGGTCCACAAGGGCGAGGCAGGTCGCTGAAATGGCGCAGTCATGATTGCGGCCCGACCCGGCGGTTGAGTTCGCGCCAGTCCTTGGGATCGGCCGGGCGATAAGTGGCGGCACCCGCCGTCACGCTGCCGTAGGTGACGGCGGGAACGCGGGCATTCGGATCGGCCGGCCGGGCCAGATGGTCTGGGACGGCGGAGACCGTGCAGGCGCCCAGCGCCAGACCGATCGCCGTCAGGAACGGCAGCTTCACCAAGCTCACGACTCAAGGCTCCCCTGTTGCAGTGAGGCAGGGGTAGCAACGCCGCGCGGCCGGCGTCCGTTACAAATTGTTTCAAACCGGGGCGGGCAACCGCGTCGCGGGCGCGCTATGGTCGAGGCAGATGGGAAAGGAGAGCGTGCGCTCGAACGGCATGGCGATGTCAGGGAACACCAGCAGCGAGACGGATCAGCCACCTGTCGCGCCGATCACCGACGACCACGGCCATATCCTGATCGTGGACGACGATCCGCAGATCAGGCTCTTGGTCGCGCGCTTCCTCCAGCGCCACGGCTATCAGGTCACCGGCGCCCCGGATGGCCGCGCCATGCTGGAGACGCTCGCGCATAGCGCCGTCGACCTGATCGTGCTCGACCTGATGCTGCCCGGGCGCTCCGGCGTCGAACTCTGCCGGGACGTGCGGGCGAGTTCGCAGGTTCCGATCGTGATGCTGACCGCACGCAATGAAGAGAGCGACCGCATCACCGGCCTCGAAGGCGGGGCGGATGACTATGTCACCAAGCCGTTCAGCCCGCGTGAATTGCTGGCCCGCATCCGCGCCGTGCTGCGCCGCGGGCGGGCCCCGCGGAACTCTGTCCTGACGCAGCCGAGCGGGATCGTGACCTTCGATGGCTGGCGCATGGACCTGCGCCGCCGGGAGCTGCAATCCCCGGCGGGAACCCTGATCGACCTCTCGACCGGCGAGTTCGATCTGCTCGTCGCCTTCGTCGAGCATGCCAACCGCGTGCTGTCGCGCGAGGCGCTGATGCAGTTCGCCAAGGCGCGGATGAGCGACGACCCCTTCGACCGGACGATCGACGTCCAGATCAGCCGGCTGCGCCGCAAGCTCGAGACCGATGCCAGCGGCGGCCAATTGATCAAGACGGTGCGGGGAGCAGGCTACCTGTTCGCCTCCGCGATCGGGCGCGAAGAGGAACCATCCGCGTGACGAGGCTGTTCGGCCGCTTCTGGCCCGACACGGTGGCGAGCCGCGCGATCCTGATCCTGGTCGCGGCCCTGCTCGCCTTCCATCTGCTCGGCTACTGGGCCTTCCGCGTCGGCGTCGAGAGTTTCGCCTCGGCCGGGCGCGACGGCAGCCTGGCCGAGCGCATCGTCTCGATCAAGCGCGCGATCGCGAGCCTGCCCGACGGGGCGGAGCGCGACCGCGTCGCGCATGACCTGTCGAGCGCGAGCCTCGACGTGCACTGGAGCAAGGTCAGCCTCGTGCTCGGCAACGCACCCGCGACCGAGCGCACACGTGCGCTGGAAGCGCGGTTGAGGGAACAGGCTCCCGATCTCGCAGCCACCGCCTTCCGCATCGGGCAGGCGGATGACGGGGCGCTTCCGGCCGGTGCCGCCAATACGGACCGGCACATCATGCTGGTCTCGATCCGGCTCGATGATGGCAGCTGGGTGAATTTCTCGTCTTCGGCGCTCGGCGCGGCGCAGCATCTCGACTGGAACCTGACCGCGATCATGATCTGCTTCGCCGTCGGGATCGTCGTCGTCGCGCTGCTGCTGCTGCGCTGGGCGACGCGGCCGTTGCGCGATCTCGCGCTGGCTGCCGAGCGTTTCAGCCTGGATCAGGTGCCGCAGCCCCTGCCGGAAGACGGCCCGGCCGAGGTGCGCCGCGCCGCCCGCGCCTTCAACACCATGCGCGAGCGCATCCAGCGCCTCGTCAGCGAGCGCATGCAGGCAATGGCCGCCGTGTCGCACGACCTGCGCACGCCGATCACCCGGCTGCGCCTGCGCTCCGAACTGCTCGACGACGACGGGACGCGGCGCCTCATCGATGCCGATCTCGGCGAGATGGAGGAGATGATCGATTCGACGCTGGAATATCTGCGCGGCGGCGTGTCCAGCGAAGCCGCCCGGCCGATCGATCTCGCCTCGGTCATCGAGACCCTCGTCGACGAGCATCTCGACCAGGGGCACAAGATCAGCCTGTCCGGCCTGAACGCGGCGCCGATCCTGGGGCGCGTCCTGCCACTGAAGCGGGCCTTCTCGAACATTATCGGCAATGCGGTCAAATATGGCGGCTCGGCCGCCGTCGGCATCGCGGAAGCCGACGGGTTTTTCATCGTCACGGTCGAGGATGAGGGGCCTGGCATTCCGCCCGCGGACATGGAACGCGCGCTCCTTCCTTTCGTCCGGCTGGAGGAATCGCGCGGCCGCGAGACCGGCGGATCCGGGCTCGGCCTGACGATCGCCGAGGCTGTCGCCCGCTCGCATGACGGGTCCATCGCTCTGGAAAACCGGGCGGCCGGAGGGCTTCGCGTCACCGTCTGCGTGCCGAGGCTCGGTCACTCGGCATAAGCCGCTCCCCGGGGGCGCCCCCGGCGACCGGACATGGCTGAAGGCATTCGCGGCGGCCTTCCGGCACCGGCCGCGGCCTGCCGTGGGCGCCTGATCTGATTCGCCCCGAAGTCGTGCCCCCACGATGCCGCAAATGGGCTTCACGTCGTTCGTGCAACTTTTCCGCGAAAATCTCCTATTCCGGTCGTGTTCGAAACTATGTTTGCTTTTTTCTCCCAATCGTTCGTTGATCATCTTGCTCGCTGCGAATGGTTGCGGACAATCGGCTTCAAGAAGAACGAGACCAAGGAGGGACGCGATGGCTGATCAACGGGACGGGGACGCCCTCGAGACTCAGGAATGGCTGGATGCGCTTGCCGCGCTGGAAGCCCATCGCGGCAAGGAACGGGCGAACTCCGTCGTCAATGCCGTCGTCGATGCCGCGCGGCGCGACCGGCTCTATGTGCCGCAATCCCTGACCACGCCCTATTGCAACACCATCCCGCCCGAGGAGCAGCCGCCGCTGCCGGGCGATGGCGCGATCGAGCACAAGCTGCGCTCGATCATCCGCTGGAACGCGCTCGCGATCATCCTGCGCGCCAACAAGACGAGCTCCGAGCTCGGCGGCCATATCGCCTCCTTCCAGTCGGCGGCGACGCTCTATGACATCGGCTTCGGCCATTTCTGGCATGCGCCGACCGCCGACCATGGCGGCGACCTGATCTTCGTGCAGGGCCATTCCTCGCCCGGCATCTATGCCCGCGCCTTTCTTGAAGGCCGCCTGACCGAGGAGCAGTTGCTCAACTACCGGCAGGAGACGGCCGGAAAGGGCATCCCGAGCTATCCGCACCCCTGGCTGATGCCGGATTTCTGGCAGTTCCCGACCGTCTCGATGGGCCTCGGCCCGCTGATGGCGATCTATCAGGCGCGCTTCCTGAAATATCTGGAGAGCCGCGGCTTCGCCAAGACCGCCAACCGCAAGGTCTGGGCCTTCATGGGCGACGGCGAGATGGACGAGCCGGAATCGCTCGGCGCGATCTCGCTCGCCGGCCGCGAGAACCTCGACAACCTCGTCTTCGTGATCAACTGCAACCTGCAGCGCCTCGACGGACCGGTGCGCGGCAACGGCAAGATCGTGCAGGAGCTGGAGAGCGTCTTCCGCGGCGCCGGCTGGAATGTCGTCAAGGTGCTCTGGGGCACGGGCTGGGACCGGCTCCTGGAGAAGGACAAGTCCGGCCTGCTGCTCAAGCGCATGGAGGAATGCGTCGACGGCGAGTACCAGGACTTCAAGAGCAAGAGCGGCGCCTATGTGCGCGAGCATTTCTTCGGCAAATACGAGGAGCTGAAGGAACTCGTCGCCGACATGAGCGACGACGACATCTGGAAGCTGACGCGCGGCGGCCATGACCCGGCGAAGGTCTTCGCGGCCTATACGGCGGCCGTCCAGCACAAGGGCCAGCCGACCCTGATCCTGCCCAAGACGGTCAAGGGCTACGGCATGGGCGAATCCGGCGAAGGCCAGATGATCGCCCACCAGGCCAAGAAGATGACATCCAGCGCGCTGAAGGGCTTCCGCGACCGCTTCCAGATCCCGGTCTCGGACGAAGACCTCGACAAGGTGCCCTTCATCAAACTGCCGGAAGATTCTCCGGAGATGCAGTATCTGCGGGCCCAGCGGGCGAAGCTCGGCGGCTCGCTGCCGCAGCGGCGCCAGAAGTCGCAGTCGCTCGAAATCCCGGCGCTCTCGACCTTCCAGCGCCTGCTGGAAAATTCCGGCGAGCGCGAAATCTCGACCACCATGGCCTTCGTGCAGATGCTCGGCAGCCTGGTGCGCGACAAGGAGATCGGCAAGCGCATCGTCCCGATCGTACCGGACGAATCGCGCACCTTCGGCATGGAAGGCATGTTCCGCCAGCTCGGCATCTATTCCTCGGTCGGCCAGCTTTACCGGCCGCAGGACGCCGACCAGCTGATGTATTACCGCGAGGACAAGACCGGCCAGGTGCTGCAGGAAGGCATCAACGAAGGCGGCGCGATGTCGAGCTGGATCGTCGCGGCAACCTCCTACAGCACGAACGACGTGCCGATGATCCCGTTCTACATCTTCTATTCGATGTTCGGGCTCCAGCGCGTCGGCGATCTCGCCTGGCTCGCCGGCGACATGCGGGCACGCGGCTTCCTGCTCGGCGGCACCGCCGGCCGCACCACGCTGAACGGCGAGGGGCTGCAGCATGAGGACGGGCACAGCCATATCATGGCCGGCACGATCCCGAACTGCATCTCCTACGACCCGACCTTCGCCTATGAGGTCGTCACGATCATCCGCGACGGCATGCGGCGCATGTATCAGGACCAGGAGGACGTCTACTACTACGTCACCCTGATGAACGAGAACTATGCCCAGCTGGGCATGTCCGAGGCGGCGGCCGGGGAGGCGACGGAGGCCGGCATCCTCAAGGGCCTCTACCTCCTCACGAAGGGCGCAGCGCAGAAGACGGGCCTGAAGGTCCAATTGATGGGCTCGGGCACGATCCTGCGCGAGGTCATCGCGGCGGCCGAGCTGCTGGCCAACGACTTCGGCGTCGCCTCCGATATCTGGAGCGCCACGAGCTTCAACGAGCTCCGGCGCGACGGCATGGCGACCGAGCGCTGGAACCTGCTGCATCCGACGCAGGAGCGGCGCCGCAGCTGGGTCGAGGCCCAGCTCACCGGCCATGATGGCCCGGTCATCGCCTCGACCGACTACATGCGCAACTACGCCGACCAGATCCGCGAATACGTCCAGGCTGCGGGCAAGCGCTTCAGCGTGCTCGGCACGGATGGCTTCGGCCGGTCCGACTACCGCGTCAACCTGCGCCGCTTCTTCGAGGTCGATCGCTATTACGTCGTGGTCGCCGCCCTCAAGGCGCTGGCGGACGAGGGGGCGCTGCCGCTTTCGGTGGTCGCCGATGCCCTTGCGAAATACGGGCTGGACGGCGAACGCCCGGCGCCCTGGACCGTCTGACAACGCCATTCGAGGACAGAGCGATGAGCCATTCGATCGAGATCAAGGTCCCCGATATCGGCGACTTCACCGACGTTCCCGTCATCGAGATCTTCGTCAAGCCCGGCGACCACGTGAAGGCGGAAACCCCGCTGCTCTCGCTGGAATCCGACAAGGCGACGATGGAGGTGCCGGCCCCGCGCGAGGGCGTCGTCAAATCCATCGCCGTCGCGGTCGGCGACAAGGTGAGCGAGGGAACCGTCATCCTGCAGCTTGAGGAAGCTGGCGCTGCTGCGGCACCGGCGGAAGCGCGACCCAGCGTCAGCGCCGCTCCGGCGCCGGTCAGTGCCCCGGCGGGGCTCGCCGAGGTGCGGATTCCCGATATCGGCGACTTCAAGGACGTCCCGGTCATCGAGATTCTGGTCAAGGTCGGCGACAGCGTGAAGGCGGAGGATCCGCTGCTCTCGCTGGAATCCGACAAGGCGACCATGGAGGTGCCGGCGCCGCTCGCCGGTATCGTGCGCGAGATCAAGGTCCAGGTCGGCGACAAGGTGAGCGAGGGCATGATCGTCCTGTCGCTGGCGACGGGTGATGCCACCGCGGCACCGTCCGCCGCGCCCGCCGTCGCATCGGCTCCGGCAGCCGCCGCAGCCCCGGCATCTGCTGCCGCGGCGGCCGGTGCGATCGACGAGAAGGCCTTTGCGCTCGCCTATGCCGGCCCTGCCGTGCGCAAGCTCGCTCGCGAGACCGGCGTCGATCTCGGCAAGGTCAAGGGCACGGGCCAGCACGGGCGCATCACCCGCGAGGATGTCGAAAGCTTCGCCAAGGGCGGCGGCGCGGCCGCGCCGGCGAAAGCGGCTTCTGCTGCGCCGGCCGGCGGCGGTGTCGGCGGCATCGATCTCCTGCCCTGGCCGAAGGTGGATTTCGCCAAATACGGGCCGGTCGAGCGCAAGGAGATGGGCCGGATCAAGAAGATCTCGGCCGCCAACCTGCACCGGAACTGGGTCGTCATCCCGCATGTCACGACCCATGACGAGGCCGATATCACCGATCTCGAACAGTTCCGCGTCCAGATGAACAAGGAGCTGGAGAAGAGCGGCGTGAAGCTCTCGCTCCTGCCCTTCATGGTGAAGGCGGCGGTCTCGGCGCTGAAGAAGTTCCCGGAGTTCAACGCCAGCCTCGACGGTGACACGCTGGTCTACAAGAACTACTGGCATATCGGCTTCGCCGCCGACACGCCGAACGGGCTGATGGTCCCGGTCATCCGCGACGCCGACAAGAAGACGATCCCCGAGATCGCCACGGAGATGAACGAGCTCGCCAAGCTCGCCCGCGAAGGCAAGATCAAGCCGGACCAGATGCAGGGCGGCACGTTCTCGATCTCGTCGCTCGGCGGCATCGGCGGCATCTACTTCACGCCGATCATCAACGCGCCGGAAGTCGCGATCATGGGCGTGTGCAAGAGCTACTGGAAGCAGCACTCCCCGGACGGCAAGAGTTCCAGCTTCCGCCTGACGCTGCCGCTCTCGCTCTCCTGGGATCACCGCGTCATCGACGGCGCGGCGGCGGCCCGCTTCAACGTCCATTTCGCCAATGTGCTCGCCGATATGCGGCGCGTTCTGTTCTGATCGTCGGGAGCTTTTGAGATGGCGAACCAGATCGATGTGACCGTTCCCGATATCGGCGATTTCAAGGATGTCGCCGTGATCGAGGTCCTGGTGAAACCCGGCGAGACCATCGCCGTCGACACCGCCCTCATCATGGTCGAGTCCGACAAAGCCTCGATGGAGATCCCGTCCTCAGCGGCGGGCGTGGTGAAGGAGATCAAGGTCAAGGTCGACGACAAGGTCAGCGAGGGATCGGTGATCCTGACGCTCGAAGCGGCCGGCGCCGCGGCCGCTCCCGCTGCGGCCACGGCCGCTCCGCAGCCTGCCGCGCCGGCTCCTGCGCCTGTCGCGGCGCCCGCGGCGGCGAGCTTCGGTGGCAAGGCCGATATAGAGTGCGAGGTCGTGGTGCTCGGCGCCGGGCCGGGCGGCTATTCCGCTGCCTTCCGCGCTGCCGATCTCGGCATGAAGACCGTGCTCGTCGAGCGTTATTCCACGCTGGGCGGCGTCTGCCTGAATGTCGGCTGCATTCCGAGCAAGGCGCTGCTGCATACCGCTGCGGTGATGGACGAGATCCCCAATCTGAGCGCGCATGGCATCAGCTACGGCCCGCCCCAGATCGATCTCGGCAAGCTTCGGGCCTTCAAGGACGGCGTCATCGGCAAATTGACCGGCGGCCTCGCCGGCATGGCCAAGGCGCGCAAGGTCGAGGTCGTCACCGGCACCGGCGCCTTCCTCGATCCGCATCATCTCGAAGTCGAGACCGCGTCCGGCAAGAAGACGATCCGCTTCGCCAAGGCGATCATCGCGGCCGGCTCGCAGGCGGTGAAATTGCCCTTCCTGCCGGAGGACGAGCGCATCGTCGATTCCACCGGTGCGTTGCTGCTGCGCGCGATCCCCAAGCGCATGCTGGTGATCGGGGGCGGCATCATCGGCCTGGAGATGGCGACGGTCTATTCGACGCTCGGCGCACGCGTCGACGTGGTCGAGATGCTCGACGGGCTGATGCCGGGCGCGGATCGCGACCTCGTCAAGGTCTGGGAGAAGAAGAACGCGCCGCGCTTCGACAACGTGATGCTGAAGACCAGGACGGTGGGTGCCAAGGCGACGGCGGCGGGCATCGAGGTCTCGTTCGAGGGCGAGAAGGCTCCGGCCGGTCCACAGCTCTACGACCTCGTGCTGGTCGCGGTCGGCCGTTCGCCCAACGGCAAGAAGATCGGAGCCGAGAAGGCCGGCGTCGCGGTCGGCGAGCGCGGCTTCGTCCCGGTCGACAGGCAGATGCGCACCAATGTCGCGCATATCTTCGCGATCGGCGACATCGTCGGCCAGCCGATGCTGGCGCATAAGGCGGTGCACGAGGCCCATGTCGCGGCCGAGGTCGCGAAGGGCGAGCCCTCCTTCTTCGACGCCCGGCAGATTCCGTCCGTCGCCTATACCGACCCGGAGATCGCCTGGGCCGGCAAGACCGAGGAGCAGTGCAAGGCCGAGGGCATCAAGTTCGGCAAGTCGGTCTTCCCCTGGGCGGCCTCGGGCCGCGCCATCGCCAATGGCCGCGACGAGGGCTTCACCAAGCTGCTCTTCGACGAGGCGACGCATCGGATCATCGGCGGCGGCATCGTCGGCACGCATGCCGGCGACCTGATCGGCGAGGTCTGCCTTGCCGTCGAGATGGGCTGCGAGCCGGCCGATATCGGCAAGACCATCCATCCGCATCCGACGCTGGGCGAATCCATCGGCATGGCGGCCGAGGTCTTCGAAGGACATTGCACCGACCTGCCGCCGCAGAAGAAAAAATAGGTCGCGAACGCTGCTGCCCGGAGCATTTTCCCATCGAAATGCTCCGGGACGAACGCATGCCGGCTGGCATTGTCTTCGCAGACGCGGCACAACGGACTCAACGCAGTGCGGGCGCGAGATCGCCCGGCTCGCCTTGGGTCATGCCTTCGTCGCTGATGGCGGGGAAGACATGGCCTGAACGGCGAGACGATTGTAGGACTGAAACATCGCCGTCAGGCTCGTCTCGGGCGGCATGGTTATCGATTAGGCTCTGGAACGGGGGGCGTCGTGAAGATCGGATCACCAAAGGAAACCTTCGCCGGCGAGGCGCGGGTGGCGATGACGCCGGACAGCGCGCTCCAGCTCCAGAAACTCGGCTATGACTGCCTGATCGAGACGGACGCGGGCGTTTTGGCCGGCTTCACCGACGATGCCTACCGCGCTGCCGGCGTGACGGTGGTCGCGACGGCTGCGGCGCTGTGGGACGAGGCCGACGTGATCGCCAAGGTGCGCCCGCCGGAGACGGCGGAAGCCGAGCGCCTGAAGGCCGGCAAGACGCTGATCTCGTTCTTCTATCCGGCGCAGAACAAGGAGCTGCTCGAGCTCTGCAAGGACAAGGGCGCCGACGTCATCGCCATGGACATGGTGCCGCGTATTTCGCGCGCCCAGAAGATGGACGCGCTGTCCTCGATGGCCAATATCGCCGGCTATCGCGCGGTGATCGAGGCCGGCAACAATTTCGGCCGCTTCTTCACCGGCCAGATCACGGCGGCGGGCAAGGTGCCGCCGGCCAAGGTGCTGGTGGTGGGTGCGGGCGTCGCGGGCCTCGCCGCGATCGGGACGGCGACCTCGCTCGGCGCCATCACCTATGCCTTCGACGTGCGCCCGGAGGTTTCCGAGCAGATCGAGTCGATGGGCGCCCAGTTCGTCTTCCTTGACTTCAAGGGCCAGCAGCAGGACGGCGCCACGACCGGCGGCTATGCCGCCCCGTCCAGCCCCGAGTTCCGTGAGGCGCAGCTCAAGAAGTTCCGCGAGCTCGCCCCCGAGATCGACATCGTCATCACGACCGCGCTGATCCCCGGCCGCGACGCGCCGGTGCTCTGGACCGCGGACATGGTCGAGGCGATGAAGCCGGGCTCGGTCATCGTCGACCTCGCCGCCGAGCGCGGCGGCAATTGCGAATTGACCAAGGCCGACCAGAAGGTCGTCACGCCGAACGGCGTCACCATCGTCGGCTATACCGACTTCCCGAGCCGGATGGCGGCGCAGTCCTCGACGCTGTACGCGACGAATATCCGCCACATGATGACGGACCTGACGCCGGGCAAGGACGGCAAGCTCGTCCACAACATGGAGGACGACGTCATCCGCGGCGCGACGGTGACCTTCCAGGGCGCCGTCACCTTCCCGCCGCCGCCGCCGAAGGTAGCCGCGATCGCGGCGCAGAAGCCGAAGGAGAAGGCCAAGGAGCTGACACGCGAGGAGAAGCTCGCTCTGGAGGCGGCGACTTTCAAGGCGCAGACCCGCTCGCAGCTGACCCTGCTCACCGTCGGCACGGTCGTGATGCTGATCATCGGCGCCTATGCCCCAGCGAGCTTCATGAGCCACTTCATCGTCTTCGCGCTGGCCTGCTTCGTCGGCTTCCAGGTGATCTGGAACGTGTCGCACTCGCTGCACACGCCACTGATGGCGGTGACCAACGCGATCTCCGGCATCATCGTGCTGGGCGCGCTGCTGCAGATCGGCTCCTCGGGCTGGATCGTCACCATCCTGGCGATGATCTCGGTGCTGATCGCATCCATCAACATCGTAGGCGGCTTCCTGGTCACGCGCCGGATGCTCGCCATGTTCCAGAAGTCCTGAGGGGGGCTCGGACGTGAGCATCGGTATCGTCTCCGCGGCCTATATCTCCGCCGCCATCCTCTTCATCCTGTCGCTCGGCGGTCTCTCGAACCAGGAAAGCGCCAAGCGCGCGGTCTGGTACGGCATCGTCGGCATGGCGCTCGCGGTCTTCGCCACGGTCTTCGGGCCAGGCAGCGGCAAGCTCTGGCTCGTCCTCATCATGTTCGCCATCGCGGCCGCCATCGGCTGGCAGGTGGCGATGAAGGTGCAGATGACCGAGATGCCGCAGCTCGTCGCGGCGCTGCATTCCTTCGTCGGCCTCGCCGCCGTGCTGATCGGCTTCAACGCGCATATCGAGTTGGGGTCGGTTCAGGCGCTCGAACCGGCCGCGCGCGCGGCGCTGACCGGCTTCGCGGGCGTGCTCGCGCACAAGAGCGGGGTCGAGATATCGATCCTGAAGGTCGAGGTCTTCCTCGGCGTCTTCATCGGCGCGGTCACCTTCACCGGCTCGATCATCGCCTTCGGCAAGCTCGCCGGAAAGGTAGACGGCAAGGCCAAGAAGCTGCCCGGCGGCCACATGCTGAACGCCGGCGCCGCGGCGCTCTCGCTGCTGCTGCTGATCGTCTATGTGCAGGGCGCGGGCTTCTGGGCGTTGTTCCTCATGACGCTCTTGGCCTTCTTCATCGGCTACCACCTGATCATGGGCATCGGCGGCGCCGACATGCCGGTCGTGGTCTCGATGCTGAACAGCTACTCGGGCTGGGCTGCGGCGGCGATCGGCTTCACGCTCGGCAACGACCTGCTGATCGTCGTCGGTGCGCTGGTCGGCTCGTCCGGCGCGATCCTCAGCTACATCATGTGCAAGGCGATGAACCGGAGCTTCATCTCGGTCATCCTCGGCGGCTTCGGCAACACCACCGGTCCGGCGCAGGCGATCGAGGGCGAGCAGATCGCGATCGATGTCGACGGCGTCGCCGCCGCTCTCAACGAGGCCGACAGCGTCATCATCGTGCCGGGCTACGGCATGGCGGTGGCGCAGGCGCAAGGATCCGTGTCGGAGCTGACGCGCAAGCTGCGCGCGGCCGGCAAGGAAGTGCGCTTCGCGATCCACCCGGTCGCGGGCCGTCTGCCTGGCCATATGAACGTTCTGCTCGCCGAGGCGAAGGTGCCCTACGACATCGTCATGGAGATGGACGAGATCAACGAGGACTTCCCCGAGACGGACGTCGCGATTGTCATCGGCTCGAACGACATCGTCAATCCAGCTGCGCAGGAAGACCCGAACTCGCCGATCGCCGGCATGCCGGTGCTGGAGGTCTGGAAGGCGAAGCAGGTCTTCGTTTCCAAGCGCGGCCAGGGCACGGGCTATTCCGGCATCGAGAACCCGCTCTTCTACAAGGAGAATACGCGGATGTTCTACGGCGACGCCAAGAAGAGCCTCGACGAGCTTCTGCCGAAGATCGCCTGAGATCAGGAAACGCTCAGGCGAACCCCGGGGATGCCCGGGGTTCGCGCGTCGTTGAATGCGTTGAGAGCGGGCCCCGGACTGCTTCAGCTGGCCTCTGATGCCGATGGCTGAGACAGCAGGGGCCTGAGTTCCGCGAGGCGGTCGATCGTCCGGCTCAGGTGAAGCCGCATCAAGGCCGCTGCTTCCTCCTGGCGCCGGTGGGCGAGGTAGTCGAGGATCGCGAGATGCTCCTCGCATTGCCGGCGGTAGCGCCGGCGGTCAAGCATCGAGCGATAGGACAACAGCCGCCGGATGCGGTTCAACCGCCTGATCGTGTCGAGGAAGAACGGATTGCCCGAGGCGGCGACGAGCGTTTCGTGAAAGCGGACGCCGCGCTCGTGCAGGGCATCGGGGCTGTCGGTGTCGATGGCGCCCGCAAGAAGCCGCTCTTCCGCCGCCCGGCAGGTGGCGATCGCTTCGGCACTGAGATGATAGCCAGGCTCCAGCAGTGCGGCGGGCTCCAGAGCCAGGCGCAAACGGTAGGTCTGCTCCAGACTTTCGGGCGTCGTCAGCACCGGCAGGAAGCTCCAGCCATAGCCGGCACGGCGCGCCGCCCAGCCTTCCTCCGCCATGCGACGGAGCACGTCCGACAGCTCGGCCCGCGTCAGGCCATAGCTCTCGCGCAGGAATATCTCCGTCGCCCGGGCGGGCAGGCGCCCCTGCAGATGATCTTCGGCGATCCGGAAATAGGCGTCCGACGCTTGGCTCTGCTCGGGCTCCAGCCCCAGCGTCTCGGCCGTCGGCAGGCGCCCTTGGGCGAGAAAGTAGCCGCGGTTGGGCCGATGTTCGACTGCGCCCTTGCCGGCGAGAAGCTGCAGGGCCTGCCCGACCGGAAAGCGCGATACCGAGAGCCGCTGGGCGATGTCCTGTGCACGCAGATGGGTGCCGGGCGGCAGGCCGGCATCGCGGACATGCTCGAGAATGCGTCTCGCAAGCGGTGTGGCCAGATCCTTGCGCTGATGCCGCGTCATGTCGCCGGAGAATCCGTGATCGCCCGTCCCATGCTCGTCTTACGGGGAAGGAAGGGCGCCGTTCAAGGCGCGCCGGCCAACCGCGACTGCAAGACGAGAGGGATGACCCCGCCGGAGCGCAGGATCGCGCATTCGAGTTCGGTCTCGACCGCCAGCCGCATGGGGATTTCTCGCCGGCCGCGTTCGCCGGTGATCGTCACCGTGATCGCGCTACGTGGCGTGAGATTTTCGGAGGGGATCGGCAGCTCGATGATGTCCTGCGCCGTCAGTGCAAGCGCGGCGAGGTCGATCGGCTCGGCAAAGACCAACGGCACGATGCCCATGCCGATCAGGTTCGAGCGGTGAATCCGCTCGAAGCTTTTGGCCAGGATGGCGTTCACGCCGAGCAGGGCCACGCCCTTCGCAGCCCAGTCACGCGACGAGCCGGTTCCGTAGCGCTCGCCGGCCACGATGACGCGCGGGATGCCAGCCTGCGTATAGCGCCGGGCGGCCTGGTAGAGCGGCAGCACCTCGCCGGTTCCGGCATCGATCGTCGAGCCGGGCGGAATGCCGCTGCCGAGCTGGTTGAGCAGGGTGCGGTTGGTGAAGAGGCCGCGCAGCATCACCTCCCAATTGCCCCGCCGGGACGCATAGACATTCAGGTCGGCCGGGTTCTCGCCATGCGCGACGAGCCAGCGGCCGGCCTCGCTGTTCGGCGGTGTCTGGCCAGCCGGAGAGATATGGTCCGTGGTGATGTCGTCGCCGAGCACGAGCAGTGCGCGGGCACGCAGATCGCCCAGCCGCGCCGGCTGATCCGGCGTGGCGAAGGGCGGGGCTCGCAGATAGGTCGAGGCCGGGTCCCACGGAAAGCGCGCCGTCGCGGGCGCGTCGAGCTCGGCCCACATCGCATCGGCGCTCGCCGCAGCGAAGGCACTGGCGAAATCGCCGGGCTGGACCGCCGATGACAGGGCGGCGTCGATCTCGGCGCCTGTCGGCCAGATATCGACGAGCCGGACATCGCGCCCGTCGGTCGCCTGGCCAATGGGATCGGCTGCGATGTCGCGGTCGGCGTCTCCCGCCAGCGCATAGGCGATGACGAGGGGCGGCGAGGCGAGGAAGCCCGCATCGATCTGGCCGTGAATGCGGCCGGGGAAGTTGCGGTTTCCGGAGATGATCGCCACCGGCACGACATCGTCAGCCAGCGCGCTCTGCATCGCCGGCGGCAACGGCCCCGACTGGCCGATGCAGGTCGTGCAGCCATAGCCGACGATCCCGAAGCCCAGAGCCTCCAGATCGGCCAGCAGGCCCGATCGCGCCAGATAATGCGCGGCGGCCGGCGAACCCGGCGCCAGCGACGTCTTGGTCCAGGCCGGGGGAGCGAGGCCGAGGCGGCGTGCCTTGCGCGCCAGCAGCCCGGCAGCGATCAGGAGTCGGGCATCTGTGGTGTTGGTGCAGCTGGTGATCGCGGCGATGGCGACGGGGTATCGCGGCAATGCGGGCGTCGCCACAGTGGAGGGAGCGAGGCCGGCAAGGCTCGCGCGCACCTGCTCCGGCGCGACGAGGTCCTGAGGGCGACGCGGGCCGGCGAGGCTTACGGCGATCTCGTCGAGATCGATGTCGACGATGCTCGTGTAGCGTGGCGCGGCGTCCGGTTCGAACCAGAAGCCCTGCAGCCTGGCATAGGCTTCGACGAGGGCGATGTGTCCGAGCTCGCGGCCGGTCGCCGCGAGATACTGGAGCGTGCGCGCGTCGACCGGGAAATAGGCGGTCGAGGCCCCGAATTCCGGTGCCATGTTGGCGATGACGGCCCGTTCCCCGCCGGACAAGGTGCTCACACCCGGCCCGAAGAACTCGACGAAGGCGCCCGCAACGTTGTGGCGGCGCAGCCGCTGGGTCACGGCGAGGGCAAGATCCGTGGCGGTGACGCCGTCGCGCAGCCGGTTGCGCAGGCGCACGCCGACCACGTCCGGCAGGCGCATCGTCACGGGAATGCCGAACATCACGCTTTCCGCCTCGGGGCCGCCAACGCCCCAGCCGAGCACGCCGATGCCGTTGACCATCGGCGTGTGACTGTCGGTGCCGATCAGCGTGTCGGGCACGGCCCAGCTTTCGCCGTCGATCGCGCTGATCGTGACGACCGTCGCCAGCTGTTCCAGGTTGATCGTGTGCATGATGCCGGTGCCCGGCGGATGGACGCGCACGCCCGGCAGGGCCAGCGTCGCCCATTTCAGGAAGCGGTAGCGCTCGCCGTTGCGTTCGTAGTCGCGGGCCTGATTGATCCGCACCGCATCGGGGCGTCCCGACACATCGACGCCGATGGAATGATCGACCGACACGTCGACCGGCAGGAGCGGCGCGAGCGAGGCCGGGTCGCCGCCCGATTGCGCGATCACATCCCGCATCGCCGCGATGTCGGCGAGCGCGGGCGTGCAGGTCGTGTCGTGCATCATCAGCCGGCCGGGCAGGAAGCTGAGCTCGGCCGTGCTCGTGCCGGTCTCCAGCCAGGCCCGCATCGCAGCCAGCGCCTGAGCCCGCTCTTCCTGGCCGAGAGGCTGCCGCAGCAGGTTTTCTGCCCAGATCCGGAAGACATGAGGCAGGCGCACGAAGCCTTCTCCGAAGGCGAGCGCGGACAGCGCGACGCGGCACGGAATGCCGGCGAGATCGACGATCGGGGAAAGGTCGGGTTTCGTATTAAATTGCATATTAAGTTTTATAAATGCAAAATCTCGATCTGAGAAGCGCCGCCGAAACTGACTTGCGCCAGATATTTCGGCTGCCGCGCGCGGCCGATTTCCTCTCTCAGGGACCGGTGCTAGGCTGGGCGATGCTTCGCTCCATCCAGCAACTTCGCGATGCGTCGACGGCTGCGGCGCTGCTTGCCGACAGCGAGGAGCAATTGGCCCTTCTCGGCGGCGGCGGCGCCTATCATGTGCCGTGGCATTGGCACGACGGCCTGATGATCTTTCTGCCGGAGGCGGGGGCGGTCGATTTCCGGGATGAGACCCGGAAGGCAGGCGCCTGGCTCGGCGAGGACCGCTTCGTGGTGGTGCCGAAAGTCATGGCCCATCAGACGACGGCGGTCCGCGAAAGCCACCGGCACATGGCGCTCTACGCGACGGACAGCCAGCTATCGACGATCGAGGCGCGTCTCGGCTCGCTCGGCCGTGCCCGCGTGAAGCTGGCGAAGCCGGCCTTTTTCGCGATGACGCCCGATATCCGCGCGTTGCAGCGCTTGTGCCGGGCGGGCGAGGACGGAGACAGGGCCTCGCACGCCGCCCGCAGCCATCTCGCGGCAGCCCTGCTGATCCATTGCCTGGCCGAGATCGAGCGAAGCGATCCGCTGCCGGCGGCGCGACCGGATGGGCATGGCGACATGCTCGTCTCCGAGATCAAATCCTTCATCGCGCAAAATGCCGGCAACGATCTGCCTCTCGATCTGATCGCGGAGCTGTTCGGGCTTTCGCGGCGCCATGCCACGCGCCTGTTCCGCGAGAACACGGGAACTTCGATTGCCGCCTTCCATGAGCAGGAGCGCATCAGGCAGGCGCGGGAGCTGCTGTCCGAGACCGGGCTTCCGATCGGCGAGATCGCCTGGCGCGTGGGCTATGAATCCGGGTCCGCCCTGAGTCGGAGCATGCGGCGCGTGACCGGCCTGACACCGACGGACCTGCGCCGGGGCATGGCCCGATCCGACAAGACATAAGGCCCGCTCGGTCGCGCCCCGATCGGGCCCGCCCGCTACCCTGGCCGGAATCGAGGGATTCCAGCGGGAGCACGGGGATGGACGACATCCGGCTTGTCAATGTCTTCACGCATCAGGGGCAGGGCGGCAATCCCTGCCCGATCGCGATCGACGCCGCGGGCTGGGGCGAGGAGGACATGCAGGCGGTGGCCCGGCGCTTCGGCCATGAGTCCGGCTTCGTGCTGCCGGCGGCCAGCGCCGATTTCGACTACATGTTCCGCTTCTGGGTTCCGCGCCACGAGATGGAGATGTGCGGGCATGCGACGATCGGGGCCCTCTGGTGTCTCGCGAGGGCCGGCAGGCTCGCCGCCGATCAGGTCCGCATCGCGACGCGCAGCGGCCCGGTGACCGGCTATGTCGGCCTGGATCCGTCGGGGCAGCCGTCTATCGAGATCAGCCAGCCTGTCGGCAAGGTCGTCGACCTGACGCCGGCGGAGGAAGCGGATGTCCTGTCGACGCTCAAGCTGACGCAGAACGATTTGCTCGACCTGCCGATCCAGAACGCCGTGACATCGCGCGTCAAGACGCTCATCCCGATGAAAAACCCGGAGCGTCTCAACGCCCTCGTCTCGGACATGGCGCGGACGGAAGCCTGCTGCGAGCGCATCGGCTCGACGGGGCTCTATCCCTATGCGATCGGCGATCAGGCCGGGCGTCGCTTCGAGGCGCGGCAATTCCCCAAATCGTCCGGCTATCCGGAGGATGCCGCGACCGGCATCGCCGCCGCGGCCCTGGCTTTCGGCCTGCTCCAGAACGGGCTCGTCTCGCAGGACAGCCGGCGCATCACCATTCTGCAGGGGCGCGCGATGGGCTCGCTCTCCGAGATCGGCGTCCGCCTGGGCTTCGCCGATGACCGGCCGGTCGGCTGCCTGCTCGGAGGAGCGGTCAGTCTCGCCGAGCAGGGGGATCGCCATGGGACCGGCGACCACCTCGCCGAGGGAACAGCCTAGAGGGCTTTCGGCCCTCCAGCTTTGGTCATGTCCGGCCCGCCTCCGTCGTCCGGCGGATGAAATGACCGGGGCTGACTTCCACCAGCGCCGTCGGTGGCGCCTGCCAGTCGAGCTTGCGGATCGGGCTCGGCAACTCGTCGACGGCAAGCTCGCGCCGGAGCGCGCGGCGGCCGGGATCGGGCACCGGCACCGCCGCCAGCAGCTTGCGCGTGTAGGGATGGCGCGGGTCTGAGAAGACGGCCTCGCGCGGGCCGATCTCGACGATCTCGCCGAGATACATCACGGCGACGCGATGGCTGACGCGCTCGACCACCGCCATGTCGTGCGAGATGAAGAGATAGGCGAGGCCAAGCTCGGCCTGTAGGTCGAGCATCAGGTTTAAAACCTGCGCCTTCACGGAGACATCGAGCGCGGAGACCGCCTCGTCCGCCACGACGAGCTTGGGCGAGAGTGCGAGCGCCCGGGCGATCGCGATGCGCTGGCGCTGGCCGCCGGAGAATTCATGCGGGAAGCGCACATGCATCTCGGGGGCGAGCCCGACCTTGCGCAGCAGTTCCGCGACGCGGTCCTGCGCTTCCGCGCCCTTGGCGAGGCCGTGGACGAGGATCGGCTCCGCCAGCGCGCTGCCGACGCTCTTGCGCGGATTGAGGCTGGCGAAGGGATCCTGGAAGATCATCTGCATGTCGCGGCGGACATCGCGCAACTCGCTCTTGCCGAGCCCGGTGACGTCACGCCCGCCGAAGCGCACCGTGCCGAAGGAGGGCTCGACGAGCCGCAGGATCGAGCGCCCCGTCGTCGATTTGCCGCAGCCGGATTCACCGACCAGCGCCAGCGTCTCGCCGCGCCGCAGGCTGAAGGAGACATCCTCGACGGCATGGACCTGTCCGCGCAGGCGCCCGAACACGCCGCCGCGGATGCCGAAGCGGGTCGTCAGTCCCGCGACTTCGAGCAAAGGCGGCTCGGCTGCCTGCACCGTGTCGGGCTGCTCGACCGGCTTGCCCTCGACCTTGCCGTCCTCGGGATCGATGCGCGGGAAGCGCAATGGCCGGGCATGGCCGCTCATGTCGCCAAGCTTGGGCACGGCGGCGAGCAGCGCCTTGGTGTAGCCGTGGACAGGATCGTTGAAGACCTGTGAGGCTGGCGCATCCTCCAGCTTCCGGCCCTTCCACATCACCACGACGCGGTCGGCGATCTCGGCGACCACGCCCATGTCATGGGTGATGAAGAGCACCGACATGCGCTCCTCGTCCTGCAGCGTCTTGATCAGCTCGAGGATCTGCGCCTGGATCGTGACGTCGAGCGCCGTCGTCGGCTCGTCGGCGATCAGGAGCTTGGGCTTGCAGGCCAGCGCGGTCGCGATCATCACGCGCTGGCGCATGCCCCCGGAGAGCTGGTGCGGATAATTGTCGAAGCGCGTCTTCGCCGAGGGGATGCGCACCTTGTCGAGCATGCGCAGGGCCTCGGCCTTGGCCGCGCCGGCATCGAGGCCGCGGTGGTAACGCAGCGCCTCGGCGATCTGGAAGCCGACGGTGAGCACCGGGTTCAGGCTCGTCATCGGCTCCTGGAAGATCATCGCGACGTCGTTGCCGCGGACCTTGCGCATCTCCTCCTCGCTGAGCGCGAGCAGGTCGCGGCCCTCCAGCGCGATCCTGCCCTGAATGCGGCCATTGGCAGCCGAGACCAGGCGCATCACCGAGAGCGCGGTCACGCTCTTGCCCGAGCCGGATTCGCCGACGATGGCGACGGTCTCGCCAGGCGCCACATCGAAGCTCAGGTCTTCGACGGCCCAGCGCCATTGCCCGCCGACGCGGAAGGCGGTCTGGAGGTTCTCGACGGACAGGACGGGGCCGCTCATCGCTCGCCCTTCAGCTTGGGGTCGATGGCGTCGCGCAGGCCGTCGCCGAGGACGTTGAGCGCGAAGACGACCACGAGGATCGCCAGCGACGGCGCCAGCACCAGCCAGTAGCTGTCGAGGATGTTCTCGAAGCCCTCGCGAATCATGCCGCCCCAGGTCGCGATCGGTGGCTTGACGCCCAGCCCGATGAAGGCGAGCGAGGCCTCGGTGCGGATCGCGTTGGCGAGCCAGAGCGAGGCCATCACCAGGATTTCCGGGAAGATGTTGGGCAGGATGTGGCCTGCCATGATGCGCGCATCGGAGAAGGCGAGCGCCCGGCCGGCGCCGATATAGTCGCGCTCCTTGACCGTGATCGTCGGGGCGCGGGCGATGCGGGCGAAGGAGGGGATCGAGGTCAGCGCGATCGCGATGGTGATGTTCTCCATCGAGGGGCCGAGCATGGCGACGAGGATCAGGCCGAGGATCAGCGAGGGGAAGGCGAGGAGGATGTCCATCGCCTGCATCACAACGATGTCGAAGCGCCCGCCGTAATAGCCGGCGAGCAAACCGATCAACGAGCCCACGACCATGGCGATGACGGTCGAGGCGATGCCGATCACCAGCGAGATGCGGGCGCCGTAGAGCAGCCGCGAGAGGATGTCGCGGCCGAAATAGTCGGTGCCGAGATAGTAGTTCTCATGCGGCGGCTGGAGCCGCGACAGGATGTTCTGCTCCAGAGGGTCATGCGGCGCGATGACCGGCGCCAGCACCGCCGCGAGGATCAACGCGACGACGATGGCGAGCCCGACCCAGGAGGTCTTGTTGGCGTTGAAGGCCCCGATCGTCGCCTTGAGCCAGCGCAGGCGCGGCGGGGCGACGGGGGCGGCATCATGGACGGAGGTGCTCATGACAGCGCTCCTGAAACACTTGGAGCCCTCATCCTGAGGAGCGCCATAGGCGCGTCTCGAAGGATGCTCCAGACGTCTCCGGAGCCTCCTGGAGCCTCCTTCGAGACGCCATTCCCAAGGGAATGGCTCCTCAGGATGAGGGCTCGAAGAGGCTGAGGCCTGACACTCGGGACGAGGGCTGAGTGATTGATCGACCGCGCGCTCATGACAGCTTCACCCGGGGATCGACGAGGGCGTAGGTGATGTCGGTCGCGATGTTCACGAGCACCACGATCAGCGTGTAGATCACCATCATGCCCTGCAGCATGGTGTAGTCGCGCTGGTTCAGCGCGCCGACGATCAGCTTGCCGAGGCCCGGCCGGTTGAAGACGATCTCGGTCAGTACCGAGTTGCCGATCAGGATGCCCAAATACAGGCCTACGATGGTGATGATCGGGATCAGCGCGTTGCGCAGTGCGTGACGCCAGATCACGACGCGCCAGGGCACGCCCTTGGCGCGGGCGCTGCGGACATAGTCCTCCTGCATCACCTCCAGCATGGCCGAGCGGGCGACGCGGGTGATGTAGGCCGCCATGATCAGCCCGAGATTGAGTGCCGGCAGCGCCATGGACTGGAACCAGGCCGAGGCCGAGCCGGTGCCGGCTGAGATCACCGGGAACCAGCGCAGCATGATCGCGAAGAGGATCAGCAGGATGATCGCCGAGACGAAGGGCGGGAAGGAGAGGCCGAGAAGCGAGGCGATGCGCGTGACATAGTCCGGCATGCGGTTGCGGTTGACCGCGGCCCAGACGCCGAGCGGCACGCCGATGACGATGCCGATCGCCAGCGAGACGATGGTCAGCTCGATGGTCCAGGGCAGGACGGCGAGGACCTCCTGGATCACCGGCCGGCCGGTCACCAGCGAGACGCCCCAGTCGCCACGCACGGCGCCCGCGAGGAAGGACGTGTATTGCTCGGTCATCGAGGCATCGAGGCCGAGCCGCGTACGCATCGCGGCGATGGCCGCGGCATCGGCCTGATCGCCGAGGATCACCTGCGCGGGGTCGCCGGGCACGATCCGCACCACCACGAAGACCAGCGAGAGCACGGCCCAGAGGGTGACGATGGCGAAGCCGAGGCGTTTGACGAGGAAGGCGCTCATGATGCCGCCCTGTTGGAGAAGCCGTTGACCAGGCGAGAAAGCCGGATCGTTGTATACGGAAACTCGACCGTCATCCCGGGCTTGACCCGGGATCCATCGAAGGGCGTTGGAGCTCTACGATGGATCCCGGATCGGCGCCGCTTCGCGGCTTGTCCGGGACGACGCCGAGGTTCCTCGTGAAATCGGGAAATCCGACCTCACTTCGTGAAGCGCGTCGTCTCCAGCACCGGCGGGCCGAGATTGAGCGAGGCCTTGAGCTCGTAGCCAAGGTCGAGGCTGTCCTTGTAGGCCCAGAGCTGCATCATCTCGTTGACCGGCACGGCGCAGACTTCCTTGATGATCTTCTCCTGCGCGGTCTTCCACAGGGCGAGCTGCTTGGCCTTGTCGGTCTCGGAGCGGGCGGCATCGATCTCGGCATCCGCCACCTTGCAGTGCGAGAAATTGGTGACCGCCGTCGGCGTCTTCACGATCGCCCGCGAGTGGAAGAACTGCGAGAGATAGACATCGGCCACCGGGAAGCGCGCCGCCTGGAAATGCACGACCTGCGAGAGGTCCTGCCGGATCTGCTGGTGGAAGGTCGCGTGCTCGACAGGCTGGATCTCCAGCGTGATACCGGCGCGCTTCAGCAGGGCCTGCGTCGCTTCGGTGAAGCTCAGCATCGAGGGCAGCGTGGTGTTGATCGCCTTGATGGTGACGCCGTTGGGGAAGCCGGCCTCCGCCAGCAGGGCTTTCGACTTGGCAAGGTCGAAGGGCAGGAGCGGCGCCTTCTCATCCGTGCCGAGATAGCCCGAGGGCACGACCGAGACGGCCGGGCGCGAGATGTTCTTGCCGCGGAACTGCCAGATCGCGTTGCGGTCGATGGCATGGGCGAAGGCCTGCCGCACCTTGATGTTGTCGAGCGGCGGCTGGCTGGTGTTGAGGTGCAGCACCGACATCTCGGCCGGGCCCATCGCGACGACCTTGACGCCGGGCAGCGCCGTCATGCGGTCGACCCAGGCCTGTTCCTGACGCCCCAGCATCATGTCGAGCTCGCCGGACTGGAAGGCGAGGTCGCGCGAGGAATCCGAGGGGATGAAGCGGTAGAGGATTTCGGTCAGCTTCGGCTTGCCGCGGAAATAGTTCGGGTTGGCGACGAGCTTGGCGTATTGCTGCGGCACGTATTCCTGGAACATGAACGGGCCGGTGCCGACCGGCTTCTTGGCGAAGCCGTCCTTGCCCAGCTCCTCGGCGGCCTTCTTACAGACCATGTTGCCGCCGTGGTAGTTCATGACGATGCCGAGCAGGCTTGGGATCGCCTGCTTCAGTGTGATCTTGACGCTGTACTTGTCGGGCGCCTCGATCGCATCGACGGCGGCATAGTCCGACGAGAAGGCCGAGCTTTCCTTGGTCGCGGCGCGCTTCAGCGAATAGACCGCGTCCTCGGCGGTGAACTCGCCATAGCCGTGATGGCACTGCACGCCCTGGCGCAGCTTGAAGTTCCATTCCTTGCCGTCGGCGGAAGAGGTCCAGCTCTCGGCGAGATCAGGCTCCATGAATTCCGGCGAGAGCTCGCCCGGCTTGATGCGCACCAGCCCGTTGAACATCCATTGCAGCATCGCCTTGCCGGGCGTGCCGGAATTCAGATGCGGGTCGAGCACGCCGGCATCCGAACTCTGCATGCCGACGGTGAGCACGGTCTTCTGCGCGAGGGCCGGCCCGGCCATCAGGGCGCCGGCCACCAGCGCGGCGAGGATCGAAACGGGTCTCTTCATGGCTCTTCCCCTGCTTTTGTCGTTGAGCGTGATGATCGAGATCGGGTAGCGGCGCTCTCCCGGCGCCTTCGTCAGAGCGTGTCCTCCAGCCTGCAATTGACCAGCAATTCCGCGACGGTGGCATTGTTGGGCAGGGCCAGAACGGTGGCAACCAACGCGGCGAGATCGGCCGGCTGGGTCATGGCTTCCGGCGGCAGCGCGGTGCTCGCAGCCGTCATGTCGGTGCGTACGAAGGAGGGGCAGAGCGCGGTCGCGCGCACGCCCTTGTCCCAGGCGATACGGCGCGCCGCATGGTTCAGCGCCATCATCGCGTGCTTGGTCATGTTGTAGGCGACATGGTCGTTGCGCACGCGCTTGCCGGAGAGCGAGGCGACATTGACGATGCGCCCGGCGCCGCAGGCTTCCAGATGCGGCAGGACGCAATGGATCAGGTTGAGCGGCCCCTTGCAGTTCGCCGCCCAGATCGCGTCGAGCGCGGCTTCGTCGGGCGCGCGCAGCGTCATGGCGCTGTGCATGCCGGCATTGTTGACGAGCCCGTCGATCCGGCCGAAGCGCGCGGCGGCGGCATCGACCCAGGCGCGGTGGCTCGCCCAGTCCGCGGCATCATAGCGGGCGATGTGAAGGCGCGACGGGTCCCAGCCGGCGCTCATCGTCTTCAGTGAATTCAGGTCGCGCCCGCCGAGGCTCAGGCTGTAGCCCTGCGCTTGCAGCAATTCGGCGATGGCGCGGCCGATGCCGCGATTGGCACCGGAGATCAGGATGACGCGTCCATCGGGGGGCAGCATGGCGAGGCGATGTCCTATCCGTGCAAGGTGAGTTCGGCGGCCTGTCGCCTGCCCTCGGTGAAGCGGCTCAGCCGGAAGGGCGAGAGATCGAAGCGGGACCTGCGTTCCAGCGCGAGATCGGCCAGGATTTCGCCCGTGACGGGGCCGATGCCGAAGCCGTGCCCGGAGAAACCGGCGGCGACGACGAGCCCGTCGTTTCCTGTATCGGCATCGATGGCGGGCAGGGCGTCCGGCGTGAGATCGATCAACCCGCCCCAGAGCCGGGCGATGCCGGCTTCCGCCAGAGCCGGGAGGAGCTGCGTCGTGCGGGCGATCAAGGCCGCGATATCGCGGCTGCGCGGGGCGAGCGAGGCTTCGGTCCAGCTTGCCGGATCATGCGGCCAGTCGCCGATGCCGGTGGTGACGCGCAGCCGCCCGTCGATCTCCTGCCGCCCGGCACAATCGGCATTGGCGACGCCGAAGACCGGCGCGAGCAGGGGCGGCAGCGGCACGCTTTGCATGACGCAGACCAGCTTGACGATGAGTGGCAGGTCGAGCCCGAGCGGGGTCAGCAGCTCCGGCGTATGAATGCCTGTCGCCACGATGACGCGGCCGGCGGCGATCATCTCACCGCTTTGAGTCTCGACGCCGGTGATCCGGTCGCCCGAACGGGTCAGGGCGCGAACCGGGACGCTTTCGCGGATGATGGCGCCATGCCGACCGGCGGCTTCGGCATAGGCACGCACGGCCCGGACCGGATCGGCATGGCCATCGCCCGGGCAGAAGGAAGCGGCGAGGATGCCGGGTCCGATGGCCGGTGCCCTGGCGCGCACCGCGGCGTTGTCCGGCAGGTACTCGATGGTCAGGCCGAGCTTGCTCTGTTGCGCGACCAGCTCGCGGATGACCGCGACTTCCGCCTCGGTTCGCGCCAATCGCAGATTGCCGTGGCGGCGATAGCCGGTCGGCGCGCCGAGTTCCTCGTCGAGCCCACCCCAGTGTTCGACTGCGGCCTGCGCCAGCGGCAGTTCGGCCGGGTCGCGCCCGGATTGGCGGACGCCACCGAGCGTCCAGCTCGATGCCATCGCCGCGAGGCTGCGGGCTTCGAGCAGCGTCACCGAATGGCCGGCCCGCGCGATCTCGTAGGCGGCCGAAACCCCGCTGATCCCACCCCCGACGATGACGACGTCCGGCATGGCGATGCCCGATTTCAGGAGAGATCGACGCTGATGCGCTGCTCCGGCTGGTCCGGGTTGCGCCGCTTATAGGCGGTGACCTCGAACTCGACCTTGAGCTCGGGCTGGCCGAGCGGCGTGCAGGTCGTGGTATTGGCCGGGTCTATGCCTCTGAACTTGGCGCCTACGACCTCGTTGACCTCGTCCATATCGGCGATGTCAGGCACGAAGACCTTGACCGCGACGACATCCTTCAGCGAGGCGCCGACAGCGGCGAGCGCGCCCTCGATATTGCTAAAGGCCTGCTCGGCCTGACCCTTGGCGTCGGGAGCGATGGCCCGTGTCTTGTAATTCCTGCCGGCGGTGTTCGAGACGAAGATCATGTCGCCGGCGACGACGACCCGCGAATAGCTGTTCAGGGTCTCGTATTTGCTGCCGGATTTGACTTTGACGATCTCGCTCATGGCGGTCTCCGGAGGCTGCACCCGGCGCTGCCGGAAGCCCTCGCCGGCAGGCACCCGATTGCGGGAATTGGTGTATACCACTTGAGTTGATCCGGGCTGTCAAGGACATGCCGGGCGGGAACGAAGCTGCCGGTAGCTACTGTAATTCTGGTTGTAGAGGCAGTGGGGAACGTTCTGGTGTATACCAACCACTTTAGGCGGCGGCGTTGGACTCCCGGCGGCGCGTTGCGCGCACCGCGAGGGTGCCGACAGCGAGCGCGGCGATCAGCAGGATGGTCTGGGCGATCACGAAGGGTGGTTCGCTCTGCGTCGGCGCCAGCGGCTGGAGGGCGGGGACCTTCTGGAAGGACTGCACGATCAGCACGAAGAGATTGAGGTAGAGCGCGAGCGTGGCGGCAACGGCATAGGCAATGCCGGCGGCGCGCTGCGCCCGGAACGGCCAAGTCGCGGCGGTGACGGCGAGCGCCACCATGGAAATCACGCCGAAGAGGAAGGCCGGCGTCACGCCGCTGAACGGGAACAGGAAGCCGGTTACGCTGGTCAGCGCCGTCGTGATCAGGAAGGCGGTCTGCCAGCCAACGAGCCAGCGGCCGGCAGCGAGGGCCGGCATGGCCACGAGTCCCGTGGCGATGCCGATCAGGCTGACCGCGACATGGACGGTCAGCAGAGTTTCGATGGAAAGTCCGGGGATCATGATGGTGGTCCTTGATCTGGCCGCTGCTTCAGGCGCCGTAGCGCGAGGCGGGCTTGCGAAGGGAAAGGCTCGGGCGCAGCGCGCCACGGGCGGCGAGGAAGCGCTCGAAATCGGCGTTGTCGGGCAGGGACGGAATGGTGATCCGCTCGCCGAGGTCGAGGCCCGCGAGAGCGGCATCGACCATGTCGTCGACCGACATCACCATCTCGGCCGGGATCTGGGCGAGGCGCTCCTCTTCCCAGATCGCCGTGCGGGTGATGCCCGGCAGCACGGCCTGGACATGCACGCCCTTCGGCCCGAGTTCGGCCTGCAAGGCCTCGCTGAAGGCGAGCACGAAGGCCTTGGTCGCCGGATAGACGGCCGTGAAGGCTTCGGGCATCAGCGCGGTCACCGAGGTGATGTTGACGATGGTGCCGGCGCCGCGGGCGGCCAGACGCGGGGCGATTGCGGCGGCGAGCCGGGTCACGGCGGAGACGTTCAGCGCGATCATGCTGTCGATATGGGCGGGGTCGGCGGTCAGGATCGGCCCCTCGCCGGCGATGCCGGCATTGTTGACGAGCCCGGTGATCGCCGCGTCCTCGCGCAGCCGCTTCTCGACGCGGGCGAGATCGCCGGGCTTGCCGAGATCGGCGGCGAGCACCTCGACGGCGACGCCGGTTTCCTGACGCAGGCGCTCGGCCAGGGCCTGGAGCTTGTCGGCGCTGCGGGCGACGAGGACGAGATCATGGCCGCGCCTGGCGAGGCGGTCGGCATAGACGGCGCCGATGCCGTTCGAGGCGCCGGTCACGAGGAAGGTCTGCTGGGTCATCTGGGTTCTCCGGGGCATGAGGGGGCGAGCGGACGGCATGGATGCCGTCCGGCGCCGGGTTCGCGATGAGTGAGGGGTGGCCGGATCGATCCGGCCGGCGGGTGGTCAGCCCTTGATGAAGGCCAGCAGGTCGGCGTTGAAGCGGTCCTGATGGGTCTGGGTCAGGCCGTGATCGGCGCCCTCATAGACCTTGAGAACGGCGTGCTTGACGATCTTTACCGTCGAGAGCGCCGCGGCGCCGATCGGGACGATCTGATCGTCGTCGCCATGCAGCACCAGCGTCGGCTTGTCGAAGCGCTTCAGGTCGGCGTTGAAATCGCTCTCCGAGAAGGCGCGGATCGAGTCGAGCTGGCCCTTGAGCCCGCCCATCATGCCCTGCTGCCAGAAGCTCTGGCGGATGCCCTCCGAGATCACGGCGCCCGGCCGGTTGTAGCCGTAGAACGGGATGGTCAGGTCGAGGAAGAACTGCGAGCGGTCGTCATAGGTGCCCTTGCGAATGCCGTCGAAGACGTCGATCGGCAGGCCGCCGGGATTGGCCTCGGTCTTGAGCATCAGCGGCGGCACCGCGCCGATCAGGCCGATCCTGGCGACCCGGCCCGTGCCGTGGCGGCCGATATAGCGGGTGACCTCGCCGCCGCCGGTCGAATGGCCGACAAGGATCGCGTCCTTCAGGTCGAGCTGCTCGATCAGCTCGGCGAGGTCGTCGGCATACTGGTCCATGGTGTTGTTGGCCCAGACCTGGTCGGAACGGCCATGGCTGCGCCGGTCATGGGCGATGGTGCGGAAGCCCTGGTTGGCGAAGAAGACCATCTGCGCGTCCCAGGCATCCGCCGTCAGCGGCCAGCCATGGGAGAAGACGATCGGCTGCCCGTCCTTCGGGCCCCAGTCCTTGTAGAAGATGCGGGTGCCGTCGCGGGTGGTGATCGTGGTCATTGTCGTCATCCTTTCAGTGCCTTGAGGAAACTCGCCGGGACGTCCGCGCCCCGTGGTTGAAGGATTACGCCGCGTGAGGAATGATCGGGATTGGCGGAACCGACATTCACCGGGCCAAAACCGACAATCGTGGAGACGAGCCATGGTCGCAGCCATTCCAGCGCCGCCGAAGGCCGAGATCGGGCTCGTGCTCTATCCGGGCTGCCAGACCGCCATGGTCCATGGCATGACCGACCTCCTCGACATTGCCGGGCATTTCTCCGCCAAGCGTGGTGGACCGGGGCTGCGCGTCAGCCATTGGCGGCCGGGCGAGGACGGCCGCCTTGGCCGAGCCTTCGACAGCCATTCTGATCTCGACCGGCCGATGGAGCCCGCCGTGCTGATCGTGCCCGGCCGGCTCACCGGCCCGATGGAGATCGAGGAGGCGACACCCTATGCGCGCTGGCTGCTCGACCGCCATGCCCAGGGCACGACGCTTGCGGCCAATTGCGGCGGGGTCTTCGCGCTGGCGGCGACCGGCCTTTTGTCGGGGCGCCCGGCGACGACGCACTGGCTTTTCGCCGATGCCTTCCGCGAGCGCTTTCCCGATGTCCGGCTCGATACCGACAAGATGGTGATCGAGGACGGCGACATCATCACGGCCGGCGGCTTGATGGCCTGGACCGATCTCGGCCTCCGGCTCGTCGACCGGCTGCTGGGTTCGACCGTGATGGCCGAGACCGGCAGCTTCATGCTGATCGATTCCGCCGGGCGCGAGCAGCGGCATTATTCCCGTTTCGCCCCGCGCCTGACCCATGGCGACGAGGCGATCCTGAAGGTTCAGCACTGGCTGCAGGCGCGCGAGGCCAAGGCGATCAGCGTCGGCGAGATGGCGAAGGTGATCGCGATGGAGGAGCGCACCTTCCAGCGCCGCTTCAAGGCGGCGACCGGGCTGAAGCCGATCGAATATGCCCAGCATCTACGTGTCGGGAAGGCGCGCGAGCTGCTGGAGTTCACGCGCCGCTCGATCGAGCAGATCTCATGGGCCGTCGGCTACGAGGATGTCGCGGCCTTCCGCAAGCTCTTCCATCGCCTCGTGGGCTTGGCGCCCGGCGATTACCGCAGCCGCTTCGCCGCGGTTGCCACCGCCTGAAGGGCTCGGAGCGGCGGGGCCGCGGCTGCTCTGCTGCCCACGCTCGTCCCGTCAAAAGTAGAAATTGACGTTCTCCGGGCCTTGCCCGCAAGATGCACTGTGGCTGCCGTCAAGGCTCCCGAGTTTCGGGGCGCTCATCGACCGGATCGCAGGCTGGAACCGTTCCGGCGAATTCTGCTGGCCGCCATCTCGCTCATTCTCGTCAAGACGCCCTGCGCGGCAGCCGAGTTCAGCTCCTGGTCTGCCGAGGCGCCGCCGGCGCTGGTGCTCAGCCAGCTCGACGGTCCCCGCATCGACCTCGCGGGGTTTCGCGGCAACCCCGTCATCGTTCATTTCTTCGCTACGTGGTGCGCGCCCTGCATCGAGGAAATGGCGTCGCTCAATGCCCTTGCCGCCACGAGGAAGGGCAGCCCGATCATCCTTGCCGTCAGTGTCGGCGAGGTCGATGCGCGCGTGCGGAACTTCTTCCACGATCGTCCTGTGGCCTTTCCGATCCTGCTCGATCGCGACCGCGCCGCGATGAAGACATGGCAGGTCGAAAGCCTGCCGACCAGCTTCCTGCTCGACCGCGATCTCAAGCCCGCGCTCAAGGCGGCCGAGCCGCTCGACTGGACGAGCCCGCCGGTCGCAGCAGCGCTGGCGGCTTTGCCTTCCACACCGCCGAAGGACCACCAACAGGGAGAGGAAACAGTGCCATGATCAGCCGTCGCGACATGTTGAAGACCGGTGCCTGCGCCGCAGCCGCTCTGGCGCTGCCGCGCCAGGCCGGCGCGCAGGCCGCTTCCTTCGCGCCCAAGCCGGGGGCCTGGCGCAATTTCGAGGTGACGACGCGTCTCGAATTGCCGGCGAACGGCAAGGCCCAGGCCTGGATTCCACTGCCCTCGATGCGGGAGGACGAATGGATCAAGCCGGGCAAGAGCGGCTGGGAAACCAATGCGCTGTCCGCCGAGATCGTCCGCGATCAGAAGCACGGCGCCGAGCTTCTGCACCTCGTCTTCAAGGATGGCGAGACTGCTCCGCGCGTCGAGCTCCGCAGCGGGTTTGCTCTGCGTGACCGGGCCGAGGACCTCGCGACGAAATCCGCCGTGCCGGCATTGGGGGAGGCCGATCGCAAGCTCTATCTCGAGGCGACGGAACTGATGCCGACCGACGGCATCGTCCGGGAGACCGCGGAGAAGGCGGCCGCCGGCAAGGCGGGCGATCTCGACCGGGCGCGGGCGATCTATGAATGGGTCGTGGCGAACACCTTCCGCGATGCCAGGACGCGGGGCTGCGGCACCGGCGATGTCGCCTCGATGCTGCGGACCGGCAACCTGAGCGGCAAATGCGCCGATCTGAACGCGCTCTATGTCGCACTGGTCCGCAGCGTCGGCATCCCGGCCCGCGACATCTATGGCATCCGCGTCGCGCCCTCGAAATTCGGCTACAAGAGTCTCGGGACGGGATCGGATGTCATCACCAAGGCCCAGCATTGCCGGGCGGAGATCTGGCTCGACGGCCATGGCTGGGTGGCCACCGATCCTGCCGATGTCCGCAAGGTCGTGCTCGAGGAGCCGCCGGGAAACAACACGGTCGACGATCCGAAGGTGGTCGCGGCGCGGCAGGCGCTGTTCGGTGCCTGGGAGGGCAATTGGCTCGGCTACAATGCCGCGCACGACCTTGTCCTGCCGGGTTCAAGCCACAAGGTCGGCTTCCTGATGTATCCGCAGGCGGAGGTTGCGGGAGCGCTGCTCGATTGTCTCGATCCGGATACGTTCAAATACATGATCCGATCGACCGAGCTGGCGGCCTGAAAGCCTATCGGGGCGAAGGCAGGGCCTTAGCCCCGATCCGGCATTGCCGGTGCATTGCTCCGGTTCGATCCGGCTGAGCGGGGCCGCGCGCTGCATGGGCACGCTCGGCCCTTGTCGTCTCTCGATACGCGCGGAGTTTCCTGGGCTCGCCCGATCCCGCTCCTGCCAGATTTCGACTTGTGCCGAAGAAACTGGTTCTATATTGGTCTATATAGAGGCGCGGCTCGCGCGCCAGGGCTGGTCAATCGGGAGCATCCGGAACGGTGCAGGGCGAAGGATGCGCTTCACGGTCGATGGATCGCTCCGTCTCGGTTGGCGAGGAGGCCGGCCGTTGCTGGCGCGTGCTCTCGCAGGCCAGCGACAAGGGCAGCGCCGCCTATAACGAGGATATCGCCGGCGCTGCCGGAGCCTGCGCCTGGATCGTCGATGGCTCGGCGTTCTTCACCGGGAGCGCCCGGACGGTCGATGAATCGGAAGGAGCCTGGTTCGTCCGGCGCATCGATGCGGCGCTGCGGGCCGATCCGCCGGATGACACGCCTTTCGCCGCCTGGGCCGAAGGGCTCGAGCAGCAATTGCAGCGGGACTATGCGGCGCTCGGGCAGGGACATCCGGAGCGCGAGGCGGGCGAGGGGCCTTCCGCCGTGTTCGGCCTCGTCCGGCTGCGGCGTGAGGGCAATACCTGCCGCATCGAAGGCGCGTTGATCGGCGATGTCTCGATCCTGATCCGGGACGGCGACCGGATTGAGCGCTGGACCGATCCTTCCGCCGGCCCGTTCGAGGCCCGCACCATCGCGGCCGCCACTGCTGACGGGCACCGTCCGGGCGAAGTGATTTCCGCCAATGCGCTTGCGCAGATTCTCCGCAACCGGCGCTCGCTCAACCAGCCGGGCGGCTATTGGGCTGCCAATCCGGGCCTGAGCTGGCGAGCGGGCCTGCGCCTGTTCTCGGCCGAGATTTCGCCGGGGGCGACCGTGCTGCTCGCCTCTGACGGTTTCATGCGCCTCGTCGATGTCATCGCGCATCATGACGAGGCCGGGCTGATGGATGCTGTCGAGCGCCTCGGCGCGTCGCGCGTCATCGCCGAGTTGCGCCGGCTGGAAGGCGCCGATCCACGCGCCGAGCGTTTTCGGCGCGTCAAGATTCATGACGACGCCACCGCGCTGGTCGTAAGACCGGGCCGGCGCCGCAACACGAGCGGAGAATCGCCGTAAGGCGATCGGAAACAACGAGGGAGAGTGACATGTTGGCCGGGATTCAGACCAAACCCATCGTCAGGCGCGCGCTTGGAAAGCTGGCGCTGACGCTGTTCGCCGCCGCGACCGCCTTTGCCGCGCCGGCGCAGGCGGAAGACATCACCGTGTGGAGCTGGCGCCAGGAGGACAAGGCGGCCTATGCCAAGCTGATCGCCGCCTTCCGCAAGCACCATCCCGATATCAATGTGAAGTTCGAGGCCTTCGAGGCGGCGAACTACAATACCGTGCTCTCCACCGCCCTGGCCGGCGGCACCGGCCCGGATGTCGTGCAGGTGCGCGCCTATGGCACGCTCGGCGTCGGCAAGCCGGATTATCTCGTGCCGCTCGACAAGGCGATGGTGCCGGAATTCGCGAACTTCCCGGATTCGGCGATCGCGGCCGAGACGATGCGCGCCGACGGCAAGCTCTATGCCGTGCCGCTGGCCTCGCAGACCATGCTGATCATCTACAACAAGGAGCTGTTCGAGAAGGCGGGCGTGACGCCGCCGAACACCTGGGACGAGCTCGTCAGCGTCTCCAAGACGCTGAAGGAAAAGGGCATCAACCCCTTCGGCAACGGCACGGCAACCGCCTGGCAGAACGAGACCATCGTTGGCTCCCTGCTCTCCTCGCTGATCGGCGCGCAGTTCGAGCAGGACGTGCTCGCCGGCAAGGCCGATTTCACCGATGCCCGCTTCGTCGGCGCGCTGACCAAGCTCAACGAGATCAAGGACTATTTCGCGCCGAACTTCTCGGGCGTCGACTATGCCGCCTCGCAGCAGCTCTTCGCGGCGGGCCGGGCTGCGATGTTCGCCGGCGGCTCCTTCGAGATCGCCAATTTCCTGCGCCAGAACCCCAAGCTGAAGCTCGGCCTGTTTCCGTCGCCGGTGGCCAAGGCCGGCGATCCGCGGCTGGTCGCGCTGTATTACGACGGCGGCTATGCCATCAACGCGGCGTCCAAGAAGCGGGAGGCGGCCCTGAAGTTCCTGCGCTTCATCGGCACGCCGGAATTCGGCACGGCCTTCTCGAACGAGCTGCAGAACATCTCGCCAATCAAGGGCGTCGCCTTCGAGAACCCGCTGCTCAAGGAGGTCGCGACGCTGAACCAGAGCGCGATGTCCTACATCATGCTGGTCAATTTCCGCTATCAGGAGCCGACGGGTTCGGTGCTGCTGCAATCGGGCGTGCAGAAGATGCTCGCCGGCAAGGCGACGCCGGCCGAAATCGGCGCGGAAATCACCAAGGGCATCGCGACCTACTACGCGCCCTTCAAGAAGTAGGTCCCAGCGCGCTTATTTTGCTCGGAACCTGACCGTCATCCCGGACAAGCGGCGCAGCCGCACAGATCCGGGATCCATCGTAGCGTGCAGAGCTCTATGATGGATCCCGGGTCAAGCCCGGGATGACGCCGCGTTGCCGCAGCCGATCAGCCGCTCGCCTCCCCGGCGCATCCCGAGGGCCAGAGCCGATGCAGACGGATTACCGAAACCGCGAGAAGCGCAGGCGCGCGGCCTGGATCGCCTTTCTGATCCTGCCGCCGCTCGCGATCATGCTGACCTTCGTGGTCTGGCCGCTGCTCTCGGCCCTGAGCGCGGCGTTCTATCGCTGGGACGGCATGGCGCAGGGCGAGTTCGTCGGCCTGAAGAACTTCGCCGAGGTACTGTTCGGCGAGCATTTCGCGGCGCTGACCTGGCGCGCCTTCCGCCACAACCTCTTCGTGTTCTTCGCGCTCTTCGTGGTGCAGAACAGCGTCGGCTTCCTGCTCGCCTGGTTCATCTATCGCGAGCCCTTCGGCTTCCGCTTCCACCGCATCGCGATCTTCATGCCGGTGATCCTGTCGACCGTGCTGGTCGGCTTCCTCTGGAAGCTGTTCCTCGATCCGAATTTCGGGCTGGTGAACCAGCTGCTGGAGATGATCGGGCTCGGTAACCTGCGCCAGCCCTGGCTTGGGCAGGAGACGACGGCGCTGCCGGCGCTGGTGTTGGCCAATGCCTGGCACTGGATCGGCTTTCCGGCACTGGTCTATCTCGCCGGCATGCAGCGCATCCCGCGCGAGATTCTCGAAGCCGCCAAGCTCGACGGCTGCAATGGCTGGCAGATGCTGACCCGCGTGGTCTGGCCGCTGGTCACGCCCTCGACCACGATCACGCTGACGCTGCTCTTCATCGGCGCGTTCAACTGGTTCGAACTGCCCTATATCATGGCGGGACTGGACGGCTCGCCCTATGGCTCGACCGACGTTCTCGGCCTGTATTTCTACCGCACCGCCTTCGGCAACCAGACCGCCGGCCTGCAGGATTTCGGGCACGGCAATGCGCTGGCCGTGCTGATGTTCCTGTTCATCGCGGTGTTCGCGACGATCATCACCCAGTATCTGCGGCGGCGGGAGGTCGCGCTGTGATGTTCCGCGCTGCCAGCAACGACCCGCTCTTTCCGCGCAGCAGCGCCGGCAGCCTGATCGCCGCCGCGCTCCTGATCGGCAATTCCGTGCTGATGCTCTACCCGATCGTCATCATGGTCTTCTCGGCCTTCAAGACGACGCCGGAAATCTTCGACGCGCCCTTCGCCGTGCCGGATTTCGGCTATGTCGAGAATTTCGTGCGGATCTGGGGCGAGACCAGTCTGCCGAGTTATTTCGTCAATTCGGTCGTCATCACCGGGACGTCGATCCTGCTGACGCTGCTCTTCGGCACGATGGGGGCCTATGCGCTGGCGCGCTACAGCTTCCCCGGCAATTCGGCGATCTTCATGTTCTTCCTCGCCGGGCTGATGCTGCCGCTGAAGCTCGCGGTGATCCCGCTCTTCCTGCAGATGCGCGATTTCGGCCTGCTCGACACAAGGCTCGGCCTGATCCTGATCTACACGGCGATGGGCCTGCCCTCGACGATCTTCATCATGACCGGCTTCCTGCGCACGCTGCCGGTCGAGCTGGAGGAGGCCGCCCGCATCGACGGCGCCTCCGAGCCCCGTATCATGCTCTCGATCATGCTGCCGCTCTCGATCCCGCCGATGGTGATCGCCGCGATCCAGAACGCGGTGCCGACCTGGAACGACTTCTTCTTCCCGCTTGTCTTCATCCAGACCGACGCCCGCAAGACCCTGCCGCAGGGCCTCTCGGTGTTCATGGGCGAATACACCACCGACTGGGGCATGCTCTTCGCCGGCCTCACCATCGCGGCGCTGCCCCTGACCATCGTCTACATCCTGATGTCCAGGCAGTTCATCCGCGGCATGACCGCCGGAGCGGTGAAGTGACGATCGACCCTCTGATCCCGCAGCGCAGCCTTGCCGTCTCCTGCCAGGCGCGGGCTGACAATCCCTTGCACGGCCCGGCCTTCATGGCGGCGATGGCGCAGGCCGCAGAGCAGGGCGGGGCGCTCGCGCTACGCGCCAATGGCCCCGCCGACATCGCCGCGATCCGCGCTGTCAGCCGCCTGCCGATCATCGGCATCCTCAAGCGCTGGGACGATCGCTTCCCGGTCTATATCACGCCGGACTTCGCCAGCGCCGCAGCGATCGCCGCGGCCGGCGCCGACATCATCGCGCTCGATGCCACTGCGAGAGCGCGCGACGGCGAGCCGCTGGATCGATTGATCGCCCGCATCCGCGACGAACTGGGCAAGCCGGTCTTCGCCGATTGCGCCACGCTGGAGGATGGCGTGCGTGCCGCCGCGCTCGGCGCGGGCTATATCGCGACGACGCTCTCCGGCTATACGCCCGAGACTGAAGCGCGAAAGGCGCTCGGCCCCGACATCGCCCTGATCGAGGCGCTGGCCAGGGTGGTGTCCGTGCCGATCGTTGCCGAAGGGCGCTTCGAACAGCCGGAGCAACTGGAGACAGCTTTCAAGGCCGGCGCGCATGCCGTGGTGGTTGGCACGGCGATCACCAATCCCCGCGAGATCACCCGCCGCTTCGCCCGTCATGTCGGCGCCTGAGGCAGGGCTCGGCCTCGGCATCGAGACCGGCGGAACCGGCTCGCGCTGGTGCCTGTCCGCACCGTCTGGCGCGGTCGTGGCGCGGGGCGAAATGGAGCCCATGACCGGCCATGTCTTCACGCAGGCCGAGCGTGAGCGGGTGGGCGGTATTTTCGCGCGGTTAGCGGTCGAGCTTGAGAGCATCGGGCAGCCAACGGCCATCATCGCGGGTGTCACCGGCCTCGGTCCGGAAAGTGCCGTCCGGGCCGTCTTCTCGGAAATCCTGGCGACGGCCTTCGGATGCCCCGAAGACAAAATCCTCGTCGTCGATGACATGTGGCTGGGCTATCGCGCCCGCTTCCAGCCCGGCGAAGGCATCATCGTCTATTCCGGCACAGGCTCGATCGGCTACCACCTCAGTGCTGGGGGTGAGATCATCCGGGCGGGCGGACGCGGCGTGCTGCTCGACGATGGCGGTTCCGCCGCCTGGATCGCGGCCGAAGCTCTGCGTCGTTTGCTGCGCCGCGAGGACGAGGCTCCCGGTTCCGGTTGGGAGAGCGTGCTCGGTCATGCGCTCACGCAGGCACTGGGCGGGGCCTCCTGGGATGCCGTGCGCACCCATGTCTATGGCGGCGATCGTGGCAGTCTCGGCCTGCTGGCGCGTTCGGTTGCCGTGGCGGCGGAAGCGGGCGATGTGACGGCCATCGATATCTTCACGCAAGCCGGCGCCGAACTGGCGCGGCTCGCGCTGGCATTGAGGGCGCGCGTCGGCCCCAAGCCGGTCGCGCTCTGCGGCCGTGCCGCGACGCTGTCGCCGCTGATCGCACAGCGTTTCCGGGCGGAGGTGGCATCGCCGGTCGCGCTGGACGAGATGCAGGTCGATGTGCCCGGCTGCGCGGCCCGCCTGGCCTGCGAGCTGACCCAGGCAGATGAGACGCGATTTTAGGAGCAGCATGGCGACCGTCTTCTTCGTCACCCATCCTGAAGTCGTCGTCGACCCGCAGGTCCCCGTGCCGGATTGGGGCCTCTCCGCCATCGGCTGGGCGCGCATCGAGGCGTTCTGCCAACGGCCGGAGCTGGCTGGCGTGACCGACGTCTTCACCAGCGACGAGCGCAAGGCGATGGACTGCGCCGAGGCTTTCCAGCGTGCGCGCGGCCTGTCCTTCACCGCACGCGAAGAGCTGCGCGAAAACGACCGCTCGGCCACCGGCTATGTCGCGCCGCCGCGCTTCTGGGAGATCGTCGACCGGTTCTTCGGGGAGCCGGATACCAGCATTCTCGGCTGGGAGACGGCACGGGATGCGCAGGCGCGGATCAAGGCCGGCGTCGCCGCCTGCATCGCGGCGCGAAGCGGCACCGGCGATCTCGTGATCTTCGCCCATGGCGGTGTCGGTACGTTGCTGCTCGGCGATCTCCGCGGCGAGCCGATCTCGCGCAAGCACGGCCAACCCATCGCCGGAGGCGGCTGCTATTTCGCTTTCGATATGGAGAGCCGCGCCCTGCTGCACGGCTGGCGCGACATCGTTCCCGAAGGGGGCGCCGCTGCTCCTTAAGCTTTTGGCCGGACCAGCGAGAGCGCCCCGGCGATCGCGTCGCTTTTCACATGCGACAGCCGCCGCCGGACATCCGGCGCGAGCCAGGCTTCCATTGCCGAGGACAGGCCGCCGATCAGCGCCACGCGCGGTACGCTGCGCTCGAACAGCGTGCGCAGCATCGCATCGATCATCGCGGCGGCGTTCTGCATGATC
The DNA here is from genome assembly GCF_037147855.1 of Allobosea sp. MMO-172. Classification (NCBI taxonomy): domain Bacteria; kingdom Pseudomonadati; phylum Pseudomonadota; class Alphaproteobacteria; order Hyphomicrobiales; family Alloboseaceae; genus Allobosea; species Allobosea sp. MMO-172. The sequence goes on along the minus strand of NZ_JBBCUM010000003.1, from coordinate 192,228 downwards.
ATGCGGGCATGGGAATCGCCGAGATCGGCATGGCGCAGCACCAGCGGCGCCAACGTCGCGTAGTCGGTGGCATGGGCCTTGTCCATCCAGGCGATGACCTCGAAGGGATCGGACTCGAAACGCGTCAGCACGTCCTGCGTGAAGCGCGTCGCGGGCTCGCGTCCGTCATGGGCGCGCAGCGAGACGCGGATGGCGGCGAGGCCGAGATCGGCGCCGCTGCCCTCGTCGCCGATCGGGAAGCCGTAGCCGCCGATCCTGAGCTCTTCGCCATTGACCCGGGCGAGCCCGATCGAGCCGGTGCCGATGATGACGATGCCGCCATCCTCGCCCGCATGCGCGCCGAGGCAGGCGGCCAGACCGTCGCTCTCGAAGATCGTTTGCGCGAAGGGTGTCTCCCAGGCGGCGAGCGCCTCCTGCATGCCCTTGCGCCCGATGCCGGCGAGGCAGATGCCGGCATGGACGCGCGCGAAATCGGCTTCGCTGAGGCCGGCCTCGGCGATCGCGCCGCGTGCCGCCTGCATCACGGCGCCTAGCGAGGTTTCAAGCCCGAGCCGGAGCGAGGCCGGGCCGGCGATGCCGGAGCCCAGCACCTCGCCCTGGGCGGTTTCGAGCCGGCAGCGGCAGCCCGTGCCACCGCCATCGACGCCGAGATAGAGATCGGCCGGGGCGCTCATGCCGGGACCCGCTCGATATCGGCGCCGCAGCGCTTGAGCTTGCGGTCGAGCGCCTCATAGCCGCGATCGAGATGGTAGATGCGGCTGACCACGGTCTCGCCCTCGGCGACGAGGCCGGCCAGCACGAGGCTGACCGAGGCGCGCAGATCGGTCGCCATCACCGGTGCCGCCTTCAGGCTGGCGACGCCACGAACCGTTGCGCTGGTGCCTTTCAAGGTGATGTCGGCGCCGAGCCGCACCAGCTCCGGCACATGCATGAAGCGGTTCTCGAACACTGTCTCGCGGATCAGCGAGGTGCCGTCCGCCACGCTCATCAGAGCCATGAACTGGGCCTGGAGGTCGGTCGAGAAGCCGGGATAGGCCTGGGTCATGATATCGATGCCGGTGAGTCGGCCGGGACGCGTCACCATCAGGCCGCGATCGCTCGGCCAGAGCCGCACGCCGGCCGCCTCCAAGGCCTCGCCGACTGCCGCGAGATGCTCGAGCCGCGCGCCGACCAGCTCAAGCTCACCGCCGGTGATCGCGGCGGCGACCGCATAGGTGCCGGCCTCGATCCGGTCTGCGACGATCTCATGGGTCGCGGGCGAGAGGCTCTGCGCGCCCTGGACCAGCAGGCGATGGCTGCCGATGCCCTCGATCCTGACGCCCATCGCGGCGAGGCAGCGGGCGAGGTCGAGCACCTCCGGTTCCTTGGCCGCGTTGACGATCTCGGTCTCGCCTTTGGCAAGGCTTGCCGCCAGCAGCGCGGTCTCGGTCGCGCCGACCGAGGAGAAGGGGAAGACGATGCGTGCGCCGGTCAGGCCTCGCGGTGCCCTGGCCTCGATATAGCCGCCGGCGACAGTGATCTCGGCGCCGAGCGCTTCAAGCGCCTTGATATGCAGGTCGACCGGTCGAGCGCCGATGGCGCAGCCGCCCGGCAGCGAGACGCGGGCTTCGCCGAAGCGCGCCACCAGCGGCCCGAGCACCAGGATGGTCGCGCGCATCTTGCGAACGGTGTCGTAGCTCGTCTCGCGCGGCCCGGCCCTGGCGGCATCGAGCGTCAGCGCATCGGCGGCCCGTCCCGAAAACGTCACACCATAGCCTTCGAGCAGGGTCTGCATCGTCTTGACGTCGACGACGTCCGGCAGGTTGCGCAGGGTCAAGGGCTTGTCCGAGAGCAACGAGGCTGCGAAGGCCGGCAGCGCCGCATTCTTCGCGCCACGGATTTCGACGGTGCCGGACAGCCTCCGGCCGCCGCGGATCAGGAGTTTGTCCATCAGCCCTGTCTCCGTGCCGGAATCATCGGCTTCTCATAGCGCAGGAAGCGGTGCTGCGCTCCGGCGAATTCGCGCACGTAGTCGCCCGTGACCTGCCAGCCGGCGCGTTCATAGAAGCGCCGCGCGCCTTCGTTGTTGGCAAAGACTTCGAGCGAGCAGGCGCCATGAGCTTCGCCATGAGCAAGCAATGCAGCGCCATGGCCCAGTCCGGTCTCGGCAACGAAGAGCATGGCGATGTGCCCTTCCTTGACCAGCAGGACGCCGCTTACGCCGTCCGCGTCGAGTACGGTCAGCTCTGCCAGTTCGCGGGCGAAGCGTGCCTCGAAATGCGCCTGATCGAAACCGAGCGCGGCAGCGCCGATGATCGGCCGGAAATGCGCGACATAGGCCTGCGCCATCAGCGCGGCGGCTGGCGCGATATCGTTCGCGACCGCCCCACGGATGATCACGACTGGCCCCTCAGCCGCGGATCGAGCTCGTCGCGCAGGGCATCGCCGAGCAGGTTGAAGCCGAGCGAGAGCAGGAGGATGCCGAGCCCGGCGAAGATCGCGTTCCAGGGCGAGAGCAGCACGAAATTGCGACCCTCCGCCAGCATCAGGCCGAGCGAGGGGGTTGGTGGTTGGGTGCCGAGCCCGAGGAAAGAAAGCGAAGCCTCGACCAGGATCGCCGCCGAGAGCAGCAGCGAGCTCTGCACCAGGATGACCGAGGCGAGATTGGGCAGGATGTGGCGCAGCATGATCCGCAGATCGGTCGCGCCGATCGAGCGGATGCCGGCGACGAAATCGCTCTCGACCAGCACCATGGCCGGCCCCCGGATCAGGCGCGCGAAGATCGGCACATAGACCACGGCGATGGCGATGGCGGCGCTCTCCGTGCGTGGGCCGAGCATGGCGATGATGCCGATGGCGAGCAGCATCACCGGGAAGGCGAAGAGGATATCCATCGCCCGCATGATGATGCGGTCCCACCAGCCGCGATAGAAGGCGGCGAGCAAGCCGAGGCTGCCGCCGATCATGAGCGCGAGCCCCACCGCGATGCCGCAGGCGATCAGCGCCGTGCGGTAGCCGTAGAGGATGCGCGAGAGGATATCGCGGCCGAGATGGTCGGTGCCGAGCCAATGCGCGGCGCTCGGCCCCTTCATCCGGGCGACGATGTCCTGTGCCAGCGGGTCATAGGGCGCGACCAGGGGCGCTGCGAGCGCGAGCGCGATCTGCAGGGTGACGAAGATGCCGGCGACGATGGCGATGCGACGGCTCTGGCTCATGACGCGGTCCTGAGCCGGGGATCGATCAGCGCATAGGCGAGATCGACGAGCGCGTTGACCAGCACGAAGCCGACGGTGACGACGAGAATCGTGGCCTGGACCAGCGGATAGTTGCGCTCGGCGATGGCGCCGAGGATCAGGCGGCCGAGGCCGGGGATCGAGAAGACCTGCTCGACCACGATCGCGCCGCCGAGCAGGTAGCCGGTCATGATGCCCACGCTGGTGACGAAGGGGATCAGCGCGTTGCGCAGGGCATGCCGGTAGAGCACGGCCCGTTCCCCCAGTCCCTTGGCGCGGGCGGTGCGGATATAGTCCTGGCCGAGCGCGTCGAGCACCGCCGTGCGCACCAGCCGCGAGAGGTTTGCCAGGATCGGCAGCGCCAGCGCGATTGCCGGCAGCAGCAGGCGCTGGAGATTGCCGAGCGGGTCCTCACCGAACGGGACATAGCCGAGCGAGGCGAAGCTCGGCGCCAGCGTCGCGACCGTCATCAGCATGACGATGCCGAGCCAGAATGACGGGATGGTGAGCCCGGCGATGGCGCCGACGCGCAGCACGAGATCGGCCCGCCCGCCGCGCCAATGCGCCATCAGGCAGCCGACGGGGATCGCGAGCCCCGCGCCGAGCACGAGCGAGAACAGGGTGAGCTGGAGCGTCGGCCAGATCTGGGCGGCGATCTCCTGCATCACCGGCCGGCCGGTCCAGATCGAGGTGCCGAAATCGCCGCGCAGGGCATGGCTGAGCCAGACCCAGTACTGTTCCAGCAAGGGCCGGTCGAGACCGAGCTCGCCACGCATCGCGGCGATGCGCTCCGGCGTCACCTCGGTATTGGCGCCGAGCATGATCGCCACCGCGTCGCCCGGGATCAGCCGGATCATCAGGAAGACGATCACGGAAATCCCGAACAGCACGATCAGGAGGTCGAGGCCGCGCTGCAGCAGGTGACGGAGCATGCCTCGATCCGGCTCCCGTCAGCGCAGGCTGGCGCGGCCGAGCGAGACCAGCGAGCGGTTGGCGTAGATGTCGTAGCCCTGCAGGTTGCTACGCACCGCGCTGAACAGCGTGGGATAGGCGATATGCGCGGCGGGCCCGGTGCAGCCCAGGATCTTCTGCGCGTCGCGATAGGCGGCCTGCCGCGCCGGCTTGTCCAGCGTCGCGCGGCCCTTGTCGAGCAGCGCGTCGAGCTCGGGATTGCTGTACTTGAAGACGTTGGTCGAGCCGCCGGTGCGGAAGGCGCGGTAGAAATAATCGTCCGGCTCGATGCTGCCGGCATTGGTCGAGGCGAAGAGGTCGAAATTCGAGTTGCGCCAGTCCTGCACGAACTGGCCGAGCTCGGGGTTCTTCAGCTCTACCTTGAAGCCGGCCTTGCCGAGCTGCTGCTGCACCACCTGCGCGATGTCGCGGATGTCCTGTCGCGGCAGCACGGTCATGCTCACCGTGACCGGCGTCGCGACGCCGGCCTCCTTGAGCAGTGCCTGCGCCTTGGCGGGGGCATGGGCGTAGCAGGGCAGGTCCTTCACATCGACGGCCCAGTCCTTGAGTACTGCGGGCAGAGGGGCTGCCGGCGCGCCGCTGCCGAACAAGGCCGCATCGATGATTTCCTTGCGGTTCAGCGCGTAGTTCAGCGCTTCGCGCACCTTCGCGTTGTCGAAGGGCGGCTTCGAGGTGTTCATGCCGATCAGCGTGTAGGCGAGTTCCGTCGTCTCGTGCATCGCGATATTCGGCTTGCCCTTGAGCTGGAGCGCGGTCGCCGCATCGATATGCGGCAGGAGGGCGAACTGGCCGTTGCCGATGCCGACCTGACGGGTCGCGGCCTCCGGCACGAAGTTGAACTTCACGCCGGCAAGCTTGACTTCGGAGGCATTCCAGTAGCCGGCATGCTTGGCGAGGCGGATGAAGCCGTTGGGCTGCCACTCCTCGAACTTGAACGGGCCGGTGCCGACAGGCGCACGCTGGAGCGCATCCTTGTTGCCCTCGAGGCCGCGCGGCACGATGGCGATGCCGGTGAGCGAGGCCAGCAGCGGCGCGGAGGGTTCCTTGAGCTTCAATTCCAGCGTCGTCGCGTCGATGGCGGTCGCGCTTTCCATGGCGGAGAGGCGGCTGGCGAGCGGCGAGCCGACATCCTTCGACAGCACGCGGCGCAGCGACGAAGCGACATCCTCTGCCTCCATCGGCTTGCCATCATGGAAGGTGACGCCGGGGCGTAGCTTGAAGGTCACGCTCTTGCCGTCGGCCGAGGCGGTCCAGGACTGGGCCAGCCCCGGGATGATGTTGAGGTCCTTGTCGAGCGCGGTGAGGCCCTCGTAGATCGGGCCGAGCACGATCTGGGAGGAGGCGAAGGCCGTCACGATATGCGGATCGAGCCCGGCGGGCGAAGCCTCGACCGCGACTTCGAGCACTTGCGCCGAGGCGGTGCCGGCGAACAAGGCGAAGGCTGCGGCGGCAACGCTGCAGCGCAGGGCGCGACGCAGCCCGAAGCCCGGCTTCATGACATGTTGCATGACCACCCCTCCAAGTTATGAAACGGCGCCTTGGCCGGCGCTCGCGCGGGTTCTTGTCGTATATGGACCACTTATGGACCAATCTGGACAAGGCTTAGCCGATCGCCTAGAGCCGGTGCAAGCCTCGCGGCAGCTTCGCGCGAGGTTGCAGGGGAGCGGAGCGGCGATGCGTGACCTCGACAAGCCGGTGCTGACGGCGATCGGCGTGATCAGCGGAACCTCGATGGACGGCATCGACGTCTCAATCGTCGAGAGCGATGGCCGCGAGCGGCTCAGCTTCGGCGCCGGCGCCTCCTATCCCTATCCGCCTGAAACCCGCCGCGAGCTGCAAGCGCTGATCGCCGAGGCCGAGCGCGCGGTGACGGAACCCCTGCAGGAGCTGGAGGCGGCGGTGACCGCGGCCCATCTCGATGCCGTCAGGCAATTCATGACGGAGCAGGGGATCAGGCCGGAGAGCGTCGATCTCGTCGGCCTGCACGGGCAGACCGTCTATCACCGCCCCGAAATCCGCTTCACGCGTCAGTTGATGGATGGGCCTGCGGTGGCGCGCGCGCTGGGTATCCCGACGGTGGACCGCTTCCGCCATGCCGATGTCGAGGCTGGCGGCGAAGGCGCGCCCTTTGCGCCGCTTTATCACCGCGCGCTGGCCCAGGGACTGGAGCAGCCGGTGATGGTGCTCAATCTCGGTGGGGTCGGTAACGTCACTTATATCGATGGCGATGAGGTGATCGCCTTTGACACCGGCCCGGCCAGCGCGATCCTCGACGATTTCGTGCTGCGCCGCCTCGGCAAGACCTATGATGCCGACGGCGTTCTGGCGGCGAGTGGCACGGTGCGCGAGGACCTCGTCGCGGAATTCATGGTCAATCCCTATTTCGACCGGCCCGCGCCTAAGTCGCTGGATCGCAACGATTTCCACCGCCGCGCGCAGGTCGTCGAAGCGCTTTCCGATGCCGATGGCGCGGCGACGCTTGCGGCCTTCACGGTCGAAAGCGTGGTCGATGCGCTCCGGCATGTGCCGAAGGCGCCGCGGCGCTGGCTCGTCACCGGCGGGGGACGCCTCAACGGTCATTTCATGCGCCGCCTGCAGGCGCGTCTCGGCGTGCCCGTCGAGCCGGTCGAGGCGGCCGGCTGGGCCGGCGACGTCATCGAGGCGCAGACCTTCGGCTATCTCGCGATCCGCTCGGTGAAGGGCCTGGCCCTCAGCCTGCCCGGCACGACCGGTGTGCCGCAGCCCCTGACAGGCGGGCGACTCAATCTTCCGGCCTAGCGCCTGAGCAGCCGGCAGGCGCCGAAACCCGCGAAACAGAGCCCAGAACTACGCAGAACGCGTCGAAGCTGCAGTATAGCGGGAGCTGCGGGGGGTGAGAGAGGCAAGGCGGTTCCGGTTGCGACATGGCTTCCCTGTCCGCTTCCGGCTTGCTACTGGGCTAAAGTGGACTTAATTTGGTCTGGTCACAAGAGGCTATTCATGGCGACCGAAGATGTCAGCGCGCGCTTTCAGGATCTCGATGCCTGGGGCGATCTCGATATTCTGAAGGCGCTCTACGAGGGGCAGCTCGCGGCTGTCGCGGCGATCGCGACCTCGTTGCCGGCGATCGCCGAGGCTGTGGCTGCCGCGGTGCCGCGGCTCGAGGCGGGCGGGCGCCTGATCTATGCCGGCGCCGGCACCTCCGGGCGCATCGGCGTCCAGGACGGCGCGGAACTGACTCCGACCTTCGACTGGCCGGAGGAGCGCCTCGGATTCGCCATCGCGGGCGGCGACGAGGCGATCCTGCACGCGGTCGAGAATGCCGAGGATTCGGTCGATGACGGCACCGAGGCGATGCGCCGGGCGAGCGTCGGCGCGAATGACGTCGTCATCGGCCTCGCCGCCAGCGGCCGCACGCCCTATACGCTCGCCGCGATCGGCGAGGCCAAGGCGCGTGGCGCGCTGACGCTCGGCGTCGCCAATAATCGCGGTTCAGCCCTGCTGCGCACCGCCGATCTCGGCATCCTCATCGAGACCGGCGAGGAGGTCGTCGCCGGCTCGACGCGGATGAAGGCCGGCACCGCGCAGAAGATCGTGCTCAACCTGTTCTCGACCCTGCTGATGATCCGCCTGGGCCGCGTCTATCGTGGATTGATGGTCCATATGCGGGCCACCAACGCCAAGCTCAGGCATCGGGCGGCTGAGATGGTCGACATGATCACCGGTTGCGGCATCGAGGCGGCAGCGCGGCATCTCGACCGCGCCCGCGGCGACGTGAAACGCGCTGCCTTGCTGGCCAGCGGTGCCGACGCTGCGCTGGCCGAAACCCTGCTGACCCGCCATCGCGGCAATCTGCGCCTCGCGCTCGTCGATCTCGGGGCTGGGCCTTCGGCCGAGGCGACGGCCCGGCCCCGGGCGGCGCCGTGAGCGAGGCGATGCCCGCCAAGCAGCAGGCGATCCTGCAGGCGCTGGCCGGCGACGACCCGACGCCGCGTTATCTCAGGCTCGCCGGTGCGCTGGCACGCCTGATCGAGAGCGATGTCTTCCAGCCCGGCGATGCCGTGCCGTCCGAGCGCGATCTGGCGCAACTCACCGGCTATGCCCGCGTCACCGTGCGCAATGCCATCGACGAGCTCATCCGCAGCGGCACGCTCTCGCGCCGGCATGGCTCGGGCACCTTCGTCGCCTCGCGTATCGAGCAGCCACTCTCGGTGCTGGCGAGTTTTTCGACCGATATCGAGAACCGTGGCGGGCGGCCCGGTTCGATCTGGCTGTCGAAGGAGCTGACGCGGCCGAAACCGCAGGAATCGATGGCGCTGGGCCTGGGCCCCGCTGACGGCGTCGTGCGCCTGACCCGCGTCCGGACGGCCGATGGCGAGCCGCTCGCGATCGAATGCGCGGTCGTGCCGGCGACGATCCTGCCCTCGCCGGATCTGATCGGAACCTCGCTCTATGCCGCGCTGGCGGAGCGCGGCGCGGCGCCGGCCCATGGCGTGCAGCGCATCCATGCCGGCCTTGCGACAGCCGAGGAAGCGAAACATCTCGGCGTGCCCGCCGGCAGCGCCCTGCTGCGGATCGAGCGGCGCGCCTTCCTCGGCAATGGCAAGCCGGTCGAGTTCACGGTCTCCGCCTATCGCGGCGACCGCTACGACTTCGTCGCCACGCTGAAGGGCGAAGCCATGGGGCCGCAATCGTGACGCTCCCCGAACGGCAAGCCTGGCGTGCGAAGCGCCTGTTCGACGGGGCGGAGGTCCAGACGGACCGGATCGTCGTCGCCGAGGACGGCATCGTCAGCGCGATCCTTCCCGGCGATGCCGCGCCTGGTTGCGCGGTAGAGGACCTGCCGGAGGACGTCGTCCTGGCGCCGGGCTTCATCGACATCCAGGTCAATGGCGGCGGCGGCGTCATGCTGAACGACAGCCTGTCGGCCGAGGGCATCGCCACGATCTGCGCCGCCCATGCCCGCTTCGGCACCCGCTTCCTGCTGCCGACCCTGATCAGCGCGAGCCGCGCCGACATCGCCCGGGCGATCGCCGCCGCCCGCGAGGCGATCGCGCAGGGCGTGCCCGGTGCGCTCGGCATCCATATCGAGGGACCTTTCATCAATCCGGAGCGCAACGGCGCCCATCCGCTCGCCAATATGCTGCGGCCGGAGCCCTCCGATATCGATCTGCTGGCATCGCTCGGCCCCGGCGGCGTGACGCTGGTGACGCTCGCGCCGGAATGCGTGCCGAGTGGCTTCATCCGCGCGCTGGTCGATAGCGGCGTCAGGGTTTGCGCTGGTCACAGCAACGCTACGGCAGCGGAGATGGCGCGGGCCCGTGCGGAAGGGCTCTCCGGCGTGACGCATCTGTTCAACGCCATGTCGCAGCTCGGCTCGCGCGAGCCGGGCGTGGTCGGCTCCGCGATGTCGGATGACGGGCTTTCCGCCGGCATCATCGCCGATGGCCACCATGTCGCCTGGCCCTCGTTCCAGGCGGCGTTCCGTGCGATCGGGCCGGAGCGGATGATGCTGGTCACCGATGCCATGGCGACGATCGGCTCGCCGCGCGACGCCTTCGAACTGTTCGGCGAGACGATCCGCGTCAGCGACGGGCGCCTCGTCAATGTCGAGGGCCGGCTGGCCGGCGCCCATCTCGACATGAACACGGCGATCCTGAATGCGCATCGTCTTGGCGGTGCGACCCTCGCCGAGGCTCTGGCGATGGCGAGCACGGTGCCTGCCGCCTATCTCGGCCTGTCCGGCAGCCATGGCCGGATCGCGTCGGGCCGGAAGGCGGCCTTCTCCGTCTTGCGGATGGCGAACTAGGCGGACGCCACGAAATCCCGGCGCATCGGCGTGAAGACGTCGACGAGCACGCCGGCTTCGATATTGACCGCGCCGTGGATCGCGTCGGGCGGTACGGTGAAGCTGTCGCCGGCGACAAGGCGTTCGGTGTGGCCGGAGATGGTGATGTCGAAAACGCCGCTTTCGACCAGCGAGCACTGGATGTGCGGGTGGCTATGCGCCGGGCCGATCGCGCCGGCCTCGAAGCGCACCCGCACCATCATGACCTCGTCGCGATAGGTCAGGATCTTGCGCGTCACGCCTTCGCCGGCCGGCTCCCAGGCGAGATCGGCATCATGGGCGAAGTGCTCGTTCTTGCGGTCCATCTCGGTTCTTTCTCAGCGCGCGAGCCAGCCGCCATCGACCGGCAGCACGACGCCATGGATATAGGCGGCGGCGTCCGAGGCGAGGAACACGGCGGCTCCGCCCAGCTCCTGCGGATTGCCCCAGTGGCCGGCCGGAATGCGGGCGAGGATCGCGGCGTTGCGCTCGGGATCGGCGCGCAGGGCCTCGGTGTTGTTGGTGACGAAATAGCCCGGAGCGATGGCGTTGACGTTGATGCCCTTGCTCGCCCATTCGCAGGCCAGCAGCCGGGTCAGGCCGGCCAATCCGCTCTTCGATGCCGTGTAGGAGGGGATGCGGATGCCGCCCTGGAAGGAAAGCAGCGAGGCGATGTTGATGACCTTGCCGCCCTTGCCGTCCGCGAGCATGCGCTTCGCCACGCCTTGCGTCAGGAAGAAAGTCGATTTCAGATTCACGTCCATCACCGCGTCCCAATCGGCCTCGGTGAAGTCGATGGCGTCGGCACGGCGGATGATGCCGGCATTGTTGACGAGGATGTCGAGGCGTGAGCCATCGGCCTTCGCCGCGGCGTCGGCTTCCTCCACGATCCGCGCGATCGGCTCCAGCGTCGCGAGATCGGCGGTGATCTCATGGAAGGGCTTGCCGGTCTTGGCGACCAGCGCCTTGGTCTCGGCCATGTTGGAACGGCCGACCGCGACGATGCCGGCGCCGGCCTCGGCGAGCGCGACCGCGATCGCCTGACCGAGGCCCGTATTGGCCCCGGTGACGATCGCGGTCCGGCCGCTCAAGTCGAAGGCTGAAGACATCAGCGGAGGTCTCCGGTCGCGACCATGTCCATGTCGGTATAATCGACATTGTCGCCGCCCATGCCCCAGATGAAGGAATAGGCCTTCGTTCCGACGCCGGAATGGATCGACCAACCGGGCGAAAGGATTGCCTGCTCGTTGGCGACGACGAGGTGGCGGGTCTCCTGCGGCTCGCCCATCAGGTGGAAGACGCGCGCATCGGCGGGAACGTCGAAATAGAGATAGATCTCGCAGCGTCGGTCATGGACATGCGACGGCATGGTGTTCCAGATGCTGCCTTCCTCCAACGTGGTCACGCCCATGACGAGCTGGCAGGTCTCGCAGACGCCGGGGATGATGTACTGGCGGATGACGCGCTTGTTGGCGGTCGCCTGCTCGCCGAGCGCCAGCGTCTTGGCGTCTGACTCGCGGATCACCTTGGTCGGATGGACCGCATGGGCCGGGGTCGAGAGCAGATAGAACTTGGCCGGGTTCGACGCATCGTCGCTGGCGAAGGAAACCTCGCCCGCTTCCTTGCCGATGTAGAGCGCGTCGCGCTTGGCGAGCGCGTAATCCTTGCCGCCGACCGAGACCTTGCCGGGGCCGCCAACATTGACGATGCCGAGCTCGCGGCGCTTCAGGAAGGCGTCGGTGCCGACCGCCTTCGGCGTCGGCAGAACGATCGCGCTTGCCGTCGGCATGGCGCCGCCGACGATGACGCGGTCGAGATGGCTGTAGGTCAACTTGACCTCGCCCGCTGCGAACAGCGTCTCGATCAGGAAGTGGCGTCGCAGCTCCGCCGTGTCGAAGCCCTTGACGGCCTCGGGGTGGGAAACCTGGCGAATCTCGATGGTCATGATCGGTCCTTCAGTGGAACAGGCGCGGCAGCCAGAGCGACAGGCCGGGCACATAGGTGACGAGCAGGAGCACGGCGACGCTGGCACCGTAGAACGGCCAGATCGTGCGCATGGACTCGCCGATGGAGATGCGGCCGATGGCGCAGGCGACGAACTGCACCGAGCCGACCGGCGGGGTGTTGAGGCCGATGCCGGCGTTGAGGATCAGGATCACGCCGAAATGGATCGGGTCGACGCCGAAGGCCTTGACCACCGGCAGGAAGATCGGCGTGCAGATGATGATCATCGGCGCCATGTCCATAAAGGTGCCGAGCACCAGCAGGATCAGGTTGATCATCAGCAGGATGACGATCGGGTTGTCCGAGACCGCCTTCATCGCGGCGATCGTCGCCTGCGGCACCTGCAGGAAGGCCATCAGCCAGCCGAAGGCGCCGGCCGTGCCGATGACCAGCAGCACCATCGCCGTGGTCCGCACCGCGCCCAAGGTGGCCTCGACGAAGGCCGTCCAGGTGAGCTGGCGATAGACGAGGATGGTGACGAGGATGGCGTAGACGACGGCGACGCAGGAGGATTCCGTCGCGGTGAAGACGCCGGAGCGGACGCCGCCGAAGATGATGCCGATCAAGAGGATGCCGGGCAGGGCCAGCACGACATAGCGTCCGACGGTCGCGAAGCCGGGGAAGGGCTCGCGCGGATAGCCGCGCTTCACCGCGACCGCCCAGGCTGCGACCATCAGCGCCCCGCAGAGCATCAGGCCCGGCACGATGCCGGCGGTGAACAGGTCCGCGATCGAGAGATTGCCACCCGCCGAGAGCGAATAGATGATCATGTTGTGCGAGGGCGGGATCAGGAGCGCGATGATCGCCGCGTTCGCGGTGACGTTGACGGCGTAGTCGGCGTCATAGCCGCGCTTCTTCATCTGCGGGATCATCAGGCCGCCGACGGCGGAAGCATCGGCCACGGCCGAGCCGGAGATGCCGCCGAAGAGCGTGCAGGTCACGACATTGACCTGGCCGAGGCCGCCGCGCAGATGGCCGACGAGGCTCGCCGCCATCTGGATCAGGCGCTCGGCGATGCCGCCGCGGATCATCAGGTCACCGGCATAGATGAAGAACGGGATCGCCATCATGGCGAAGGCGTTCATGCCGGAATTCATCTGCTGGAAGACGACGACCGGCGGCAGGCCCATATAGGCAACGGTCGCGACCGAGGCGATGCCAAGGCAGAAGGCGACGGGCACGCCGATCAGCAGCAGGACCGAGAAGGCGCCGAAGAGAATCCAGAGTTCCATGGTTCAGGCCTCCTGGCTTTCGCCGAAATGGACGAAGCCGAGCGGCGCCTGCTGCTCGCCGGTGATGAAGAGAAGGAGCTTTTCCAGCGCGAAGAGCGCGATCAGCGCTCCGCCCGCCGCGATCGGCACATAATCCCAGCCGCGCGATATGCCGATGATCGGCATGCGGTCGGCCCAGGTGCCGGCGGCGAGCTGCCAGCCATAGCCGAGCATGGCCAGGCCGAAGGCGCAGACCAGAGCCTCGCCGATGACGATCAGCGCGGCCCGCACGGGCGGCGGCGACATCACCAATCCGACCTCGAAGCCGAGATGGTCGCTCTCGCGTACGCCCACGGCGGCGCCGAGCAGGATGAACCAGGACATCAGGAAGAGCGATCCGGCCTCGACCCAGATCGGCGTGTCGTTGAGCACATAGCGGCCGAACACGCCCCAGGCGACCATCACGGTCATCAGGACGAGGCCGGCCCCGGCCGCGATCAGCGCGAAGAGGCTGAGCTTGGCGTCGATACGAGTCAGGAAGGCGGTGAAAGCGCGCATGAAATCTGCCCGGGCTGGCAAGGGGCCGGAAGCCGGGCGGCCGTCAAAGACCGCCCGGCCTGAACGAGGCTCAGTTCACCGCCTGGATCGCGGCGACCATTTCCTTCAGCTTCGGGTCGGTGACGAACTTGTCGTAGACCGGCTTCATCGCGTCGATGAAGGGCTTCTTGTCGACCTGGTTGATCTGGGCGCCGCCGGCCTTGACCTTGGCTTCGGAGGCCTTCTCGCGCGCATCCCAGAGCTCGCGCATCTTGGCGACCGACTCCTTCGCAGCGGCCTTGATGATCGCCTGGTCGGCCGCGTTGAACTTCTCGAAGCTCTTCTTCGACATCACCAGCGCTTCCGGCGAGAGCGAGTGCTCGGTCACCGAGTAGAACTTGGAAACCTCGAAATGCCGGGTCGATTCATAGGACGGCCAGTTGTTCTCGGCGCCGTCGATGACGCCGGTCTGGAGGGCCGAGTAGACCTCGCCGAAGGGCATCGGCGTGGCGTTGGCGCCGAGTGCCGAGACCAGCGCGACGAACATGTCGGACTGCTGGACGCGGATCTTCAGGCCCTTCATGTCGGCGGGCGTGTTGATCGGGCGCTTGGAGTTGTAGAACGAACGCGAGCCGGAATCGTAGAGCGCCAGCCCGATCAGGTCGTGCTTCTCGAATTCCTTGAGCAGGTTGTCGCCGATCTGCCCGTCCATCGCCTTCCGCATATGGTCGACCGAGCGGAAGATGAAGGGCAGGGAGGGGATGTTGGTCGCCGGGATCAGGTTGTTGAACGGCGCCATGTTGATGCGGTTGATGTCGATGACGCCGAAGCGGGTCTGGTCGATCGTGTCCTTCTCCTGGCCGAGCTGGGCCGAGTGGAAGACGTTGATCTTGACGCGGCCCTGCGTGCGCTCCTCAAGCAGCTTGCCGAGATAGCGGACGGCCTCGACGGTCGGATAGTCGGTCGGGTGGATATCGGCCGAGCGCAGCGTGACGCTCTGGGCGAGAGCCGAGGTCGCGGCGGCGGCCGAAAGGGCGAGCGCTGCGGTATAGGCAAGGAAACTGCGGCGTGCGGTCATGGTGCGTTCTCCCGTGTTTTCGGGCGCGCTGCCGTTTCCCGGCTTGTTCGCTGGCGCCCCGAACTTAAGCTTGCTGTCCGCCCCGTTTTGGTTGCGGCAGTGATTGTATGGTAGTATGTTGCGGTATGGTACGCAACAGGCCCTGGAGGTTTTTGACTTGAGCCTTTCGTTGGCGTCACCCGCCCTCGCCTCGGGCGCTTCGGCGGCCGGGCGTGTCGAAGCCGAATTGCGCCGGGCGATCATCGCGCTCGAATTGCCGCCGGGTACGCGCCTGTCGGAGCAGGAGATCGCGCTGAAATACGGGGTTTCGCGCCAGCCCGTGCGCGAGGCGCTGATTGCGCTCGCCAAGACGCGGCTCGTCGACATCCAGCCGCAGCGCGGCACGGTCGTGGTCAAGTTCTCGGTGCGCAAGATGATGGAATCGCGCTTCGTGCGCGAGGCTGTGGAGGTCGCGATCGTCCGGCAGGCCTGCCAGTCCTTCGCCGCCCAGAGCCGGCAGCGCATCGCCGATTTCCTGGAGATGCAGGACAAGGCCGCGGCGCGGGACGACCATGCCAGCTTCCAGCGCTATGACGAGCTGTTCCATGTCGAGCTGACGGAAGGCGTCGGCATGCCGCTCGCCTGGGAGGCGATCCGGGACATCAAGGCGCATATGGACCGGGTCTGTCAGCTGACCCTGCCGGGGCCGGAGGCGATGCTGCCCTTGATCCAGCAGCACCGGCGCATCATCGCGGCGATCGATGCAGGCGACGCGGCCGAGGCCGAGGCCGCCATGCGCCACCATCTCACCGAGATCCTGCGGGCCCTGCCGAAGACCGAGGCGAACCACCCCGATCTGTTCGAGTAGAGCCGCGCGTTGTTGCGTTTGTGTAGGGTGGTCGCATTGACTTCCTGCCTTGCCCGGCGCCTACTCACTGCAAGCCGACTACCCCCGATCGGGCGGTTAGCATTCTCAGTTTCCGCGCTGCGCGTGGACGATCGGCTTCACAAGTGAAACCCACAATCGAGGCCTACACGGTCGCCATGCCGTGGTATGAGCGGGAGGACTTCTCCCAGCTCTGGGAACTCGCCCATGACCGGGACGAGATGCCGTCGGATTACGAGACCTGGCATCGCAATGCGGTGACCGTGATGAATGCCTGGCTGGCGCGGGGGCGGGCGCTGGAAATCGTCACGATCAAGCCGGCCGAATTCCTGGCCTGGCTGCGCGAAACCGGCCTGCCCAACACCGCCGAAACGCGCCGCCGATATGTCGAGCTTCGCGCCGTCGCGCATGGTCACGACGTCGCCTAGCCGCTCTGCCTCACGTTCGACGAGCTGACGCTGTAGGGCGTCTTGCCGGCTTCGGTTCAGGCGCCGCGCGAGGTCAGGTAATGGTCGAGGCTCGCGCGGGTTCCCGATTGCCAGAGCCGTCGGAGCGTCTCGCTGAAGGCGCGCCGGAAGTGCTCGTCCTGATCGAGCTCGCCATAGATGTCGTGCATCGCGAGCCAGGCTTCGGGAGTGCCGCGGGCGAGCCGGGCCTGCTCGGTCAAGCGTGCCCAGCTGGGGTCATTGGGCTCTATGGTTTGCCGGCTTTCTGTCTCGCCATAGCAGTAGCGGCACCATAAGGCGCTCACCAGCGCAAGCCCGCCGATCGGCCGGCCAGCCTGCAGGGCATCGCGCAGCGTCGGCAGGATGAACTTCGGCTGGCGGTTGGAGCCGTCGAGACAGAGCCGGCGGATCGTGTCGCCGATCTTCGGATTGGCGAAACGCCGCTCGATGGTCCGCTTGTAGCCGGCCAGATCGGTATCCGGCACCGGCGGGACGACGGGAATGACCTCGTCGTCGAGCAGGGCCGAGAGGAAGCGGGCGATCTGGGTGTCCTGCATCGCCTCATGGACGAAATGGATGTCGAGCAGGCCGGCCGGATAGGCAATCGCCGCGTGGCCGCCGTTGAGGATGCGGATCTTCATCAATTCGAACGGCGCGACATCGGCGACGAACTGCACGCCGACGTCCTCAAGGCGCGGGCGGCCGGCCGGGAAATGATCCTCCAGCACCCATTGCCGGAAATCCTCGCAGAAGACCGGGCGGCTGTCCGCGATGCCGAAATCGTCGCGCAACGACTGGCGCTCGCGCTCCGAAGTCGCGGGGGTGATGCGGTCGACCATGCCATTCGGGAAGGCGACGCTGTCGCGGATCCAGCTTGCGTCGTCGCGGTCGATCAAATCGACCAGCCCGGCGACGGCATCCGCCGTGACATGGCCGTTGCCCGGCAGATTGTCGCAGGACATCACCGTGAAGGGCGGCAAGCCAGCAGCGCGGCGCCTGAGGAGGCCGGCGGCGATCAGGCCGAAGGCGGTCTTCGGTACGGCCAGGCGGTCGGCTGCGTCGGCGGCGATATCGGGATGGCCGGGATCGAAGGCCTGCGTCGCCGGGTCGATATAGTAGCCGCCCTCGGTCACGGTCAGCGAGACGATCCGCGTACGGGGATCGACGAGGCGCGCGATGATCGCGGCCGTATCGCCCGGGGGAACGAAACTGATCATCGCGCCGGCGACGCGCGCCTGCGATCTCTCAGCCTCCTGCGTTACCACCGTGGTCAGGAAGTCCTGCGCAGCGAGGTCGCGGCCCATCTCGGCATCGCTCTCGCGCACGCCCGTTCCGATGATCGCCCAGTCATGGTCCAGCCCGCGCTCGAAGAGCTCGTCGAGATAGGCGGCCTGATGGGCACGGTGGAAATTGCCGACGCCGATATGGACGATGCCGGGGCTCAGCTCGTCCCGCCGATAGCCGGGAATGCCGACCGAAGGCCCGAGCTGCCCGAGCGTCGACAGCGACAGGCGTGTCGCCATGGCTCAGGCCTTCCGTGCAGCGCACAGCATCAGGGCGAGGTCGGGACGATCGCTGGTGATCTGCGCGATCGGCTGGCCGAGCCAGAAATCGAGTTCGCGCACCGTGTTGGGCACCCAGGCGCCGAGCTTGTCGCGCCCGACGATGCCGACGGCGCGGTCGACGCAGAGCCGCAGCAGGGACTGCTCGACGGCGATGATGCAGCCGAGATCGACGAAGCGCTGCAAGGTGCGATCAACGCCGCCAAAGGCCTCGCAGGAGCGCCGGTCGACCGAGGCAAGCCGGCGCATATGCGGCGCCTTCGCCCGAATCTCCTCGATCACCTCCGGCACGAAGCAGGTCAGCACGACGCGCGAGGTCATCTTGCGCGCCTCGACCAGCGCGATGACCTTGTCGAGCAGGCCGGGATAGGGATTGCCGAAGGCATCCATTTTCATCTCGATCTCAAGCTCGATCCCGGTCGGGCCGAAGACATCGAGCACCTCCGGAAGCGTCGGGATCGTCTCGCCCAGCGTATCGTCGAGGGTCACCTTGGCGAGGGCTGCGCGGGAGAGATGCGCGACCGGCCCCTTGTGGTCGGTGGTGCGCTCGAGCAGCGGGTCGTGGATCACCATGATCTCGCCGTCGCTGGAGAGATGCACGTCGAGCTCGACGGCATCCACGCCGAGGGCGCAGACGTTGCGGAAGCCGCTCAGGCTGTTCTCCGCCCAGATATTGCGCGCGCCGCGATGACCGATGATCCGCATATCAAAAAGCCCTGTTAGCCGTGTGGCGGGTTACTTGCCGCTATCCACCAGCCCCTTCACGAACCAGCGCTGGAGGATGAGGATGACGATGGTCGGCGGCAGCATCGTCAGGAAGGCCGCGTTCATCAGGAGGTGCCAGGTCGGCAGCGAGTCGCTCTGCGGCATCAGCTTCTTCAGGCCGATCACGGCATTGGCCATGGCGGGCTCGGTGGTGAGCAGGAGCGGCCAGAGATACTGGTTCCAGCCCATCAGGAAGAGGATGATCGCCAGCGCCACGATATTCGAGCGCGAGAGCGGCAGCAGGATCAGGCGGAAGAACTGCCAGGGCGTGGCGCCGTCGATGCGCGCGGCCTCGCAGAGCTCGTCGGGGATGGTGAGGAAGAACTGGCGGAACAGGAAGGTCGCGGTCGCCGAGGCGATCAGCGGCAGGATCAGGCCGGAATAGGTGTTGACCAGGTTCCAGTCCAGATCGACCAGCGCCTTGATGCCGAGCCACGAGCCGAGAATGTTCAGCGGCAGCGCGACATTCGCGGCGGATTCATAGGTCGGCACGATGCGCACCTCGATCGGCAGCATCAGCGACATGAAGATCAGCCAGAAGGCCGTCATCCGGAAGGGAAAGCGGAAATAGGTGACGGCGAAGGCCGCGATCACCGAGACCGCGAGCTTCCCGATCGTGATGCCGGTCGCGATGATGAAGGAGTTGAGCAGGAGGCGGCCGAAATTGGCGTTGCTCAGCACCGTCTGCATGTTCGCGAAGAACTGGCTGCCCGGCAGCCAGGACATCGGCACGCGCATGATCTCCTGCTGCGTGAGCGAGCCGGTGACGAAGACGAAATAGATCGGCAGGCAGACGAGCGCCGCGCCCACCAGCAGGATGAGGTGACATACTGCGTCGATGAAGGGGGCGCGCTCGTTCACAGCAGCCTCTAAACGCTGTAGTTCACGCGGCGCTCCACGAAGCGGAACTGCGCGAAGGTCAGAAGCAGGGCGAGCGCCATCAGCACGACGGATTGCGCAGCCGAGGAGCCGAGGTCGAGCGTGACGAAGCCGTCCTGGTAGACCTTGTAGACGAGGATCGAGGTGGCGCCGGCCGGACCGCCGCGCGTGGTGGCGTCGACGATGGCGAAGGTCTCGAACAGCCCGTAGACGAAGTTGATGACGATCAGGAAGAACAGCGTCGGCGCGATCATCGGCAGCGAGATGCGCAGGAAACGCTGGATCGGCCCCGCGCCATCCAAATAGGCGGATTCGAGGATCGACTGGGGCACCGACATCAGGGCGGCGACGAGGAAGATGTAGTTGTAGCAGATGTGCTTCCACGAGGCGGCCATGACCACCAGCGCGAGTGCATGCCAGGAATTGCGGTTCGGGTCCCAGTCCAGCCCCATCCCCTGCAGCATATGGGCGACGGGGCCGACGCGAGGATTGAACAGGAAGGCGAGCATGATGCCGGCGATCGCCGGCGCGATGGCATAGGGCAGGAGCAGCACGGTGCGATAGGCGCCGCGCCCGCGCAGGATATGGTTCGAGGCGAAGGCGAGCAGCAGCGCCAGCGACAGGGTCAGCACGTTCTGCGCGATCGTGAAGATCAGCGTGACCTGCGCCGAGGACCAATAGACATTGCTGCGGAAGAGCCGCTCGAAATTCTGGAAGCCGACCCATTGGGTCGTGGCGCCGAACGGGTCGGTCAACTGGAAAGCCTGGATCAGCGCCCTGATCGAGGGGATGAAGAAGAACAGCAGCAGGATGAAGAGCTGCGGCGCGAGCAGCCAGAAGGGCAGGCGCCATTCCTTGAAATGCGCGCGCTTCAGCCCGCTTTCCGCCTGGCCGTCACCGGTGCCTTTCAGGAAAAGGCGCCGCAGCGGCGAGCGGAGGCGTGGACCGCCTCCACTCGCCGCCTGGGCGAGGCCGGCCGGCTTATTTCTTGCCAGCATTGAGCTGCTCGTAGCGGCGCAGCGCCTCGTTGCCGCGCGACACGGCATCGTCGAGCGCCTGCTGCACGGGCTTGCGGCCCAGGAAGGCGGCCGAGACCTCTTCCATGATGGCGACATTGATCTGGTTGCTGTTGCCGATACGGAAGCCGAGCGAATTGTCGCTGGGCGTGCCGCGCATCAGCTGGAGCACGGCGATCTCGCGGGTCGGGTTCTTTTCGTAATAGCCCTGCGCCTTGGCGGCGTCATAGGCGGCGGTCGTGACCGGCACATAGCCCGTCGCCTGGTGCCACCAGACCTGCGTGTCGGTCTTGGCGAGGAAGTCGTAGAAGGCGGCGACGGCCTTGTACTTCTCCGGCGTATGGCCCTTCAGGGTCCAGAGCGCGGCGCCGCCGATGACGCTGTTCCGTGGCGTGACGCCCTGCTCATAGGGGATTTCCCTCGCGCTCCAGTCGAACTTGGCGGCCGCGACGACGGCGGCATGCGAGGCGGTGGAAGCGATGATCGTCGAGCATTCGCCGGAGGTGAAGAGCTGGATCGGGATGATGCCCTGGCCGGCGAGCTGCATCACGCCCGACGAGACGAGGCGCTTCATCCGCTCGACCTGGCCGACGAGCTTGCCCTTGTTGAAGACGAAATTGGTGTCGAGCCCGTCCATGCCGTTGCGCTTGGTCGCATACGGGATGTCGTTCACGGCGCTGTAGTTCTCGAGGAAGCTCCACTCGTAGTCGCCGGGGAGCACCATCGCGCATTTCGAGACGCCCTTGGCCTTGATCGCGTCGAGCTGCGGCTCGAGCTCCTGCCAGGTCGCGCCGGGCTTGTCGAAGCCGGCAGCTTTGAAATGGTCGCGGTTGTAGAACAGGATCGGCGTCGAGGAGTTGAACGGCATTGCCTGCAGCTTGCCGTTGATGGCGAAATAGCTGACGACCGGCGCGATGAATTTCGAGGTGTCGAGCGGCATGCCCTGCTCGGCCATCAACTCGTTCGTCGGGACGATGGCGCCGGAATTGACCATGGTCAGGAAGGAGCGCTCGTTCGACTGCACGATTTCGGGCTGACGCTTGGCGCGATAGGCCGCGATCGTGCCGTTCAGGACCTCGTCATAGGTGCCCTTGGCGATCGCCTTGACGACATAGTCCTTCTGCGAGTCGTTGAACTTCTTCACGACCTCGTCGACGCGCTCGCCGAGCGCGCCGCTCATCGCGTGCCAGAGTTCGATTTCGGTCGCCGCCTGCACAGCGGAGATTCCCGTCAGCAGCAGGGCGCCTGCGCCCGCCAAAGCACCATAGAAAGGTCGCATCTCAAAGCCTCCCTCATTCGTCTTCTGCGAGCATATGCTCTTTGTTGAAGCATATGCTCGCACACTGGCCTGTTATGTCAACCGTTGGTGACGGCCGCATGACAGCCGCGCGCAGTCGCTCGCGCGGCGGGCGGATGAAGGCGTGACGGGTGGGGTTCAGTCCGCGAGCAGGGCGCGGGCGGTGTCCTCGTCGGTGACGAGGCCGTTGACGATCTTGCCAGTGAGGGCGGCGCGCAGCGGCAGGACTTTTGCTGCGCCCTGGCCGATGCAGATGCGCAGGCGGGCGCTGCCCGGTTCCGGCGGCACGCTGGTGACGCGCAGGTTGGTGCCGCGATCGAGGAAGCGGCCTTCGGCATCGAAGACCCAGCCGGTCACTTCGCCGACGGCGCCGTGGCGGACCATGTCGAGCAATTCGCTGCGATTCATGAAGCCGTCGCGATAGAGCACGGCGTCTTCGCCGATCTGGCTGATGCCCATGACCCAGAGGTCGGCCTCGCCGGCGATGGCGCGGATGCGCCGGATCGACTCGATCTCGACGAGTTGGGCGCGCTCCTCCGGGCTCGAGACATAGAGCGGTAGCGGCATCGGGAAATGCTGTGCCTTGGTGATCTCGGCGAGCTTCACCAGCGTGTCGAACGGGCTGGCCGAGCCATCGGGCGAGATGGTGCCGACCAGCGAAACCAGCCGGTGCAGCGGGCAGGACATCGAGGGCACGCGCTCGATGCTGGCGCGCATCGAGCGGCCGGTGCCGAGCGCCATGACCAGCGATTTGCGCGAGCGCAGCCAGCGCTCGATCAGGACTCCGCCGAGTGCGGCGACGCCGGCCGCGCCGGTTTCGGCGGAGCCGTCGGAGGGGGCGACATCGCAATGCAGCAGCTCGAAACGGTCACGCAGCCGGGCCGCGAGATCCATGCAGGTGCTGATCGGGTGGTTCATCCGGAAGCTGATCAGGCCCTCGCTGCGGCAGAGCGAGACGAGGCGCTGTGCTGCCGGGCGCGAGATGTTCAGGATCTGCGCGATATCGTCCTGCGTGCGCCCGGCGATGTAGTAGAGCCAGCCGGCCCGGGCGGCGTCGTCGAGGCGGGTGCTGTCGTTTTCGGCCATCGCGGTCTCAGTGGGGCACTGGCGCGAGCGCAAGCTCCCGCCAGGATTCGAACAGGCGGTCGGCCCCGGCGGCCATAAGCGCCTGGCGCTGGTCGAGCACGGCGAAATGGCTGCCGGCGGCGAGGCCGTAGGCGGTCATGCCCGCCGCCTTCGCCGCGGTCACGCCGCTGACGCTGTCCTCGATCACCAGGCAGCGCTCGGGCGCGACGCCGCGCTCGCTTGCGGCCAGCAGGAAGAGGTCGGGCGCCGGCTTGCCGCGTTTCACGCGCGTCGTGCTGAAGATCCGGCCGGCGAACAGGTCCCAGAGCTCGGTCTTGCGCAGGCAGATCTCGATGCGCTCCTCGTCGCTGGACGAGGCCACGCAATAATCACCGGCGAAGGATTCGACGGCGTCGCGGACGCCTGCGACGGGCTGGAGATCGCTCCTGAACGCCGCGAAGAGCTGTGCGCGCCAGTCCCGCGTGAAGTCAGCCGAGGCCGGGCGGCCGGTCATTCTCTCGTAATCCTCGATGACTGCGCTGGCCGGCCGCCCGAGATAGCGGCGCATGACCGTCTCCAGATCATAGCTCTCGTCGAAAGGCGAGAGAATATCGACCAGGGTCTGGCAGCTGATGGTTTCGCTGTCGACGAGCACGCCGTCGCAGTCGAGGATGACGAGGTCGAAGGGCTGGCGCGGTGTGAGCATCGGGCAACAGTCGATTTGAACGAATGCTCACATGAAGAGCATTCGCCCGATCATCTGTCAAACTTCGCCCCGGTCAGCGCAGCGCGTGACTGACCTCCGCGGCGCGACGCCAGAGGGCGTGGCGTTCGGCATAGGCCGCAGCCCTGTCAGGGTGCGGCCTGAAGATATCGGCCTCGCCTGACGGTGGCGCGCAGACCGCTTCCGGGCTTTCGCCGGTGCAGGCGAGGCGGGCGAGGCGCGCGGCGCCGAAGGCCGCCCCGGCCTCGGCCTGGCGATAGCGCCGGAGTGGCAGGTTCAAGACGTCGGCGAGGATCGCGAGCCACGTATCCGAACGCGCGCCGCCACCGATGGCCATCGCTTCGCCGATCGGCGATGTCCCGTCTTCAAGCGCTTCCTTGCCATCCCGGAAGGCGAAGGCGACGCCCTCCAGCACGGCCCGGGTCATGGCCTTGCGGTCCGTGTCATGGCCAAGGCCGAGGAAGCCGGCACGCAATTGCGGGTCGTTATGCGGCGTGCGCTCGCCCGAGAGATAGGGCGTGAAGATAACCGGCGAGGGGCGGTCGATCTGCCCGCCGAGCTCGCCCAGCAGAGCCGCTTCGGATTGCCCGGACATGGACGACCACCAGCTCAGGCTCGCCGCTGCGGAGAGATGGACGGACATCTGGTGCCAGCGGCCGGGCAGGGCGTGGCAGAAGGCATGCACGGCGCTGCCCGCGCGGGGCTCGAAGCCAGCTGTCGTGCGCCACAGGACGCCCGAAGTGCCGAGCGACAGGAAGCTGCTGCCGGGATCGACCGCGCCCAGCCCGACCGCTCCAGCGGCATTGTCGCCCGCGCCTCCCGCGAAAAGGGGCGGAGCATCGAAGCCGAGTTCGCGGGCCAGTTCGGGGCGCATGCGGCCGGCGGCCTGCGAGCCTTCGACGAGGGCAGGCATGTGGCTGCGGTCGAGACCGGTCGCGGCCAGCATCCGGTCCGACCAGTCGCGTCGGCCGGTATCGAGCCAGAGCGTGCCGGACGCATCGGACATCTCCTCGATCGCGTCACCAGTGAGGACGAGCCGGAGATAGGCTTTCGGCAGCAGGACCTTGCGGGTGCGGCGGAAGATGTCGGGCTCGTGCTTGCGCACCCAGAGCAGCTTGGGCGCGGTGAAGCCGGGCATGGCGATGTTGCCGGTGATCGCGCGCGAAGCCGGTTCGCCGGTTTCGATCTCGGCGCATTCGGCTGTGGCGCGGCCATCGTTCCAGAGAATGCAGGGGCGTAGCGGCTCGTCGCGCGCGTCCAGCAGCACCGCGCCATGCATCTGTCCGGAGAGGCCGATGCCGGCGCAGCGCCGGAAGGCTTCCGGGGCCGTATCCTTCAAGCGGCGCAGGGTTTCCAGCGTGGCTGCGACCCAGTCCGCCGGCGCCTGTTCCGACCAGAGCGGGGCAGGGCGTGTGATCGTGAGTTCCCGTGCCGCAGTGGCGAGCACGCGCTGCCGGTCATCGACCAGAACGGCCTTGACCGAGGAGGTTCCGAGATCGATGCCGATGAAGCTCACATCAGCTCCTGCTTGCGGTTTCAGCGGCGATCTTCGGGCAGGCCGCCCGGATAGATCATGCTCTTGACCATGCCGGCCTCGTTATCGGCATGGCGGCGGAAGGCAGCCGGCCCCTCCGCCAGCGGGAAGCGATGGCTCACGACCGCCTCGACATCGACCTTGCCCTGCGCCACCAGCTCGATCGCGCGCGGGTAGACATGGCCCATCCGGCGCGAGAACTTGATATTCAGCCCGCGCCGGCGCGCTTCCGCGGCCGGGATGACGTAGCTGTCGCCGTCGGGGATGCCGACCAGCACGACGCGCCCGCCGATGCGGGCGGCGCGGATGGCATCACGGAAACCCTCGGGGGCATTGGTCGCCTCGATCACCAAAGGCAGGCCCTCGCCCTTCGTCCATTCGGCGATGTCGGCGACGCTGGCGCCAGCCTTGCCGGCGCCCAGCCTGAGGGCCAGTTCGCGGCGATGCGGTTGCGGATCGCAGGCGAGGACCTCACCGACGCCGGCCGTGCGCAGCACCTGCAGGATCAGGAGGCCGATCGGGCCGCAACCGATCAATGCCACGCGTTCGAGCAGGCGCGGCTTGGCGAGATCGACGGCATGGATCGCGACGCCGAGCGGCTCGAGCATCACCGCATCGCTCGGCGAGAAAGTCGGGGGCACCGCGACGATCTGCGACTTGGGCACCCAGATGCGTTCGGTCATGGCGCCGTCATGCGGGGGCGCGCCGATGAAGACGACCTCGGGGCAGAGATTGGGGTGCCCGCTGCGGCAATGCTCGCAATGGCCGCAGGCCTGGTTGGGGTCGACGGCGACGAGGGCGCCGCGCGTGAGGCTGAGCTCCGGCAGATCCTCGGTCAGCCAGCCGCTGAATTCGTGACCGGGCACGAAGGGCGCCGCGATCACCGCCGAGCCGATGCCGCCATCCTTGTAATAGTGCAGGTCGCTGCCGCAGAGCCCGACGGCGGCGACATCGAGCAGGGTTTCGCCCGCCGCGCCCTCGCGAAGATTGAACGGGGCGACACGCGCATCGCCGGCGGCGTGAAGGAAGACGGCTCGGGACATGACGATCGAAACTCCCCTGGCGAACAGGACGCAAGCGAACCCGCCTGTCGCCGAAATTGACTTTATCCAGTGCTCTCAAGGCATCGCGGCTAGAGGTCCGTGCTTTGCGGCAGGATCACGAGGTCGCGGATGGTGACGTTGCGCGGGCGGGTCAGCATGAAATGCACGGCTTCCGCCACCTCCTCCGCGTCGATCAGGCCGCCGCGGGCGCGCTCGGCATCGAGCTTCTCCTGCGGCCAGTCGGCGATCAGGGCGGTGACGACCGGGCCGGGCAGGACGGCGCCGACGCGCAGGCCATGCGGGATGACCTGCCGGCGCAAGGTATGGACGAAGGCCTGAACCGCATGTTTCGAGGCGGTGTAGATGGGCTCCCAGACCACGGGGACGACGCCCGCGACCGAGCTGGTGACGAGGATGTCGCCGGTCCTGCGCTCGATCATATGCGGCAGCACGGCATGGATGCTGCGGAAGACGGCGTTGACGTTGAGGTTCAGCATCCGGTCCCAGGCATCGGGATCGCCCTCGCTGACCGGGCCGCCGACATAGGAGCCGGCATTGGCATGGAAGATGTCGAGCGGGCCGGCCTGGTCGAGGATCGCCGGCAGCATGCCGGCGACGGAGGCGGGATCGGTCAGGTCGGTTACGAGCGGGATCGCCTCGTCGCCAAGAGGTTGGCAGGCGCGTGCCAGCGCCTCGCCATCGCGGTCGATCAGCACGACGCGGGCTCCGGCGGCGAGCAGGCGTTTCGCGCAGGCGAGGCCGATCCCCGAGGCGCCGCCGGTGATCGCAGCGGTCTTTCCGGTCAGGTCCTGGGTCACGTCGCGGTCTCCGATGCGGCTTGAATCCGGGCGGCATGCATCAAATCCCGCGCTGCCCGGGCGGCGGTCTGCAGCGTCTCGAACGCGGCGAGGCGGCCCGCGTGCAGTTCGGCGATGTCGCCGCCTGCGGGCATGAAGACGGCGGCGCCCGGTGCCATCCCCGTCATGGCCGCGTCGAGATCGGGAAAGGCTTTCGCGGCGGTCGCCCCAAGCATGGCCGAGCCGAGCAGGACGGGATCGACATCATCGGGCGCCAGCAAGGGCAGCCCGGCGCAATCCGCCAGCACTTGCCGGATCAGGGGATGGCGGCCGGCGCCGCCGCTGAGCACGATCGCCTCGATCGTGGCGCCCTTCGCGCGGCTGGCCTCGATGATCTGGCGCAGGCCGTAGCCGATGCCGGTGAGCCCAGCGACATAGAGCGCGACGAGATTGCCGAGGTCGCGCGCCATGCCGAGCCCGGCGATCACGGCGCGGGCCTGCGGATCGGCATGCGGAGAGCGATTGCCGAGGAAGTCGGGCACGACGATGATCTCGCCGGCGAGACGGGCCGTCTCCGAAGGTGTGGCGGCATGCCGGGCCGCTTGTGCCGCGAGCCAGTCAGGGAGCGAGAGGCCCTCCGTTTCGGCAAGGCGCTGTGCCTCGGGCGCGGCCGGGTGGAAGCCGATGAGCTGTTCGATGGCGGCGCCGGCACCGGACTGCCCGCCCTCACTGAGCCAGAGGCCCGGCGCCATCGCCGAGAAATACGGGCCCCAGATGCCGGGGATGAAGATCGGTTCCCGGCTGCTCGCCATCGTGCAGGCCGAGGTGCCGAAGACATAGGCCATGCGGGTCAGCGCCGAGCCGTGCGGCGAGCGCAGGCCGACCGAGCCGACGCCGCCGGCATGGGCGTCGATCAGGCCGGCTGCGACGGCGGTGCCGGGATTCAGGCCGAGCTCGGCGGCGGCCTGCTCGGTCAGGCCCTGCCCGAGCGCGGTGCCGCCCGGAACGATCTCCGTACCGATCCGGGTGAAGCCGTCATCAGCGAGATCACCCAGGCCGATCTGCCGGAAATAGCCCGGATCCCAGCGCCCTTCATGGGCGAGATAGGTCCATTTGCAGGTGACCGTGCAAGTCGAGCGCGCGAGCGAACCGGTGGCGCGCCAGGTCAGGAAATCCGGCAGGTCGAGGAATTGCCAGGCAGCGTCATAGGTCGCGCGCAGGTTCTCCTTGAGCCAGAGCAGCTTCGGCGTCTGCATCTCCGGCGAGATCGTGCCGCCGACATAGGCGAGGACGGGATGACCGGTCGCGTTGATGCGCTCGGCTTGAGCGATGGCGCGGTGGTCCATCCAGACGATGATGTCGCGTGTGGCGTCACCATGCGGCCCGACGGCTAGCGGCGTGCCGCCCGGTCCGAGCACGACGAGCGAGCAGGTGGCGTCGAAGCCGATGCCGGCGATGTCGTCGGGCGTGAGCCCGGCCTCTGCCATCGCGTCGCGCACGCTCGCGCAGATGGCCTGCCAGATATCCGCGCTCGATTGTTCGGCGAGATCGGGGCCGTCGCGATGGAGCGCGATGTCGCGCTTCGCCGTCGCGAGCATGCGCCCGGCCCGGTCGAAGATACCGGCACGGGCGCTGCCGGTGCCGACATCGATGCCGATGAAATGCCCGCTCATCTCAGGCCGTAGCGCGGTTCCGCCGGCCGGCATGAGCGATATGCGGTTTGTCGAAGCGGCACGTTGTCCTCCAGAGTGTCTTGCCTCCGGGCTCTGCCGGCCCGGTGGTTCGGACGCCGGGCGCCCGCAGGGGGTCTTCGTCAATGCACCGCCTTGGGCGAAGCGGCCGGCCTTTCCGGATTCGGATGGGGATCGGGATCGCGGCTGTTTGGGGCCGCAACGGCGAGGTCGCGCACGGAATCGCGGACCTGCAAGCTTGCCTGCAACACGGAATGGGTGGGTGGCGCCGGGTCGCCGGCCATGCGGGCGCGCAGGCGCGCCCAGGCCGCTTCGGCGATCTCAGCGATCGGCTGGCGGATCGCGGTGAGGCCGGTCTTGCGGGCGCTCATCCAAGGATAATCGTCGAAGCCGACGACCGAGACGGGATCGGGAATGTCGATCCGCATCCGGGCGAGCGCCGAAAGCGTTGCAAGTGTCGTGACGTTGGTCAGGGCGATCACGGCGCTGGGCTGCGGATGCCGTTCGAGCCAGCGCAGGAAGGTCGCCGCGCCGCGATCCGCGTTCGAGCCGAGTTCGATCACGGTCGGCTCGCGGCCGAGCAGGGTCCGGATCAGCGCGCTGGCGCCGCGGACGCGCTCGCGGATCGGCGAGATCGCGAGGCTGGAGGCGGCAAGCAGGATGTCGCGATGGCCTCTGGCGATGAGATGCCGGGCGGCGATCTCGCCGGCCTCGCGGTTGTCGATCGCGACGGTGTCGACGAGCGAGCCTTCCGGCGGCACGCGATCGGCGAAGACGATGGGCAGGCGGCCGATCTCGCCGCGCAGGACTTCGGGAACGGTGTCGGAGCACGGCACCGCGATCAGCCCCGAGGGGCGCCAGGCGAGCAGGGTTCGCAAGCGCGACTGTTCCAGCCCGAGGTCGTCGCGGGAGCTGGCGACGAGGATGTCGTAGCCGTCCTTCTGGGCGAGTACCTCCAGTTGCGAGACCAGCGACGTGAAGAAGACGTCGTCGAGATCGGGCACGAGCACCCCGACGACGCGGGCCTGGCCCGAGCGGAGCTGCGATGCCGCGCGATCGACCTGATAGGCGAGTTCGTCCGCCGCCTTCAGCACGCGCTCGCGCAATTCGGCATTCACCGGCTTGTTGCCGCTGAACACGTTCGAGACGGTCGCGATCGACACCCCGGCGCGGGCGGCAACCTCGCGGATCGTGACGCGTGCTTTATCCATCGCTCAGGCTGTTAAACGTTTTACAGAAAAACGTTTAACAGCGCCAACGAGGCGCTGCAAGTGGGTCTGGCCGCTGTGAGCTTGTCGAGATTTTCGCCGGGGTTCGTCGCTCGGAGGTGGCGAGCGATATGGCCGGTGAACTGCCGCTGCCTCAGCCGGTTCGCGTCCAGCGCAGGAAGGCGGATAGCCGCAGCAGGCTGTTGATGATCAGGGCATAGACCACGTCCGGGGTCTCCTTATGGGAGCCCACGATAGTCCGTGGTGCTTTTAGCGTTGTTGACGCGGCGCAAGCTGCTCCGACAAATCCCGCGACCGGATCGCTCCGATGGGTTGAAGCATCCGGGGAATGCCGGAACGGGTCAATCGCAGGGATTTCCAAGTTTTCGGGCGCTAGGAGAAGAATGTTCCTGCTCTCTTGGCTCGATCTGAGGGCGCGTACCGCGATTGCGATGGGTCAAGGAGGCCTCCATTGCGTGCGGTCTGTCATCAACCTGAATGAGGCGCGTGCTCTGGCCAGCGGCTACAGAGGCCGGTAGCCTTCTGCCTCTGCGTCAACCTGGAGGTCCATGTTGTCCCGTCCTCGCCTGGTGTCGGCCGGCCTGGCTCTGATACTGATCGCCGCGCCCGAAGCGGCAAGGCCGCAGGCCCCGGCCGACATGGCTGCCTGTGCCGACGAGCGCGTGAAGACGGCAATGCTGCAACCCGCGCAATTATCGGCCGCGGAAGCAGCCTGCAGCCGCGTGCTTTCCGGCAGCGCCGCCATGGCGGACCAGCAGAAGGCTTCGTTCTATCGCGGGCTGATGCGCTTTCTGCAGGTGGTGCAGAAGGGCATGGCATCGTCGGGAAAGGCGGATGGCTCGGTGGCCTATGCGCCGCCGACCCTGCTGCAGGTTCGGCCGGCGCTCGTCGATATCGAGGCGGCGATCGGGCTGGACGGTCCGATGAAGGGCGATGCGCTGGCCCTGCGCGCAACGATCAACCAGACGATCGGGCGCAGCGCCGAGGCGCGGGCGGATGTCGCGGAAGCGATGCAGGCGGCTCCCCAGGATGCGACGCCGTTCGTGCAGCGCGCGCTGGAGCATGAGCGCGACGGCGACGTGAACGCCGCCATGATCGATCTCGACCGGGCGCTGGAGCTCGATCCGAAAGCCGGAACAGCCCTGTCGGCGCGCGGCGACCTGCTGCGGCGCCTCGGCTATCTCCAGCGGGCGCGGACCGATCTGGAGGGCGCGGCAGCGCTGGGGCCGCCATTCCGGCGGCTGGCGCTGATGCGCAAATCCGAACTCGAATTGCGTGCGGGCGATCTGCGCGCCGCTTATGAGGACATCGTCGCGGCCTCGCGCGAGACCGGCGACATGCCGAAGGCGGATGCCGCGCTGGCGAGCGCCGATCTCTTCGTGCAAGCGGGGGCGCTGGCGCTCGACAAGCTCAAGGATACCGAGACGGCGGAGACGCTCTATCGCGAGGCCGAGAAGCTCTCGCCGAAGAATTGGTCGGCGGCGCTGGGTCTTGCGCGGGTCGCCGAGGACAAGGGCGAGCGGGCGAAGGCCGAGGCGATCTACAAGCGCATCCTGGCGGGTACGCGTGCGACGCCGAAGCTGCTCGAACGCATCCTCGCTTCCTGGCGACTGAAGCAGCTCTCGCAGCCTGCCTTCCGCGGCACGGGTCCATTCCGCAGCGGGCTCGATTCCGGCGTCGCGCCGGCCAAGCCCTCGCCGGACGGGTTGAAGCGCATCGCCTTCGTCATCGGCTCCAGCGACTATGCCGAGCTGTCGAGCCTGCCGAATGCGCGGCGCGACGCGGCCGTCATGGCGCATGCGCTGGCGGATATGGGCTTCGATGCGATCGAAATCGCGGAGAATGTCGGGAAGGCCGATCTGCGCCGGATTCCCGCTCTGATCGCCGAGCAGGCTGCGCAGGCCGATGTCGTGCTGGTGTTCTATGCCGGGCATGGCGTCGAGACCGGCGGGGTCAACTATCTCGTGCCGACCGACGCGACGCTCGACAGCGGCAAGGCCCTGCAGGGCGATGCGCTCGCATTGCGCGACCTGACGGCGGCGGCGGCCAAGGCACGACGCGGCGCGCTCGTCATCGTCGATGCCTGCCGCGACGATCCCTTCGCGGAGGCGCAGGTGGTGGCGGCTTCGCGCGGGACAGGCGGACGGCAGCTCGCGGCCCTGCCGGCGCGCATCCATGGCGGGCTCGCGGCCGCGCCGCAGCCGGCGCCCAACAATGTCGTGCTGCACTCCACCCAGCCGGGCAAGACCGCTTCCGACGGCGATGGCCTCGACAGTCCCTTCGTGCGGGCCCTGTTGGAGACATTGTCGTCACCGGGCAAGACGCTGGATGCGGTCGTGCGGGAGACGGCGGCCCGCGTCTCCGAAAAGACCGAGGGGCGCCAGGTGCCCGCGGCCTATGGCGCGGCGCCGGCGGTCGCGCTGCTTCCCAAGAAGGTCGCGCGCTAGCTTATTTGGCTTCCGCGACCGTCAGCGTCATCTGGCTGCGCCCGATGCGGCCTTCCTTGTCGGTCGCCTCGATGACGATCACATGCTTGCCGGGCGGCACGATGACGGCAGGCGCCTCGATGCCCGCCGCCGTGACGAAGGGCTTGAGCCGCGCGGTCAGGTCGATCTCGGGCAGGCGCCGATAGGTCACGCGCACGGTTTCGGGGTCGATCGCCACGCTGTTGCGCGGCTTGAACCTGACCGCCAGCCGGAATGTGCCGCTGACCCCGATCGGCGGCGGAGCGACCGCGTCGATGCCGGGGCCACGGGTCAGGTTGCGCTCCTGCGCCGTGCCCGGATCGGCCGAGGGGAGGCGCGCTTCCTCGGCCGTGATCAGGCGGACGGGCTCGACGGCCAGCGCCAAAGAGCCGCTCAGGGCGAGAGCCAGCATGGAAAGAGTGATCGCGCGATATCCTGGAAAACGGCTCATCGGCTTCCCTGTGGGGCTGGTGGCGTTCATGGCGCGATGATCTCCGCGATGCTGTCGCTGCGTCAACCGACCTTCGCGGAGCGGCCCAGACTCTCGCGCGCATGACGGGCGATAGCGTCAGGCGGCGTCCGCCGCATCCTCCATTTTCAGGATCTTGAGGCCGATCTGGACCATCAGCATCGCGTCGGCATCGTCGAGATCGATGCCGGCTTCCGTCCTGATCTTGTCGAGCCGGTACAAGACCGTCTTCGGGTGGACATCGAGGCGTCGCGAAGTTTCGAGCGCGTTGCCATTGCAGGCGATATAGGCTTCCAGCGTCTCGACGAGATCGGCGCGCGCCCGCGTCCTGACCGAGACGAGCCGCTGCAGCGAAGGCGGGACCATCTCCCTGAGCTCGTGCTGCGGCGCAAGCCGGCAGAGCATGCGGTAGATGCCGAGCTCGTGAAAGGCGACGATCGGCTTCGCGAACCGCGCGCGGATGCCGATATTGAGCGCGTCGAGCGCCTGCCGGTAGCTCCGGGGCAGGCTTTCGATATCGGCGGCGATCTCGCCGATTCCGGCATGCAGGGCGGCGCGTTCCTCGCCGCGGGACCAGAGCGCGTTCAGCTCGGCGAAGCGGCGTTCGAGCTGGGTGCGCCATTCGCGGCCCTCGCCGGCAGGCCAGAACAGCACGACATGGCCGCCCCGGACCTGGGCATGGGCATTGTCGATGAGGTCGGTCAGAAGCTGCGCCAGCCGCTCCAGCTTCTTGCCGTCGCCCGGACCGGGCTGCTTCTGTGCCGCCTTGAGGCCGAGCACCACGACGGCGTGCCTGCGCTTCAGGTCCCACTGGATCAGTCCGGCACGGCGATGCAACTCGCTGGAGGGCAGGGCGCTGCCGCCGAGCAGGTCCCCGATCAGGTCGAAGCGGAACTGTTTCTCGACCTCGATCACCGCCTGCTGGCGCAGGAAGTCGAGCGCCAGCGCGTTGATCGCGCTTTCGATGGCGATGGACTGGACGTCTTCCAGCTCGCCGTTCAGTTCGAGCACGGTGAGGTAGAGCCTGACCTCGTCCCCGACGCGGACCGAGAAGACATAGCGGTTGCAGATGCGGTCGTCGGCCTCGGGAGCGGTGATGGTCTGGATGTAATAGGGCGCAGCCTCCTGATGGCCCTCGGGCGGGGCAAGGCTCACCGAGCTGCCGGTGGTGCCGGCGAGGCATTGCAGCTTCTCGTCATAGAGCCCGACCGGATTGCCGATGAAGGTCTCCAGCGATTTCAGGATGCGGAAGGCGCCCTGGTTCGCCAGCGAGGCGCTGAGAAAGTGGTCGCTGATCTCCTTGAAGCGTTCGAGCACGCCGAGCCGCTCGCTGAGGAGATGCTCGGAGATGCACAGCACGATCGTCCGGTAGAGCACGCTGCGCGGAATCTCGATGACGGGCAGGTGGTGCCTGCGCGCGGCCTCGACGATCTCCTCCGGGACCTCCTGCACGAAGAGGCCAGTCTTGACGATCAAGGCGCTGAGCTTGCGGGCCGCGACCTTCTCGATGAAGGCGTCGAGCGGGCGCAAACGGTCGAGCGAATAGAAATTGGTGAGGAGCACGTCGCCGGGCTGCACCCAATCGGTCACGTCCGGGGCCTCGATGACGTTGACGCCCCGCACGGGGTTGGACAGGCCCTCTTCCCCGCAGATCAGGCGGGCCTGCCTGAACGGCGCGAATTGCAGCAGTTCGGAGATCTTGAGCTGATGGGCCATGGTCCGGGCTCCCAGGGTGGCCCGCGCCTGCCGTTCCCGCCGTGCCAGCGACCACTCCGTCACGGCGATCTATGCGTGAATGGTCCGTATTCGCAAGCCAAACCCGGTTAGAACGGTTCGATATTTATCCGCTCTGGATAAAATAAGGCCGGTCAATTTAGGCGGCTTGGCAATGGTTCGCCTGCCGCCGGCTCACTAGGCTCCCCTCAAAAGAAGATCGTTCGACGGCGGGATCGCGCGGCTGGAGCGCGCCCGAGAGGATGGGGACAATCGATGGATAGATCGCTTATCTGGCGAAAGGGCGATTGGGGCGGGTATTTCGGCCTGCTGGCCAACAACCTGACCAATCTGCTCACGATGATCGGCCTGCTGCTCTTCGTCGTCGGCTTCCCCAAGGAGATGGTCTATGGCCGGATCGCGCCGGCCTTCGGCCTCGCCGTCTTCGCTGCGAGCCTCTGGTACACCTATTTCGCCTACAAGCTCGTCAAGGAAACCGGCCGCGCCGACGTGACCGCGCTGCCCTCGGGCCCGAGCGCGCCGTCGATCTTCACGGTGACCTTCCTCGTCATCCTGCCGGTCTATCTCCAGACGAAGGACGCGGAGTTCGCGCTGCAGATCGCGCTGGTCTGGTGCTTCGTCGAGGCGATGATCCTGGTCGGCGGCTCCTTCCTGGGCGAGACCATCCGCAAGACGATCCCGCGCACGGTGCTCCTGTCCTGCCTCGCCGGCCTCGGCCTGCTGCTGCTCGCCATGAACCCGATGCTGCAGTCTTTCGAGACGCCGACCGTCGCCTTCGTGGTGCTGGCGCTGATCTTCCTGAACTGGTTCGGCAAGAAGCCGCTCTTCCCGAAGGTTCCGACCGGCTTCCTGCTGCTTGCCGCCGGCACGGCGCTGGCCTGGATCTTCGGTCTGCAGAGCCCGGCCGAGATCAAGAACTCGCTGTCGACCTTCGGCTTCAACCCGCCGACGCTGCATATTTCGAGCTTCATGCAGGGCCTGCCGCATGCGCTGCCCTATCTCGCCTCGGCCGTGCCGCTCGGTCTCGCCAACTACGTGTTCGACCTCGAGAATATCGAGAGCGCGCATGCCGCCGGCGATCCCTACCCGACGCGCCAGGTGATGATGGCCAACGGCCTGTCCTCGACGCTCGGCGCCTTCTTCGGCAACCCGTTCCCGGTCACCGTCTATATCGGCCATGCCGGCTGGAAATCGATCGGTGCCGGCACCGGCTATACCTTCTTCACCGGCCTGACCATGTTCCTGGTGTCGCTGTTCGGCCTCGGTGCCTTCCTGCTGGCGCTGATCCCGATGGTCGCGGTGGTTCCGATCCTCGTCTATATCGGCATCGTCACGGCCAATCAGGTGGTGCGCGAGTCGCCGCGCGACGAAGTGCCGGTGATCTTCGTCACGATGTTCCCGTGGATCGCCAACTGGGCGCTGACGCTGACCAACAACACGCTGTCGGCCGCCGGCACCGCCGCCAAGACCGTCGGTGTCGAGGCGCTGGCCAAGAAGGGCGTCTACTATCAGGGCCTGTCCAATCTCGGGAACGGCGCGCCGCTGAGCAGCATGACCTGGGGCTGCATCACGATCTTCGCGATCACCGACAAGCCGATGCGCGGCGCGGTCGCGGCGCTGGTCGGCGGCTTCCTGACACTGTTCGGCGTGATCCATGCGCCGACGGTCGGCTTCGCCCAGCCGCACGCCATGCCGCTGGTCTATGCATACTGCATGATTGCCGGCGTCTTCGTGCTCAAGCACTACCTCAACCTGCGCGAGGCGGATCGCACGATCGCCACCGGCGAGATGAAGCCGGCCGCCCAGGCCAGCAAGGCATGAACCGGCGAGGCGAGCCCGCCGCCTGCGGATGGGCTCGCCTCGCTGCCGCCTGCCATGCCTTTCGCGGCGCCCGTCCGGGCGCCGCACCACCGATCGACAGGAAGACCCGATGAACGCCCCGTCCGCCAACCCACCCCTGATTGCCGCCGCCGACAAGGGCGACATGGCCGCCGTCGAGCGCCTCCTCGCCGAGGGTGCCAAGGTGGATGCCAAGGACGAGACCGGCCGCACGGCGCTGATGGCGGCGACCCAGAAGAACAACCTGCCGCTGGCGCGGCGCCTGATCGCGGCGGGCAGCGACGTCAATGCCCGCGATATCACCATGCTCTCGCCCTATCTCTGCGCGGGCGCGAATGGCTTCAACGAGATCCTGAAGCTCGCCATCGCCTCGGGCGCGGATCCCAACAGCGTCAACCGCTTCGGCGGCACGCCGCTGCTGCCGTCGAGCGAGAAGGGCTTCTTGCGTACGGTACGGGTCTGCCTGGCCGCGGGCATTCCCGTGAACCGCTCCAACGATCTCGGCTGGTCGGCGCTGCTGGAGGCCGTGATCCTCGGCGATGGCGGCCGGCTCTATGGCGACGTGGCCGAGGCTTTGGTCGAGGCGGGTGCGGACCAGCATCTCAGGGATCGAGACGGCAAATCGTCGCTGGAGCATGCCCAGGCGCTCGGCCAGGAGCGCGTCCTGAAGATATTCCGCGGTGAAGGCGCTGCGGCCGGGCCGGGTGCCGAGGCGATCCGGCAGGCTAAGCGGGCCGAGAAGGCGGAGCGCTACGAGGAGGCGCTCGCCATCGTCGATGCCGCGCTCGCGCAGCATCCGGGCGATGCCGATCTCGCCTACTACAAGGGCTATTATCTCTACGAGCTTGGGCGCAACGAGGAGGCGATCCGCGTCTTCGAGGCGGTGCTCGCCGCCAATCCCGCCGCCATCGAGTTCCATTTCTACATCGCCTATGCCTGGCGGGCGATGAAGCAGCCGGAAGCCGCGCTCGCGGCCTTCGACGCGGGCATCGCGAAACAGCCGGACGAGCTGTTCCTGCGCTACCACAAGTCGAACTATCTGCGTGAACTCGGCCGGCACGAGGCCGCCGTTACCGTGATGGACGAATTGCTGGCGCGCTCTCCCGGCCGCTACGATTTCGCCTTCCACAAGGGCAACAGCCTGCGCTCGCTCGGCCGGCACGAGGAGGCTATCGCGGCGATCGCGATCGCGATCGCGTCCGATCCCGGCAACCCGCTCTACCGCCAGCACAAGGCGCAGTCGCTCCGGCTGCTCGGCCGTGAGGCCGAGGCGCAGGCCGAGCTTGCAGCGGCAGGCCGGCCTTCGGCCGCCCGCGCCAGCTGAATGCCGGCCTGGCCCGCCCCGATGCGCGCGCATGTCACCATGCAGGCAAGGTCCGGCGACGGCGCTTTCCTTGCGCGCGTGAACGGCGCGGCCTTCGCGGGCGTGGTCCACAGTGCCTTCCGCCGGGCGGTCAACATTGCTTGCCTGAGCAATGGCGAATTGCACACGCTCGTCACCGGCGATCTCGATGACGGGCCGAACTCGCTGGTCGTGGTGACCGAGGATTTCCTCGCGATCGGCATCTGCCAGGGCGACAGCGTCCGGGCTGGAGGCGGCAGCCTCGCCATCGCCGGCAAGGCGATGGTGAATGTTGCGGGAGCGGCGGTCTGGCGCACGCCCGTGCCGGAGACGCAGTGCGCGGCCGGCCTGCTGCGGCGCCGGCTGGCGGAAGCCGAGGCTGCGATCTGGCGCAACGGCACCCCCGGCGGCTTCATCGAGGGCATGGCCGATACCGAGGTCGCGCGACTGACGACACGGATGCTGCATGAAGGCGCGGACGGGCTCGCGCTCGCTCTGGGGCGGGGCGACACGGATGCGGCGCTGGCCCATGCCCGCCGGCTCCTCGGCCTTGGGCCGGGGCTCACGCCGTCGGGCGACGACTTCCTTACCGGGCTGCTCGCGGCCCGCGCGCTCTGCCGGCGGCAGGCCGATCTCGGCAGCGATGCTTTCGCGCACGGCGTGATCAGGCTCGCCAAGAGCGCGACCAACCCGATCGCCTACGCGGCCATCGCCAAGGCGGCGCGCGGCGAGGTCCGGGACCGGGTCGCGCGCCTCATCATCGCGCTCGGCAGCGCAACGGCGGAGCCGCCTTCGCAGGCTCTCGCGCAGGTTCTCGCGATCGGCTCCTCATCCGGGACCGAGATCGCTTTCGGCGTCATCCGTGGGCTGGCGTCGCTCATTGACAACGGAGAATGGGATCATGGCCATCAAGACCGCCATTAAGCGGAACACCTATTTCGACTCGGTCTCGCTGATGTCGGTGACCGGGCGGGCCAACGCCGTCGCCGGGGTCGACCAGGCGATGATCGGCATGGGCACCGCCATGAACAAGGAGGTGCTGCAGAATGTCGGCATGCTGACACCGGAGGCGGCCGAGGCCCAGAGCGGCGACCTGATGATCGTGGTGCGCTCGGCGTCCGACGAGATCGCCGAACAGGCGCTGGTCGAGATCGACGAATTGTTCAAGCAGAAGGGCGGCAACGAGAGCGGCCGCAAGATGAACTACGCGACGATCGAGTCGGCCGTCGCGCATGTGCCCGGTGCCAATCTCGCGATCATCGCGGTTGCCGGCGAATTCGCCAGCCGCGAGGCGCGCCGCGCGCTGGAGAGCGGCCTGCATGTCATGATGTTCAGCGACAACGTCTCGATCGAGGACGAGGTCGCCCTCAAGACGCTCGCCCATGACAAGGGCCTGCTGATGATGGGGCCGGATTGCGGCACCGCCTATATCGGCGGCGTCGGGCTGTGCTTCGCCAATGCGGTGCGCGCCGGCAATATCGGCATCGTCGGCGCCTCCGGCACCGGCAGCCAGGAGGTCGCGGCCCGCATCCATGATTTCGGCGGCGGCATCACCCAGATCATCGGCACCGGCGGGCGCGACCTCAACGAGAAGGTCGGCGGCATCATGATGATCGACGGCATCAACGCGCTTGCCCGCGATCCGGCGACCGAGGTGATCGTGCTCGTCTCCAAGCCCCCGGCGAAGTCGGTGCAGGACAAGGTGCTGGCGGCGGCCGCGGCCTGCGGCAAGCCGGTCGTCGCCT
The DNA here is from genome assembly GCF_037147855.1 of Allobosea sp. MMO-172. Lineage (NCBI taxonomy): Bacteria > Pseudomonadati > Pseudomonadota > Alphaproteobacteria > Hyphomicrobiales > Alloboseaceae > Allobosea > Allobosea sp. MMO-172. The sequence continues at coordinate 152,901 of NZ_JBBCUM010000003.1, read as the reverse complement.
GCCTGCTCGGCGGCTCGGAGGAGGCGGTCACCAGGGCCGGCCTGCTATTCGGCAAGACGACCAAGGAGGCCGCGCTCAAGGCCGTCATCCTCGGCGGCAGGAAGGAAGAGGAGATCAACAAGCGGGCGCTCAACCTGCCGTTGATCGCCGAGACCCGCGCCAAGCTGAAGCCCGAGCAGCGCTATATCCGCGCGCTGCTCTGCGGCGGCACGCTCTGCGAGGAGGTGATGCTGATCGCCAAGGAGAGCTACGACAACGTCTACAGCAACATCGCCAAGGACCCGGCGCGCAAGCTGAAGGACGTCTCCACCAGCATCGAGCATACCTTCATCGATTTCGGCGACGACGATTTCACCCGCGGCCGGCCGCACCCGATGATCGACCCCTCCCAGCGCCTCGCGCGATTGGTGCAGGAGGCGCGCGACCCCTCGGTCGGCGTCATCGTGCTCGATTTCATCCTCGGCTACGGCGCCCATGAGGACCCGGCCGGCGTGATGATCCCCGCCCTCGTCGAGGCCAAGCAGATCGCGGCGGCCGAGGGCCGCCATCTCGAGATCCTCGGCTATGTCCTCGGCACGGATCTCGACAGCCAGTCGCTCGCCGAGCAGACGGCCAAGCTTTCGGAAGTGGGCGTCACCATCGCCAGCAGCTGCACCAATGCCGGCCTGCTGGCGCGCGGTTTCGTCTCCAAGGAGAACTGATCATGTCCAGCATCAACGACCTGTTCAGCAAGGTCAGCGTCATCAATGTCGGCCTCGAAATGTTCAAGGACGACATCGAAAAGCAGGGCGGCAGCGCCGTCCATCTCGACTGGCGCCCGCCGGCGGGCGGCAAGCCCGAGCTGATCGACGCGCTCGAAGCGCTCGCACGCCCCGAGATCGCGGCGCGCATCGAGAAGGCTAACCAGGAAGCGGTCGAGCGCATCCTGAAGTCGCAGCCCGTGCTGGTCGGCTTCGGTCCGGCGCTCGAAGTCGTGCCCGGCATGACCAAGACGACCATTCTGCATGCCGGCCCGCCGATCACCTGGGAGCGGATGTCCGGCCCGATGAAGGGCGCCGTCACCGGCGCGCTGGTCTTCGAGGGGCTCGCCAGGAACCTGGAGGAGGCGGCTGCGCTGGCGGCTTCCGGCAAGATCACCTTCTCGCCCTGCCACGAGCATAACTGCGTGGGCTCAATGGCGGGCGTGACCTCGGCCTCGATGTTCATGCACGTGGTCAAGAACAAGACCTATGGCAACGTCGCCTACACCAATCTCAGCGAGCAGCTCTCCAAGATCCTGCGCATGGGCGCCAATGACGAGACTGTCATCGCGCGGCTGAACTGGATGCGCGACGTGCTCGGCCCGATCCTGCGCGAAGCCATGCAGATCGCCGGCGAGATTGACCTGCGCCTCCTGCTCTCGCAGGCGCTGCACATGGGTGACGAGTGCCATAACCGCAACGTGGCCGGCACGACGATCCTGATCCAGAAGCTCGCGCCCTTCATCCTGGAGACCTCGTTCACGACGGCCCAGAAGCGCGAGGTCTTCGACTTCGTCGCCAGCAGCGACTATTTCTCCGGCCCGACCTGGATGGCGATGTGCAAATGCGCGCTCGACGCCGCCCATGACGTGCCGCACTCGACCATCCTGACGACGATGTGCCGCAACGGCGTCGAGTTCGGCATCCGCATCAGCGGCGTGCCCGGCTTCACCTGGTTCACCGGCCCGGCGCAGAAGGTCATCGGCCCGATGTTCGCCGGCTACAAGCCGGAGGATTCCGGCCTCGATATCGGCGACAGCGCGATCACCGAGACCTACGGCATCGGCGGCTTCGCCATGGCGGCGGCGCCGGCCATCGTGCCGCTCGTCGGCGGCACGGTCGATGAAGCCATCGGCTTCTCGGTCCGCATGGCCGAGATCACCACGGCCGAGAACCCGAACGTCACGGTGCCCCTGCTCAACTTCAAGGGCGTGCCGACTGGCATCGACATGCGCAAGGTGCTGCAGACCGGCATCATGCCCGTCATCAACACGGCCATCGCCCATAAGGAAGCCGGCATCGGCATGATCGGCGCCGGCATCACCTATCCGCCAATGGAGGCTTTCGAAAAGGCTCTGCTGGCCTTCGCGCGTCAGGAAGGCGTCGCCGGCTGAAGACTGCCGCGGGCCGCCTCTCGCGGCCCGCGTTCCGCATCAACGAACAATTTCAACATGCGTCGCGACCTGCCGGCCGGCGCGTGGGAGGAGGATTCATGACTTCGATCGACGCCGTTCCGGATCGCCTGATCATCGCCATCGGCGGCAACGCCATTCATCCCGAGGGCATCCGCGGCACGGCGGCGGAGCAGGAACAGCTGGCTGCCGAGACGGGCGCCGCCCTGCTGCCATTGATGGAGCTCGGCTCGCAGCTCATCATCACCCATGGCAATGGCCCGGTCGTCGGCAAGATGCTGCTGCGTCACGCCATCGCCCGCCATCGCGTCGCGCCGATGCCGCTCGACATCTGCGTCGCGCATAGCCAGGGCGGGATCGCCTATCTGCTGACGCAGGCGCTGGAGAACGCGCTGCGCGCCAAGGGCAATCCGCGCGAGGTGACCTGCGTCCTGACGCAGGTCGAGGTCGACCCGAACGACCCCGCCTTCCAGAACCCGTCCAAGCCGATCGGCTATTTCTACACCGAAGAGGAGGCCAAGGCGCTCAGTGCCGAGATGGGCTGGCTGATGAAGGAGGATTCCGGCCGCGGCTACCGCCATGTCGTGCCCTCGCCGCTGCCGCAGCACATCGTCGATTTCGACCTCGTGCAGGCGCTGGCCGAGAAGGGCGCAGTCGTGATCGCGGGCGGCGGCGGCGGCGTGCCGGTGGTACGCCAGCCGAACGGCCAGAGCCGTGGCGTCGAAGCGGTGATCGACAAGGACCGCACCACCGCCAAGATGGCGAACCTGCTCGACATCCCGGACATGATCATCCTGACCGCCGTGCCGCGCGTCGCCGTGCATTTCGGCAAGCCGGAGCAGCGCTTCCTCGATCGCGTCAGCCTGTCCGAGATCAAGCGCCTGCATGCCGAAGGGCATTTCCCACCCGGCAGCATGGGCCCGAAGATCGACGCGGCCGTCCAGTTCATCGAAGGCGGCGGCCGGCGCTGCATCATCGCGCGCATCGAGGATGCGGTTGCGGCGCTGCGCGGCGAGGCCGGCACGCAGATCGTCTCCGACGAGGCCTTCGCGGCGGCGGCCTGAGTTTCTTCGACGCTTGTCGCGTTTCTCGGAACCGCGCCGATCCGGGATTCATCGTAGAGCTCTGAGCCCTCCGATGGATCCCGGGGCAGGCCCGGGATGACGGCGTGGTTCCGAGGACAAGGACCAGTCTTAGTCAGGTGAATTGAAGCGGGCGGCCGGAATGACCGGCGGCCCTTTTTCATGCTGCCGGCCGTCTATCGGGCGACAAACGAAAACGGCGCCGCGAAGCCTGAAGCCTCGCGACGCCGCTGATGAGAGGGGATCGGTCCGTCAGGCGATGGGCTGGGTCAGTTCGCCATGGCGGGCGACGATCTTGCCGCGCTTGACGACGGTGCGGTCGGCGGGGCGCTCGACGATGGCTTCGCAGATGGTCTCGCCGGGCAGGATCACGAGATCGGCGATGCAGCCGACATCGAGGCCGTAATCGGCGATGCCCATGGTCTTGGCGCCGGCATAGGTGCAGACGTCCAGCGCCAGCTCCATCTCCTCGTCGCGGCGGAAATTGTTGCGCAGGCCGACCAGCGTCGCCCGCTCCAGCATGTCGCCCATGCCGTAGGGATTCCAGCTGTCGCGCACGCCGTCCGAGCCGCCGCTGATCACGACGCCGGCCTTGATGCAGGCCATGACCGAAGGCGCCGGCGAGGCGGCAGGTGCCGTGGTGACCAGCGCGATGCGCTCCTTGGCCAGGTCCTCCATCAGGCGGCGGACATAGTCGGCATCGGGCATGCCCAGGCAGAAGGCGTGGCTGATCGCGACCTTGCCTTGCATGCCGAGCGCACGGGTGCGCTCGATGATCAGCTCCATCGAGAAGGCGCCGACCTCGCCGCGCTCATGCAGGTGGATGTCGAGCGGGCGGCCGTATTTCTCGGCGAGGCCGAAGATCGCGTCGAGATGGCCCTTGGGGTCGCGGTCGAGCGTGCAGGGATCGAGGCCGCCGACGACATCGGCGCCCATTGCCATCGCCTGGTCGAGCAATTCGAGCGTGCCGGGCCGGATCAGCATGCCGGATTGCGCGAAGGCGACGATCTCGACATCGATCACGTCCTTCAGCCGCTCGCGCATGGCCATGACGCCCTCGATGCCGGCAAGCCCGGTCTCGGTATCGACGTCGACATGGCTGCGGATATGGGTGGTGCCCATCTTGACCATCTGGGCGACGAGCCGGCCGGACTGGCGGTTGGCGTCGATGCCGAACTCGCGGCGGTTGCGGCGTTCGGTCTCGATCTTGTCGATCAGGGCGGGGCCGGCGGTGTGCCGGTGCCAGCCCATGCCCCAGAAGCTCTTGTCGAGATGGGTGTGGGCTTCGATGAGGCCGGGGATCATCAGGCGGCCGCCGGCATCGAAGGTTACGTCCGCCCCGGTGGCGCCGGCGCCGACCGCGGCGATGCGCCCGTCACGGACCAGCACGTCCGTTGCCGCGCCGCCGGCCGGGCGGACATTCCGGATCAAGAGGGTATCAGTCACGAGGCGTCTCCTTCTTCCAGACCGGCCCAGGCCGGCTTCTCAACGTCGATGACGGCTGCGGCGGCCGGATCATAGAACCGGTCGCCGCAGCCGTCGGCATAAAAGGCGCCCCGCCGGCGTCGCGCGGCGGGGCGAGTTGTCCACGAGAGTGGGGCGTACCGAGCTTGGCTCCCGTGGAGGCGTTCAGGGCTTACACCCGCTTGCGCAGGCGCGGATCGAGGGCATCGCGCAGGCCGTCGCCGAGCATGTTGATGGCGAGCACGGTGATCGAGAGGAACAGCGCGGGGAAGAAGATGATGTAAGGCTTGATCTGCCAGAGCGCCCGGCCCTCGGCCATGATGTTGCCCCAGGACGGGGTCGACGGCGGCACGCCGGCGCCGATGAAGGAGAGGGCGGCTTCGGCCAGGATCGCGACCGCGCAGATATAGGTCGCCTGGACCGCGATCGGCGCGAAGGTGTTGGGCAGGATGTGGCGGAAGACGATCCAGGGCACGCTGGCTCCGCAGGAACGGGCCGCCTCGACATAGGGCTCTTCGCGCAGGAAGAGCACGACGCCGCGGATCAGGCGCACGACGCGGGGCGTCTCGGCGATGGTGACGGCGAGAATGACGTTCCAGATCGAGGCGCGGTTGAGCGCGATCAGCGCGATGGCGAGCAGGATCGAGGGGATCGCCATCAGCCCGTCCATGACCCGCATGACGACGGCGTCGAAGCGGGGCAGGAAGCCGGCGAAGACGCCGATCAGCACGCCGAGGATGGTCGCGCCGATCGCCACCGAGAAGCCGACGATGAGCGAGACGCGCGTGCCGTAAAGCACGCGGGAATAGAGATCGCGGCCGAGCATGTCGGTGCCGAACCAGAACGTGGCCGAGGGCACCTTGGCGCGGTCGAAGGCCGAGATCACCGTCGGGTCACGCGTGCCGAGCCAGGGCGCGAGCAGCGCGATCAGGATGAGGAGCACGAGCACGGCGGCGCCGCAGGCGATGCTCGGATTGCGGACGAGCTGCCCGAGCCGGCTCTGCCGGCCGCCGCGCGGCGCGACGTCGGAGGCGATGGCGGTCAATAGCGGATCCTCGGATCGAAGACGGTGTAGAGCATGTCGACCAGCAGGTTCACGAGCACGTACATGAAGCTGAACAGCAGGATGACGCCCTGGATGACGGGGTAGTCGCGGCGCAGGATGGCATCGACGGTGAGCCGCCCGAGGCCGGGAATGGCGAAGACGGTCTCGGTGACGATCGCGCCGCCGATCAGCAGCGCGACGCCGCTGCCGATGGTCGTGATGATCGGCACCGAACAGTTCTTCAGCGCGTGCTTGAACAGGATCTTGCGCTCCTCGGCGCCCTTGGCGCGGGCGGTGCGGACATAGTCCTGGGCCAGCACCTCCAGCATGGTGGCGCGGGTGATGCGGGCGAGCAGGCCGATATAGACGCTGCCCAGTGCGATCGCCGGCAGGATCAGACTGCGCACCGCCGGCCAGAGGCCGTTGGACATCGGCACATAGCCCTGAACCGGCAGCCAGCGCAGCTGCAGGCCGAAGACGAAGGCGAGCAGGTAGCCGACGACGAAGGAGGGCACCGAGAAGCTCAGGACCGCGAAGACCATGACCGCGCGGTCGCTCGCCGTGTTGTGCTTCCAGGCGGCGATCACGCCGATCGGCAGGGCCAGCGTCACCGAGACGACGAGCGTCATCAGCATCAAGAGATAGGTCGGCTCGAGGCGCTGCACGATCATCGTGGCGACCGGCTGGTTGGTGAAGAGCGAGAGGCCGAGATCGCCGTGGAGCAGGCTCCAGACCCAGTTCCCGAAGCGGATCGGGAACGGGTCGTCGAGCTTCAGCGCGATGCGGATGCGGGCGATGTCGGCCGCCGTCGCCTGGTCGCCCGCCATGATCGCGGCGGGATCACCCGGCGCGAGATAGAGCAGGCCGAAGACGAACAGCGCGACGAAGGTCATGACCGGCAGCGCTGCGAGCAGCCGGCGCGCGATATGCGAGAGCATGGGTTTCTTCTCAGCCCTTGGCGGTCATCGTGAAGAAGAGCGGCCGCTGGAGCTGGATATCCGTGACGTTGTTCCGGTAGCCGCTGACGGTCGCGAAGCCGCCGAGCGGGATATAGGGCACGTCGATCAGCGCCTGCTTCTGGATCTCCTCGCAGATCTTCTTCTGCGTGGCGACGTCGGGCGCATCGAGCCATTGCTGGCGCAGCTCCTCGAGGCGCGGCGCCGTCGGCCAGCCGACCCAGGCGTCGTTGCCATTGCCGCGCAGGCCGATATGGCCGACGGGGTTGAAGTTGCTCATGCCGGAGAGCGCGGTGAGGAAGACGTTCCAGCCGCCCTTGTCGGCGGGCTCCTTGCTGAGGCGGCGCTGCATCAGCGTACCCCAGTCCATCGCCTGGATGTCGACGTTGAGGCCGACCTTCTTCAGCGTGTCGGCGGCGAGCAGGGTGCAGGGATGGGTCCAGGGATAGTCGACGGGATCGAGCACCACGACGCGCTCGCCATTGTAGCCGGCGGCCTTGATCTCCTCGGCCGCCTTTTTGACGTCGCGCGGGCTGGTGAAGGCTTCGAGGCCGACCGTGGTTGTCATCGGCGAATCCGGGCTGAAGAAGCCGACGCCGGACTGCCAGAACTCCTTGTTCTCCTCGCCGAAGGTGCCGGACATGATCGCCCGCTGGTCGAAGGCCTTGAGCAGCGCGCGCCGGATTACCGGGTTGTTGAAGGGTGGCTGCAGGTGATTGAAGCGCATCACCGCGAAATTCGGCGTCGTGCGCGGCAGCAGGCGGATATTGGGATCGGCCTTGAGCACGGGCAGGAAGTCGGCGCCGACCATCTCGATCATGTCGATCTCGCCAGCCTGGAGGGCGGCCGCGGCAGTCGAGGCGTCGGGGATGATGTTCCAGACGATCTTCTCGAAATGCGCGATCTTCGGGCCGGCCGTATAGGTCGGCGGGAAGGAATCGCTGCGCGGCTTGTAGCCGGCAAATTTCTCGAAGACGGCTTTCGAGCCGGAGACCCATTGCTCTTTCGCGAAGCGATAGGGGCCCGAGCCGATGCTCTCGCGGATCTGCTCGGTCGGCGAGGTCATGGCGATGCGCTCCGGCATGATCGCCGGCATGTTCGAGCCGCTCGTGGCGAGCGTCATCGGCAGCAGCGGGAAGGGCTTCTTCAGCGTGAACCGGAGCGTGCGGTCGTCGACCGCGGTCAGCGTATCGACGACGCCGAGCAGCGCCGCGCCCATGAAGTCGCGCTTGCCCCAGCGGTTGATGCTGGCGACGCAGTCCTTGGCCAGGACCGGGGTTCCGTCATGGAACTGCAAGCCGTCGCGCAGCTTGATCGTCCATTGCAGCTTGTCGTCCGAGACGGTGTGACCCTCGGCCATCTGGGGATGGACGTTGTAGTCCTTGTCGAAGCCGTAGAGCGTGTCGAAGACGAGATGCCCGTAGACCTGGACGATGGTCGAGGTGCTCCAGACGGGGTCGAGGATGTTCAGGTCGGCTTCGGGAATATAGCGCAGTTCCTTCTTGCCGGCGGCATGGGCCGGAGCAGTGAAGAACGAAGTAAATTGTGTAAAGACGGCCGACTGGGCGGCCGCCTTGAGGAAATCGCGCCTATTCATGTTTCGTCCATGATGTTGCCGGGAGATTGAATTGCGTTTCGGTCGCGATTGCCGTGTCGTGCGCGAGCAGGTTCGACTGCCGACGTCATGAGAATCGTCAAAAGGTGCCGATTTTTATTTCCCGGAATTGTTATATTATTCAGGCGTTATGATGAGGCCATCTTTCTGATTTTCAAATTAAATCATCCAATTATTATCATGCAGAAATCGAATGAAGGTATGCGCGGCCACCTTTGTCATTCCGGGGCGCGCCGCAGGCGCGAACCCGGAACCCACGACTGGATGAAGCGTCTGATGTCCCATTGAGAAGGGCTCACCCGGTCGTGGATTCCGGGTTCTTCGCTGCGCGAAGCCCCGGAAAGACAAAGGCGGTTTGAAGCCGTTCTCGTCGGACGCCGTGTCCTAGAAGCTCGGCGGCGTGCAGGCGCTGACGATCTCGCAGGGGACCGGGCCGACGCAGCGGAAACGGTGCGGGCGGGTGCTCTCGAAGTAATAGGCGTCGCCGGGGCCGAGGATGCGGCGCTCCTCGCCGACGGTGAGTTCGATCCGGCCGGCCAGCACGACGCCGCCCTCTTCGCCCTCATGGGTCAGCAGCACGCGGCCGGTATCGGCGCCGGGCTCGTAGCGCTCCTTGATGATCTGGAGGGCGCGGCCGAACAGGTTCTCGCCGACCTGGCGGAAAGAGATGCCGCCCTTGCCGATCTCGACCAGCTCCTCGGCCTGGTAGAACACCTGCCGCGGCTTCTCCGGTTCGAAGGCGAAAAACTCCGACAGGCTGATCGGGATGCCGTCGAGGATGCGCTTGAGGACGCCGACCGAGGGGTTCACCTCATTGGCCTCGATCAGCGAGATCGAGGAGTTGGTCACGCCGGCCTGCTTGGCGAGCGCGCGCTGCGACAAACCGCGCTGCATCCGGACATATCTGAGCCGGGCTCCGACATCGATATTCATCGCCGGCCTGTTCCTGCTGTTCTCGATCTTGAACGATACTCAGATCGATCCAGATTTTTCAATAGATTAGGCCGTCACTGAAACAGACTTGTTGCCGTGACGAAAACATGAGCACTGACGGGGCACACAGGGAGGCCGTCATGACCGTGAACACCAAGCCGTCCGCACTGCAGAACGCCCGTTCGCTCGACGCTTTCTGGATGCCGTTCACCGCGAACCGGCAGTTCAAGCAGGCGCCGCGCCTGCTCGCCAGCGCCAGCGGCATGCATTACGCCACCGAGGACGGCCGCAAGGTGATGGACGGTACGGCCGGCCTGTGGTGCTGCAATGCCGGCCATGGCCGCCGGCAGATCAGCGAAGCCGTTTCGCACCAGATCGCCGAGCTCGATTTCGCGCCGGCCTTCCAGATGGGCCACCCCATCGTGTTCGATTTCGCCGAGCGGCTGGCCGCCATCGCCCCGGGCGAGGGCGCGAACAAGCTCGATCGCGTGTTCTTCACCGGCTCGGGTTCGGAATCGGTCGACACCGCGCTCAAGATCGCGGTCGCCTATCAGCGTGCCATCGGCCAGGGCACGCGGACCCGTCTGATCGGGCGCGAGCGCGGCTATCACGGTGTCGGCTTCGGCGGCATCTCGGTCGGCGGTCTCGTTAACAACCGCCGCGTCTTCCCGCAGCTTCCGGGCGCCGATCATCTGCGCCATACCCATGACCCCGCCCGCAACGCCTTCACCCGCGGCCTGCCCGAGCATGGCGCCGAGCTCGCCGACGATCTCGAGCGGCTGGTCGCGCTGCATGGTGCCGAGACGATCGCGGCCGTCATCGTCGAGCCGATGGCTGGCTCCACCGGCGTGCTGCTGCCGCCGAAGGGCTATCTGCAGCGCCTGCGCGAGATCGCGACGAAGCACGGCATCCTGCTGATCTTCGACGAGGTCATCACCGGCTTCGGCCGTCTCGGCACGCCCTTCGCCGCCGATTATTTCGGGGTGATGCCGGACCTGATGACCACGGCCAAGGGCCTGACCAACGGCGCGGTGCCGATGGGCGCGGTCTTCGCCAGCCGCAAGGTGCATGATGGCCTGATGACCGGGCCGGAAGGCATGATCGAGCTGTTCCACGGCTACACCTATTCCGGCCATCCCGTCGCCTGCGCGGCGGGCCTCGCCACGCTCGACATCTATGCGGCCGAGGGGCTGCTGACGCGGGCGGCGAAGCTGGCGCCGGCCTGGGAGAACGCGATGCATTCGCTGCGCGATGCCCCGCATGTCGTCGATATCCGCAATCTCGGCCTCGTCGCCGGGATCGAGCTGTCCTCGCGCGACGGCGCTGTAGGAGCCCGTGCCTACGAGGTCTTCGTCGACTGCTTCGAGAAGGGGCTCCTGATCCGCGTCACCGGCGACATCATCGCGCTGTCGCCGCCGCTGATCGTCGAGGAAGACCAGATCGGCGAGATGGTCGAGACGCTGCGCGGCGCGCTGAAGCGCGTCGCCTGACGACGCTCAGATGCGGCGGCGCGGGATCGCCGTCGCATAGGTGTTCAGCGAGAGCAGGTGGCGGTCGGCGCGCTGGAGCGCGGCGAGCGCCGCATTCCGGTCCTTGTTGGCGAGCAGGCCGCAGAGCACCTCCGAGATCGCCAGTGCTGGCGCCAGGGTGTGGAAGAAGCTCTGGCTCTCGGTCGAGCAGAGGATCGCGATATCGGCGAGGCCGACCAGCGGAGAGACTTCGCTGTCGGTGATGGCGATGACGCCGAGCCCCTTCTCGCGGGCAAGCTGCGCCAGTTCGAGACTGTGCAGGGCATAGGGATTGATCGAAATGGCGAGCAGGACATCCTCCGCGCCCGCCCGGATCAACCCGTCGCCGACCGTGTCGGCCGGGCCGTCGAGATGGGTCGTCTTCTCGCCGAGCAGGGTCATCACGTAATGGAAGTGCCAGGCCACCGAATGGCATGAGCGCAGGCCGAGCACGAAGATTCGGCGCGCCTGGGCCAGCCGGTCTGCGGCGGCGGCGAGGCGTTCGAGCGAGGCCGGCTCCGTCAGCCGGGCGATCTGGGCGGCGAGGCCCTGCAGCATGCGGCGCGACAGTTGTGCCGCCGCCATGTCCTCCTCGCTCTCCTCGGTCTGCATCGCACGCGCTGCGAAGCCATCGACGCGGAAGCGGATCGCCTCGGCATGATGGGCGCGGATGTCGTCATAGCCGGCCAGCCCGAGGAACTTGGCGAGCCGGGTCATGGTCGAGGGCTGCACGCCGGCATTGCGGGCGAGCTCCCGCATCGAGACCAGCGCCACCTCCTGCGGATGCTCGATGATGTAGCGCGCCGCCTGCCGCAATTGCGGGGACATGCCGTCGAAGAGGCTGACGATGCGTTCGCGCAAGGGATCGGCCTGCAACATTTGAATCGCGCCCTTCTCTGTCCGCTCGCGACCATTCCCGCGCGGCGGACGGATTTCAAACGGTTTCTCGGCTTTCCCTCAGTCTTGAAGGCGGCAAGCCGGTTTGTTCCGTTGCAACAGTTTTAGAGTCAATCGTTTCCTATTTGTATCATATAAAACAAATGTTGCATTTTTTAATGAGCCGTGTCATGAGGCTGCGCGCCGCGGCGGCCTGTCCGCGCCAATCCGGGAATGCCGAGATGACCAGGATTCTCCATCGCTCGATCGGCGGCAGCCTGCCGCAAGCCGTCGCGGGGCAGGGTGTCTTCATCACTGACGAGGACGGGCGCAGCTACATCGACGGTTCCGGCGGCGCCGCCGTCTCCTGCCTCGGCCACGGCCATCCCGAGGTCATGGCTGCGATGCAGGCGCAGATGGACCGCATCGCCTATGCCCACACCTCCTTCTTCACCACCGATGTCGCCGAAGAACTGGCCGAGCGGCTGGTCGCGCTGGCGCCGGAAGGGCTCGATTACGTCTATCTCGTCTCCGGCGGTTCGGAGGCGGTCGAGGCCGCGATGAAGATGGCGCGGCAATATTTCGTCGAGATCGGCCAGCCGCAGCGCCGGCATTTCATCGCGCGCCGGCAGAGCTATCACGGCAACACGCTGGGCGCGCTGGCGGCGGGCGGCAATGCCTGGCGGCGGGCGCAGTTCCAGCCGATCCTGCCCGAGACCCATCACGTCTCGCCCTGCTACGCCTATCGCGACCAGAAGGCCGGCGAGGCGCCGGAAGCCTATGCCGCCCGGCTGGCCGACGAGCTGGAAGCCAAGATCATCGAGCTCGGCGCGGATGAGGTCATCGCCTTCATCGCCGAGCCGGTGGTCGGCGCGACGCTCGGCGCTGTCGGCCCGGTCGCGGATTACTTCGCCCGCATCCGCCGCATCTGCGACAAATACGGCGTGCTGCTGATCCTCGACGAGGTGATGTGCGGTATGGGCCGCACTGGCACGGTGTTCGCCTGCGAGCAGGAGGGCATCTCGCCCGATCTCGTCACCATCGCCAAGGGGCTGGGCGGCGGCTACCAGCCAATCGGTGCGGTGCTGCTCTCGGAGAAGATCTACCGCGCCTTCGCCGAAGGCTCCGGCCTGTTCCAGCACGGCCACACCTATATCTGCCACCCGATGGCGGCAGCGGCGGCGCTCAAGGTCGTCGAGCTGATCTCCCAGCCGGAGATGCTGGCGAATGTCCGCCTGATGGGTGAGCGCCTGCAGGCCGGGCTCGACGCGCGGCTCGGCCAGCATCCGCATGTCGGCGATATCCGCGGGCGTGGCCTGTTCCGCGGCATCGAGATCGTCGCCGACAAGGAGACCAAGACGCCCTTCGATCCGGCGCTGAAGATCCATGCCCGGATCAAGAAGGAGGCGATGGCGCGCGGCCTGCTCTGCTACCCGATGGGCGGCACCATCGACGGGCGTCTGGGCGACCATGTGCTGCTGGCGCCGCCCTATATCATCGCGCCTGAAGAGATCGACCAGCTCGTCGAGCGGATCGCCGGCGCCATCGACGCGGCGGTCAAGGGCTGATGCCGGCATGACGCTCCGCATCGCCTTCGCCGGCTTCAATCTCGAATCGGTCACGGCCGTTCCGCAGATCGTGGAGCTGGCGGAGTTTGAGCGCGTCTGCGTGCGCGGGGCGGAGCTGACGGAGCGCTTCCGCGGCACCAATACCGTGCCGGGCGGCTGTCTCAGGATCTGCGAGGCGGAGGGCGCGGAATTCGTGCCGCTGTTCCACACGCTGCTCGGCGCGCTCGGCCCGACGGCGGACGCGGCGGTGGCGCATTACACGCGCGAGATTGTCGAGGGCCTCCGCAGCAGCGGCCCGCTCGACGGCGTCATCCTGTTCCTGCACGGCGCCTGCTGGGCGGCGGGATATCCGGATGTCGAGCGGCATGTCATCGACGCCGTGCGCGCGGCCTTTCCGGCGCTGCCGATCGCGGTTGCGCTCGACTATCACGGCAATATCGATCGCGAGACGTTGCGCGGCGCCGATATCGCGGTCGCCTATCGCCATTCCCCGCATATCGACATGGGCGAGACCGGCGAGCGGGCAGCCCGCGCCTTGATCCGCTTGCTGCGCGAGGGACGCCGGCCCGGTCTCGCGGTGGCGCGACCGGATGTCGTCATTCCCTCGATCATGTCGGCAACGGCATTGGAGCCGCTTGCCTCGATCATCGCCAAGGCGCGCGCCGCCGAGCAGGCCGGCGATTGCGACATCTCGATCATGGCCGGCTTCTCCTATGCCGACAGCGCCAATACCGGCATGTCGGTGATCTGCCTGGCCTGGGCGGGGCAGGAAGCGGCCGAACTCAAGGCGCAGGTCTTCGCGGGTCTTTTGCGCGCGGCGCGCGAGCCCATCGCCAACGCCATTCCGATCCTGAGCGCCGAACAAGCCTTGGCCGATGTCGAGCGCAAGCCAGCGACGGGCCGGCCGATCGTGCTGCTCGAACATGCCGACCGGATGAACGACTCGACCCATCTGCTGCGGGCTCTGCTCGGCCGCGATGTCGGGCGGGTCAACGTGCCCTTCCTGCTCGATCCCGAGACCGCCGCGCAGGCCCATGAAGCGGGGGAGGGCGCCGAGATCAAGGTCGCGCTCGCCGGCAAGACGGCGCCGGAGACCGGCGGACCGGTCGAGGCCATGGCGCGGGTCATCTGGTCGGGGCCGAAATCCTTCAACGTTTCCGGGCGCTACCAGCGCGGCTCATTCGTCGATCTCGGGCTCACCGCGCTCCTCCAGATCGGCGCGATCCGCGTCTCCGTGGTTTCGCATTTCGCCTTCGCGGTCGATGGCGATCCGTTCTTCATCTTCGGCGAGCGGCCGGAGGATTACGACGTCATCCTGCTGCGCTCGAAGACGCATTTCCGCGACTATTACGAGCCGATGGCCGACCGCATCCTCGTGGTCGACACGCCCGATCTCGGCCCTGCCGATGTCCGGCTGATCCCATACCGCCAGCTCGATACCGCGAAGGCCTATCCGTGGAGCGAGGCTCCCGCCTGACGGCGCTCAGCCAATCCAAGCAACCAAAAACGAGGGGATAACAATGACGTTTCGGTTCAAGACTGTCGGGGCTGCCGCGCTGGTCGCCGGCTCCCTTTCCGCCATGCCGGCCCTGGCCGAGACGACGCTCAATGTCGTGATGCAGGCGCCGCTGCGGTCGCTCGACCCAATCCTGAGCACGGCGCAGATCGTGCGCACGCACGGCTTCATGGTGTTCGACACGCTGCTCGGCATGGACGCCAAGTACAACCCGCAGCCGCAGATGGCGGATTACGTCGTCTCGGCCGACAAGCTGACCTATACGCTGACGCTGCGCGAGGGGCTGAAATGGCATGACGGTACGCCGGTCACGGCCGCCGATTGCGTGGCATCGCTGAAGCGCTGGGGCGAGAATGACGGCGCCGCCCGCACGATGATGGCGCATGTCGCCTCGATCGAGGCCACCTCCGACACCGTGCTGGTGATCAAGCTGGCCAAGCCCTTCGGGCAGGTGCTCGAATTGCTGGCAAAGCCCTCGCCGGTGCCGCCCTTCATGATGCCGAAGCGCCTCGCCGAGACGCCCGCCGGCAAGCAGGTGACCGAGATGATCGGTTCCGGGCCTTTCCGCTTCGTGGCGGATCAGTACCGGCCGGGCGACCAGGCCGTCTATGTCAAGAACAAGGACTACAAGCCGCGCTCCGAGCCGATGAGCTGGACCGCCGGCGGCAAGGTGATCAATGTCGACAAGGTCGTGTGGAAGGCGATGCCGGACATGCAGACCTCGATCAACGCGCTCCAGTCCGGCGATGTCGACTTGATCGAGCAGGTGACGATCGACCTGCTGCCGCTGCTCAAGGCCAATGACGAGATCAAGACCGGCGCCATCAATGCGCTGGGCAGCCAGGTCACCGGCCGCTTCAATCATCGCCTGCCGCCCTTCGACAATCCGAAGGTTCGCCAGGCGGCGATGTATGCGCTGGACCAGGACCAGCTGATGCAGACCGCGATCGGCGACAGCCAGTATTACAAGCTCTGCGCCTCGGTCTATGGCTGCGACGTGCCGCTAGCCTCCGATGCCGGCGCGGAATATCTCAAGGGCAGCGCGAAGGAGCGCATGGCCAAGGCGAAAGAGCTGCTCAAGGCCTCCGGCTATAACGGCACGCCGGTGCTGATGATGCAGCCGACGGACCTGACGATCCTCTCGACCCAGCCGATCGTCGCGGCCGAGCGCCTGCGCGAGGCCGGTTTCAAGGTCGATGTCGCCTCGATGGACTGGGCGACGCTGCAATCGCGCAAGAACGGCTGGCAGCCGGTGGCGCAGGGCGGCTGGAACATGTTCTTCACCTACTGGGGCGTGTCCGGCATCTGGAACCCGACCGTGCATGCGATGCTCGACGCGTCCGGCGCCGATACCGCCTGGTCCGGCTGGCCGAAAAGCGCCCGCGTCGAAGAATTGCGCACCGCCTACATCACGGCTTCGACCCTCGACGAGCAGAAGAAGATCGCCCGGGAAATCCAGCAGATCGCCTTCGACGAGGGCTTCTACTTCAATGCCGGCGAGTTCCAGTCCGTCGCCGCCTGGAACGCCAAGCTGAAGAACCTTCAGCCCGGCCCGATCACCCTGTTCTGGGGTGTCAGCAAGTAACGCCGAGGCGCCGGGCGGTGATCCACCGCCCGGCCTGACGGCCCGGTTTCCGGCATCGCCCATGTGGCTGATGCCCAGGCGCGTGGAGAACTCCATGGCTTCCTATTTCCTGCGCAGGCTCGCGATGGCGATCCCCGTCATGTTCTTCGTGGCGCTGTTCGTCTTCCTGCTGCTGCGATTGACGCCGGGCGATCCGGCACAGGCCATCGCCGGTGATCAGGCGACGCCGGCGCAGCTTGCCGCCATCCGCGAAAATCTCGGACTGGACAGGCCGATCGCCAGCCAGTTCGTCACCTGGATCGCTGGCATGGCGGAGGGCGATTTCGGGTCGTCGCTGATCTCGCAGCGCCCGGTTCTGGAGATGATCGGCCAGCGCATCGGCCCGACGCTCGCGCTCGCGGTCATGGCGATGATCTTCACGGTGGTGATCTCGCTGCCGCTCGGCGTGCTCGCCGCATGGCGCCATGGCGGCATGGTCGACCGCTTCGTCATGGCGCTCTCGGTCGTCGGCTTCTCCGTGCCGATCTTCGTGATCGGCTACGTTCTGATCGCGGTCTTCGCGGTCAACCTGAAATGGTTTCCGGTGCAGGGTTACAAGCCGCTGGCCGAGGGCTTCGGCCCGTTCTTCCATCGTATCCTGATGCCGGGCCTGGCGCTCTCCTTCTTCTATATCGCGCTGGTCTCGCGGATGACGCGCGCCTCGATGCTGGAGGTGCTGCGCGAGGATTATGTCCGTACCGCCCGCGCCAAGGGGCTGGGCGAGCGGATCGTGCTGTTCCGCCATGCGCTGCGGAATGCCGCGATCCCGATCCTGACCGTCGTCGGCACCGGCTTCGCCATGATGGTCTCCGGCGTCGTCGTCACCGAGACCGTGTTCAACATCCCCGGTCTCGGCCGGCTCGTGGTGGATGGCGTGCTCGCCCGCGACTATCCGCTGATCCAGGCGATCATCCTGCTGACGGCCGGCACCTATGTGCTGATCAACCTCCTGATCGACCTCTCCTATGCCCTGACCGACCCGAGGATCCGCTACCAATGAGCGCTTCGTCGAACCCCGCGCAGGGCACGCATCCGCGCCGCCGCCTGCTCGAGAACCCGCCGCACTGGACGACGGTGCTGGCTGTCGCCGTCCTGGTCGTCGTGATCGTGATGGCGGCGTTCGCGCCGCAGCTCGCCAATTTCGAGCCGACCAAGCTCAACGCCGCGATGCGCCTGAAACCGGCTTCCGACACCTATTGGCTGGGCACGGATTCCTTCGGCCGCGACCTCTATTCGCGCGTGGTCTATGGCGCGCGGGTTTCGCTTCTGGTCGGCGCGGGCGTCGCCATCGGCGCGATCGTGATCGGCCTGCCGCTCGGCCTGATCGCCGGCTGGTATCGCGG
Organism: Allobosea sp. MMO-172; assembly: GCF_037147855.1. Taxonomy (NCBI): domain Bacteria; kingdom Pseudomonadati; phylum Pseudomonadota; class Alphaproteobacteria; order Hyphomicrobiales; family Alloboseaceae; genus Allobosea; species Allobosea sp. MMO-172. Next base: position 135,219 of record NZ_JBBCUM010000003.1, on the reverse strand, counting down.
CATCGACGGCGTGCTGATGCGGATGATGGACGGGCTGATGGCGATCCCCGGGATCCTGCTCGCCATCGCCATCGTCGCGCTGGTCCGGGGCGGGCTCGTCACCGTGATCATCGCGATCATGATCCCGGCGATCCCGCAGGTCGTTCGCCTCGTCCGGGCGCGGGTGATCGCGGCGCGCGAGGAGACCTATGTCGATGCCGCCGTGCTGCTCGGCACCCGGCCGGGCAAGCTGATTCGCAAGCATCTGCTGCCGACCACGATCGCGCCGCTGATCGTGCAGGGCACCTATATGTACGCCTCCGCCATCCTGACCGAGGCGGCGCTCTCCTTCCTCGGCGTCGGCATCGGCACGGAGGTTCCGAGCTGGGGCAACATCATGGCCGAGGGGCGGCTCTATTTCGCAATCAATCCCTGGCTGGTGTTCTGGCCGGCGATCGTGCTGTCGCTCTGCATCCTCTCGATCAACCTGCTCGGCGATGCGCTGCGCGATCGGCTTGATCCCAAAATGCAGGGGAGGGCTCCGTGATGGCGACCGCCGCGACCCAGCCTGTCCTCTCCGTCCGCGATCTCAAGGTCGCGACGCGCGGACGCCAGCCCAGCGACATCCTGAAGGGCATCAGCTTCGACATCCATCCCGGCGAGACGCTCTGCCTCGTCGGCGAATCCGGCTCCGGCAAGTCGGTGACCTCGCTGGTCGCGATGGACCTGCTGCCGCGCGACGAATTGCGCGCGACGGCCGGCACGGTCAGGCTCAATGGCGAGGATATCCTCACCGCGACGCCGGCCCGGACCAAGGCGCTGCGCGGTGCCGAGATGGCGATGATCTTCCAGGAGCCGATGACTGCGCTGAACCCGGTGCTGACCATCGGGCTGCAGATGGACGAGGTGTATTGGGCGCATACGCAGATGCGCCCGAAGGAGCGCCGCGAGGCCGCGCTCGCAGCATTCGAGTCCGTGCATCTGCCCGACCCCGCGCGCATCTACGACAGCTATCCGCATCAGCTTTCGGGCGGGCAGCGTCAGCGCGTGATGATCGCGATGGCGCTGGCCCTCAAGCCGAAGCTGCTGATCGCCGACGAGCCGACGACCGCGCTCGACGTCACCACGCAGAAGCAGATCCTAAGCCTGATCCGCGAATTGCAGGACAAGCAGAATACCGCCGTCCTGTTCATCACTCATGACATGGGCGTGGTCGTCGATATCGCCGACCGGGTCTGCGTGATGCGCCGCGGCGAGATCGTCGAGACCGGTCCGGTCGAGCAGGTGCTGAGCCGGCCGCGCGAGGACTACACGCGGGACCTGCTGCAATCGGTGCCGTCGCTGACGCCGCGGGCGCCGCGCGTTTCGTCCGGGGGCGAGATCGTTCTGGAGATCAACAATCTCGAGAAGACCTTCAGCTTCGGCTCGCTGCTCGGGAAGCTGATGGGCCGCGAGAGCCGCAGCGTGCGCGCGGTGAAGGATGTCAGTTTCGGCCTGGCGCGCGGGCGCACCCTCGGCATCGTCGGCGAAAGCGGCTCGGGCAAGTCGACGGTGGCGCGCTGTCTGATGCGATTGGAGCATCCGACCGGCGGCGAGATCCGCGTCAACGGGCAGGACATCGCCAACCTGCAAGGCCAGCAGGCGCTGGCTCCGGCGCGGCGGCGCGTGCAGATGGTGTTCCAGGACCCGAACCGCTCGCTCAACCCGCGCTTGCGCATCGGCGAGAGCCTGATCGAGGGGCCGCTCAATCTCGGCGAGGATCGCGAGACCGCCCTGAAGCGCGCGGGCGAATTGATGGAGGTGGTCGGCCTGCCGAGCTCCAGCCTTGAACGCTTCCCGCACCAGTTCTCCGGCGGCCAGCGTCAGCGCATCGCGATCGCGCGGGCCCTGATGATGGAGCCGGAGGTGATCGTCGCCGACGAGGCGGTTTCGGCGCTCGACGTATCCGTGCAGGCGCAGGTGCTGGCGCTGCTGGCAGAGATCCAGGAGCGGCGCAATCTCGCCGTGCTGTTCATCACGCATGATCTGCGCGTCGCCGCGCAGATCTGCGACGAGGTGATGGTGATGCAGCGTGGCAGCGTCGTCGAGATGGGGCCGGCCGCCGAGGTTCTGGGCAGGCCGAGCCATGAATATACCCGCGCGCTGATCAACGCTGCGCCGGGCCGGGACTGGGATTTCGCGGCTGGGCGCCGCATCGCTGGAGCCACCGCATGATTTCCGCCAGCCTCGTCCAGATGGACGTCCAGTCCCTGGCGCCGGCCGAGAACTTCCGGCGCATCCACGAATTCGTTGCGGCGGAAGCGGCAAGGGGCGCGCAGCTCATCCTGTTCCCGGAGTTGGCCAATACCGGCTATGTCGAGCCGCTGGTGCCTGGTGGGGCTGTCATTAGCGATGTCCCGCATTTCGGGGCTGCGCTCTACGAGGCCTGCGCTGCGCCGGATGGCGAGGAGATCAAGGCGCTCGTCGCGCTTGCCGCGAAGCATCGCGTGCATCTCGTCATCGGGCTCGGCCTGCGCGACCGCCTGCGTGCCGGCGTGATGCGCAATGCCTCGCTGCTGATCGGGCCGGAAGGCGTGATCGGCAACTACACCAAGATCCACCAGTGGCAGAACGAGAAGCTGTTCTTCAGCGGCGGCGACAGCATCGATACCTTCCCCGTCTTCGGGACGCGGCTCGGCATGCAGGTCTGCTACGATATCCGCTTCCCCGAGATCACCCGCATCCTCGCGCTGCAGGGCGCGAGCATCGTGACCTCGGTCTGGGCCTCCTTCGGGGCCGAAAGCGCGCCCGTCACCGATGAGGCGCTCTTCATTCATCGCGCCTATACGCGCGCGACCGAGAACGGCGTGTTCTTCCTGAGCTGCAACCGCAGTGGCAGCCGGGGCGGGCAGCGCTTCTTCGGCCGCTCCTGTGCTGTCGCGCCGGATGGCCGCGTGCTCGGCGCGCTCGATCATGATCGCGAGGACGTGCTGCGGGTCGAGATCGACCTCGCCGAGGTCGCGCGCTATCGCAGCTTCACGGGCATCTGGGCCGACCGGGCGCCTGCCCTCTACGCCAAGTACCTCACGCCCTGACTTTAGCGAGACCTCCGATGACGACCTCTCCCTGCCCGCCGATCAGCGATGCCGACTGGCCCGAAGCGCTCGCAGAGATGAAAGGCGGCTTCGCCGGTGCGCTCAATGTCTACCGGACGATGGCGCATCATCCGGCGCTGCTGAAGGCCTGGGCGCCGCTGCGCCAGCATGTCGTCAAGGACAGCGCGCTCGGGCCGGTGCGCTCGGAGGTGGTGATCCTGCGTGCGGCCCATCGCATGGGCTCGCCCTATGAATGGGCGCATCATGTCAGCCGGGCCCGCGTGCTCGGCATGAGCGACGCCCGTATCGCCGCCCTGCGCGGCGAGCCGGAGGGGGAGGACGGGCTGATCGTGCGGGCGGTCGATGCGCTCTTCGACGGCAAGCGCCTGTCGCTTGCACAGGAAGCCGAACTTGCCGCGACGATCGGGCGCGAGGCGGTGTTCGACCTGATCGCGACGGTCGGCTTCTACTCGGTGCTCGGCTATATGCTGATGACCTACGAGACGCCGATCGATGAGGCTATCGCGACCGAGATGGCCGAGAAGCCGCTGGGCACCGCTTAGTCACGCCGGGGTTTCGCACGGAACCACTCCCGTTATTGCGAGCGCAGCGAAGCAACCCAGGGGGCTGGGTTGAACGTCTCACCCGGTCCCCCTGGATTGCTTCGTCGCTGCGCTCCTCGCAATGACGGCTCAGCCAAATCGTGATCGACCATAGCCGCCGATTTGGCGAAGTCGCCGGGCATCGTGTAACTCCGCCCGACCGGGCCGATGGCGAGCGCCCGGCCGCAAGACGGGAAAGACATGTCCGACGACGATTACATCTATGACGAGGCGACCGGCGAATGGCGCCCGGCCTCGGAAGTGAAGCAGGCGGCTGCGGCGGCCGCGCCGGTGGTGCGCGATGCGGCCGGCAACGTGCTCGCTGACGGCGATTCCGTCGTGCTGGTCAAGGACCTGAAGGTGAAGGGCGCCAACCAGACCCTCAAGCAGGGAACGGTTATTCGCACGATCCGTCTGACGGAGAATGTCGAGGAGATCGACTGCCGCCACGACACGATCAAGGGCCTCGTGCTGCGTACGGAATTCGTCCGCAAGCGCTGATGAGCCATCCTGAAAATCTTCCGAGCCCTCATCCTGAGGAGCGCTCCGCAGGAGCGCGTCTCGAAGGATGCTTCAGGAGGCTCGGGAGGCAGCTGGAGCATCCTTCGAGACGCCGCTGACGCGGCTCCTCAGGATGAGGGCTGCGAGTTTCCAAGCGAGAGCCGACGTTCGGCCGCACTCTACCAGAGGCGCGGCCCCTCCATCGTCGAGACATGGGCGGAGACGACCTTCCAGCCCAGATCGGGAAAGCGCACCCAGCTCTGGCTCTGCCGCCCGATCACGTCGCGCCCGCGCACCTTGAACTCCAGGTTCACCGTGGCGATGTCGCGTCCCAGCGTCAGGATCTCCAGCCGAATCCGCTTCTCCTTGATGCCCGGTCCCGGCGGGCGGGCGACACGGTGGCCGTGGATCTCCTTGAAGCCGTAGCCGTTCTCATGCAGCGCATAGCGGATCGTGTAAGGGCTGTTCCAGAACGAGGCGTCGAGCACATCGACATCCTTGTCGACCAGCGCCTGTTCGTAACGCTCGAACAGGGCGCTGATCTCGGCCACGATCTCGGGAATGTTCGGGGTCAGGTCGGTCATGACGATGCGGCCTCCATGGCCTGTGCGACGGCGACGAGGCTGGCATCGCTGCCGCGCGCGCCGATGATGGACAAGCCGACGGGCGCGCCGTCGACGAGGGCGCCGGGCAGGTTGACCTGCGGATGACCGGCAAGTCCGCCCTGCGCGCAGAGGCAGGTGATGCGGTCCCGCATCGGCCGGAGCTCGGGCATGGGCAGACCGCGCGAGGGCGCCGGGAAAGGTGTTGTCGGCAGGCACAGGATGGTGCCCGGCGGCAGCAGGTAGCGCAGGCGGGCACGGGCCTCCTCGCGCATCAGGGCGGCCCAGTTCTGCTCGGCGACGGGCACCTGCGAGCCGGCGATCAGTCCGGCCGCGACGGTGAAGGCCATGCGCGGATTGTCCCGTTCGATCCAGGGACGGAAGGTCTGCCAGGCCTCGACCGGCTGAAGGCTGCGCTGCGCGCGAGCCCAGACCGACAGGCCCTGCGGCGCCATGATCTCGTCGCGCGGCGCCGCTCCCAGCACGCGGGCGAGTCGCTCGACCATCGGCCGTAGCGCCTCCGCGACCTCCAGGTCGGCGAAGCCGAAAGCGTCCGTGGCGACGAGCAGCTTCGTCGGCAGCGGACCGGGCGCCTCGCCGAGCAAGACCGTGCCGACACGGGCGAAGGTCGCGGCGTCGCGGGTGAACCAGCCGGCCGTGTCCGAGCTCGGTGCCTGCGGCATCAGCCCGGTCAGGTCGAGCCGGCCCTGGGTCGGCCTTATGCTGTAGAGCCCGCAGAAGCTGCCGGGCACGCGCATCGAGCCGCCGGTATCGGTGCCGAGCGCGGTGTCGCAGAGCCCGGCGGCGACGGCTGAGGCTGAGCCGGAGGAGGAGCCGCCCGGCACGCGGTCGGGCGCCGCCGTGTTCAGCGGCGTGCCGTCGAAGGCGTTCTCGCCGAGGATGCCGAGCGAGACCTCGTCGGTGATGGTCTTGCCGACGAATTCCGCGCCGGCATCGAGCAGGGTCTGCACCGCCCAGGCATGGCGCTCCGGGACAGGGTTGCTTCGGGCCCAGTCATGGTTGCCGCCGCCGGTCGGCGTGCCCGCGACGTCGAACAGGTCCTTGACGGCGAAGGTGAGCCCCGAGAGCGAACCGCCGGGCCGGCCAGCGATGCGGATGCGCGGGCCGGGCACGAAGGCGTTGACGCGATCCTCCATCACGGCCTCGGCGATCGTGTTTCGCCAGGGCAAGTCAGTCGGGTCGGCATCGGCACGGCTTTTAATCCTTCGTGGTGTTCGGGCGGCAGCCTAAGCGGGTTTGCCGCCGCTGCAAACGGCAGCTTGTCCTCCCGCCGTTCATCGGGAACCTTTTGCGGCCTGCACCATCCGATGCGGCGAGGAGGACAGATCATGCCAGCCATCTCGACAGCTTTCGCGGCGAGGCGGCGCTTTCGACCTGGCTGTCGCGCATCACCCTCAACGAGGCGCTCGGCCGCCTGCGCCGAAAGAAGCGGGCAGACCGGGTGCTGCGCGCCGAGGACCCCGTTATTCCGGCGCAGATCATCGCCTTTCCCGGCAGCACCGGTAGCGACGACCCGGAGCGAATGATGGCGCAGCGGCAGATCCTGCAACTGGTCGAGCACGCGACCGACAATCTCCCCGACGTCTATCGCGGCGTGTTCATGGCGCGGGTGATCGAGGGGCGCAGCGTCGAGGAAACCGCCGATCTCCTCGGCATCCGGCCGGAGACGGTCAAGACCCGGCTGCACCGGGCGCGGCTCATGGTGCGCAAGGAGCTGGAGCAGCAGATCGGCCCGGTGATGCTCGATGCTTTTCCGTTCGCCGGCCGGCGCTGCGAACGCCTGACCGCCGCCGTGATGCAGCGGCTCGGCTACACGCTTTGAATCAGGCTGTGCGGGATGGGATGGCAGCCGGGAACGCGCCCTGCTGCCGCGCGATCAGGAAGGCTTCCTGCGCCTCGGTCTCGACTGCGGCGGCATCATGCTCGCGGCGGATGCGCGCGATCGCTTCGGCGGCCCCGGCTCCGTTCTCGACGAGCAGCAGAGCAGCAATCGTTCCGGTGCGGCCGAGGCCGGCGCGGCAATGGATCGCCCAGCTCTCGCCCTCGCGCAAACGGCGGGCCAAGTCGAGCTTGCGCCAATCGGCGATGAACCCTGCATCCGGCACGCCGTAATCTGGGATCGGGAGATGTGTCCATTCGAGCCCGGCCGCACGGATGGCGCCGGCGAAACCGCCCGGGAATTCCTTGGCTTCCACGAGGCTGAGCAGGCCTCTCGCGCCCATCGCCGCCAGCCGCGCCAGATCATCCGTCAGCGCCGCCCGCGATGCGGTGTCGCCGAGCGCCTCCTTGCGCCGGCCGGGGCAGGGGCCGAGCAGCAGCGAGCCGGCGAAGCCCGGTAGGTCGAGGCGGGACACGGAAGGCGGCGGGCTGGGCAAACAATCCTCCAGAATGGCGGAAGGGCGGAGCATCCTACCTGTCGCATCGTTTCGCGTGAAACGGTGGTCTCGCCACGCGGCAGGCTTCAGGGGCTCGCTGATTGACATGATGATATAGCTGTGTACAGCTATATCATCATGTTGTCCACACGCGACCCAGCCTGCGAGATCGTGCCCGCGCCGGGCAGTCAGGCCTTCGCGGCCGGCGCGCTCAAGCCGCCGAGTCCGCCGCCGCCGGGCGCGCCTTTGCGCGAGCGCCTGCGCGGGCTGATCAGGCCGCTGGTCGTCCTGCTTGCACTCGTTGGCCTGAGCGTGCTGGGGGCGCGGAACGTCTCGGCCAATCTGGCGGCGGCCGGGATGGAGATCGATTTCTCCTTCCTCTGGCAGCAGGCCGGCTTCGATGTCAGCGAGAGCCTGATCGCCTACTCGCCGCGCGATACCTATGCCTATGTGCTGCTCGTCGGCATCCTGAACACGCTGGCTGCCGCGGCGGTGACGCTGGCGCTGGCGAGCGTCGTCGGCCTTGTCGTCGGCATCGCCATGACCAGCTCGAACTGGCTCGTGCGCAATCTTGCGCGGCTCTATGTCGAGCTTTTGCGCAACCTGCCGAAGCTGCTGATCGTGATCGCGCTCTATGTCGCGCTGGTTCGCGGCCTGCCGCATATCAAGGCGGCCTGGATCGGCCCGTTCGGGGCGATGCTGAGCAATCGCGGGCTCGCCCTGCCGTCGCCGGTGATCGGGCATGGCGGGTTGGCCTTGGCTCTCGCGGCCTGTCTCTGGCTCGCCGGCTGGGTGTTCTGGGCGCGGGCGGTGAAGCGCCATCAGGACGCGACCGGGCAGCGTCGGCCGATTGCCCTGCCGGTGCTGTTGGCGGGCTTCGCGCTCTATGCCGGGCTTACCCTGTCGGGGCTGGTGGAGATCAGCTGGTCGATGCCGAAGCTCACCGGCTTCAATGTCAGCGGGGGCATTGGGCTCTCGCTGCAATTCGCCGCGCTCGTTCTGGCGCTCTCGGTCTATCATGGCGGGCAGATCGGCGCGATCGTCGAGGGCGGCATCCTGGCGACCTCGCGCGGCCAGCACGAGGCGGCGCTGGCGCTGGGCCTGAGCCGCCTGCGGACGATGCGGTTGATCGTGCTGCCGCAGGCCCTGCGCGTCATCACGCCGCCGCTCGGAAACCAGTATTCCAACCTGCTGAAGAATACCTCGATCGCGCTCGCGATCGGCTATTCCGACCTGCTTAGCGTGGTCAGCACCTCGGTGAACCAGACTTTCCGGCCGATCGAATTGATGACGCTGGTCGCGCTGTTCTTCCTGATCGCGAACCTGCTGATCTCGGCGGGGGTCAACTGGTGCAACCATGTCTTCCGCATCAGGGGGCGTTGAGATGACCACGCTCGCCGAGACAGCCTCCGTCGCCGGCCCGCCGCGCAGCCGCCGCCTCGTCGCGACCGGCCGCTGGCTGCGGTCGAACCTGTTCTCCAGCTGGTGGAATGCGCTGCTCACCGGCCTCGTCCTGTACGGGGTCGTGGTCTTCGTCGCGAAGGCGCTGAGCTGGGGCGTGGTCGATGCCGTGCCCTTCTCCGGCAGTCGGGCCGAGTGCGCGGCGGCGAGCGGCGCCTGTTGGGCCTTCCTGCGCGAGAAGGTCCATCTCGTCCTGACCGGGACCTATCCCGAGCCCGAGCGCTGGCGCGCCTATCTCGCCAGCGCCGTGATGATTGCGGCCATCCTCGCCTTCGCCAAGGCGCCGATCGGCGTCGCTGGCCGGGCGGTGCTCGTGGTGGTCTCCGGCATCTGCGCCTATCTGCTGCTGCGTGGCGGCGTCGCCGGCCTTCCCGTGGTCGAGTCGCATCGCTGGAACGGCTTGCCGCTGATCCTCTTCCTCTCGGCCTTCAGCATGGCCGCGGCCTTTCCGCTGGGTGTCGTGCTGGCGCTGGCGCGCTGGTCCGGCCAGCGCGGTCTTTCGCTGTTCGCCGTCGGCTATATCGAGGCCGTCCGCGCGATCCCGATGGTCGCGGTGCTGTTCGCCGGCATCTTCATCCTGCCTTTGCTGCTGTCGCGCGGCGCGGCGATCGAGCCGGTCGCCGCGATCCTGATCGTGCTCACCCTGTTCTATGCCGCCTATTTCGCCGAGGACGTGCGGGGCGGTTTGCAGGCCCTGCCGAAGGGCCAGACCGAAGCCGCCGCGAGCCTCGGGCTTTCGTCGGCGCAGCGCATCCGGCTCGTCGTGCTGCCGCAGGCGCTACGCACGGCGATCCCCGGCATCACCAATTCGATCATCGGCAGCTTCAAGGACACCTCGCTCGTCGCGATCGTCGGGATGCATGACCTGCTCTCGACTGCGCGCATGGCCTATGCCGATCCGCAATGGCAGGCCTATTCGCTTGAGGCGAACCTGGCGATCGGCCTGTTCTACTTCATCTGCTGCTGGTTGATCTCGGAGCGGGCCCGGCGGCTCGGCCACGGCGCCGTCAAGGCGCGCTAAAACCGGCTTTCGACAAAAGAAGTGGCCAGCCGCTCAAGCGATGCTCTAAGCACAAGGCGGGCAGGAAGAGAGACGATGACGGTCGATATCGCCGGTTCGGATACGCGCCAGCTGCGCCAGCTGGTCCGTTCGCGCAACGACGTGATCTTCGAGATCGTGCGCGACCGCATCTGCCTGCGCGAATATGACGAAGGCCATGTCATCCATGAGACGGCGCTGGCGACGGAGTTCCGTGTCAGCCGTACGCCGATCCGGCAGGTGTTGCAGCGCTTGGTCTACGAGCAGCTTGCCGAGACCCGCAACGGCGTCGGCACGATCGTCTCCTATGTCGGTCCGCAATCGGCCGATATGCTGCGTTTCCGCATCGGCCTGACGCGCCTGATCGCCGATCTGATTCCGCTCCAATTGCCGTCGGCGCTGGGCTCCGACTACGCGCGGCTGCGGGCCCTGGCTGGTTTGCTCAAGCCTGATTCCGCGCTGAAGGAGGCCTGGGATGTCTGGCGGACGCATCACGAGGTCCGCAATGCCCTGATCGGCGACGAGGCGCTCAGGCAGATGGACGACACCATCTTCTTCCGCACCGCGCGTAGCTGGATCGGCTGGCTGAAGCAGGAGCCTGCCGCGATGTATGCGCTGCTGGTCGAGGAGATCGCGGCTGTTGCCGGCAAAGCGACGGCTCTGTCGGCGCCGGAGCTGTTCCGCCTGCATGCGGCGCATCTCGAGCGGATGCTGGCGCGCTACGGCGCGCAGGATAGCAAGTAGGCGACCTGCTCCTCGCTCTCGATGGCGCCGGGCCTTGCCGTCCGCACGGCCGTGATCGCGGCTTCCGGCGTCGAGCCCGTGGCGATCAGCAGCCGCGCCGCCATCATGCCCGAGCGGCCATAGCCGGCGAGGCAGCAGAAGGCGATGCGCTGCCCTTGGCGCAGGTCGCCGGCGAGGCGTTCGATCAGGGCTGGCCAGGCGAGCCTCTGGTCGGGCGCGGAGAAATCGGGGATCGGGGCAGCGAGCAGGGCGATCGACCGAGCTTCGGCAGCGTGACCCAGATCCTCGATCTCGTCGGGATCGCATTCGCCGTCATCGAGCAGGCTCACCAGCAGCACTGTCCGCCGTGCCGCGAGGGCATCCAGGACCTCCTCCTGCAAGGCGCCATCGACGAAGCGCTCGCCGCGCCGCGCGATGACGAGACCGGGCAGCGACAGCATGCCGATCGCCCCGGCAAGGCCCGGGGGCTCGACCCAGGCAATCCCCTCAGCCATGCGCCCCTCCGCCCGGCTCTCCCGTCATCGGGAGATGCGGTGCTCGTCGCTTCCATGAAGCGGATTGCCGTGGGGATTGTCCACTCTTGAACGCATGCCGCTGTCGAGCCTGTCGCCAACGAAAAGCCCTCCCGGATCGCTCCGGGAGGGCTCAGTTCGGGTGTCCCGGTCGTGGGTTTTACCGAACCGGATAGGAGAAGATCAGGCCACCGTCGCGGGCGAGGCGGTTCGGCGACTGGGCGCGGTCCATCGCCAGCGGCGAGGCCTTGCCGATATGCTTCTCAAAGACCTCGCCGTAATTGCCGACCTGCTTGATGATCTGGAAAGCCCAGTCCGGGCGCAGGCCGAGCTTCTTAGCCATGTCGGCGGTCGGGCCGTTCGGCGCGATCAGGCGCTGGGCGTCGACCGGCAGATCCTTGAGCGCGGCGAGCTTGGCCTCGACGTTCTTCGACGTCAGGCCGAATTCCTCGGCCGCGACCATGACCTGCACGCCCCAGAACAGGGTCTTCTCCAGCTCGGTATCGGGGCGGGAGACCAGCGCCAGCGGCTCGGTCGCGGAGCGCTGGGGAACCAGCACGTAATCGTCCGGCTTCGGTGCCAGCAGGCGGTCGGCGGCGAGCGCCGAGACCGAGCTCGCGACGGCGTCGCACTTGCCGGAGAAGAAGGCCTGGAGGCGGGCGGTCTTGTCGGCGATGTTCTCGACCTTGTAGGGCAGCTTCGCCTCGCCGAACCAGTCGGCAAGATAGAGGAGGGTAGTCGAGCCTTCCTCGGCGCAGACCGTCGCGCCCGACAGGTCGGCGAGCTTGGTCATGCCGAGGCTCTTGGGCACCATGAAGCCCTGACCGTCATAGAAGGTGGTGGTGACGAAGGAGACGCCGGGATCGGCGTCGCGCGTGCCGGTCGCGGTGATGCCGCGCGAGGCGATATGGGCGCTGCCGCTGATGATCGCCTTCAGGCTGTCTGAGAAGCCGATGCCGCGCAGCTCCGCCTTGCTGGCGTCGCCGAAGATCGCGACGGCGGCCATGCGGCAGAATTCGACATTGAAGCCCTGGAAGCGGCCGGCGCTGTCGGGGACCGAGAAGCCCGGCGAATTCGGGTTCACCAGGCAGATGATCTTGCCGTCTTCCTTGACCTTGTCGAGCACCGGCCCGGCCTGTGCCGCCGGCGCGACCAGGGTAAGCGTTGCCGCGGCGAGCGCCGCACGAATGATGCCGTATGCCATCCCGATCTTCTCCCGTTATCGAGCTATAGAGCTGTATACAGCAACTCAGACATACGTCAAACGCCGCGCTTGCACCGGTGCCTGAGTTTGGCGAAGGTCGTGCGTGGCGGTCTCGCGGAAGGCGTCAATCTATTCCGGATCGTCATAACAATGCGCCGCGAATGCATTAGCCAGCGGCGCTTCGGGCGTGCCATCCTCGCCTTATCGAGGAGCGTCGCGACGCTCCGGTTCGGCGGAGCCCGGCGTGCCAGACGACCAGAACGGCCTCTACGAGGCGGTTGAGCCCTATCGGTCCCTGCGCCTGCTGGTTGGCGACGGGCACGAGCTTCATGTCGACGAGAGCGGCAATCCCGACGGCATTCCCGTGGTCTTCCTGCATGGCGGGCCGGGCGGGGGCACGAAGCCGGCGCAGCGCAGGACCTTCGACCCGTCAGCTTTCCGGATCGTGACCTTCGACCAGCGCGGAGCCGGGCGCTCCAGCCCCTCGGCCGAACTCGCGGGCAATACCACGCAGGCGCTGGTCGCCGATCTCGAACGCATCCGGGCGCATCTCGGTATCGACTGCTGGCTGGTGACGGGCGGCTCCTGGGGCAGCTGCCTCGGGCTCGCCTATGGGCAGGCCCATCCCGAGCGTTGCCTCGGCTTCCGCCTGCACGGCATCTTCATGGCCGAGCGCGCCGAGATCGACTGGTGGTTCCACGGCTCGCGCACGATCTTCCCGGACCATTGGGAGGTCTTCGCCAACTTCGTGCCGGAAGCGGAACGCGGCGACCTGCTCGGCGCCTATTACCGCCGGCTCACGGGACCGGACCGCGAGCAGCAGCTGGCCGCCGCGATCGCCTTGCGCACCTTCTCGGGGAAGACACAGACCTTCCTGCCCGATGCCGAGCATGTCGCGGCCCTGACCGAGCCGGAGGCGGCGCTCGCGCTCGCACGCATCTTCACGCATTACTGCGTCAACGGCGCCTTCCTCGAACCCGGCCAGTTGCTGCGCGACGTCTCGCGCATCCGGCACCTTCCGGCGGAGATCGTGCAGGGGCGCTACGACATCGTGACGCCGATGTGCACGGCCTGGCGCCTGAAGACGGCCTGGCCCGAGGCGCGCTTCACCATCGTGACCGAGGCCAATCACGCGGCGACGCCGAGCGCGCCGGCCCTGTCGCTGGCGCTGCGCGATGCGACCGATCGCCTGCGCGACTCGATGCCGGCCCTCGCGGCCTGAAGGAACGACGATGTACGAAGCTGCCAGCCAGATCCGCCTGGGCATCGAGCCCTATCTCGAAATCCGCAGCGCCAAGAGCCCGGCGGTGGCGCCGGATGGCGAGCTTCTCGCCTATCTCAGCGACGAGAGCGGTACGCACCAGATCTGGCTCCGGCCGCTCGCCGGCGGGGCGCCCTGGCGCCTGACCGACATGCCGGAGCCGGTCGGCGCGATCGCCTTCAATCCGAAGAGCCGCGATCTGCTGTTCACGATGGATTGCGGCGGCGACGAGCGCCATCAGCTCTGGCTCGTGCCGGGTGCCTCCGGTGTACCGCAGCCGCTGACGGACGATCCGACCGTGGTGCATGTCTGGGGCTGCTGGGCGCCGGACGGGCAGCGCATCGCCTTCGCCTCGAACGCCCGCGACCGCGAGCATATGGACATCTATGTGATGGACATGGCGACGCGGGCGGCGCGGCGCGTTTTCGAGGGCAACGGCTATCGCGAGGCGGTGGCCTTCTTCCCGGACGGGCGCTCGCTGCTGGTGGCCGACGCCACCCATGCGATGAACGACCAGGACCTCTACCGGCTCGATCTCGAAAGCGGGGCGCGCGAGGCGCTGCTGCCGCATGAGGGCCGCGCCCGCTATGCCGCCAACCGGATGAAGAAGGATGGCAGCGGCTTCTTCTCCATCACCGACCAGGGCCGCGAATTTCTCAGTGTCGCCTTCCGCTCGGCGGCCGACGGCACGCTCAGCTGGATCGTCGAGCGCGACGGACAGGATATCGAGGCGGTGGCGCTGGCGCCGGACCAGAACCGCCTCGCCTATGTCGCCAATGATCGCGGCTGGAACCGCATCTTCGTGCGCGACATCGCCGGTGGGGCCGAGTTCGAGGTCGAGGGGTTTCCAGCCGGCTCGATCGGCTCCGTCGCCTGGCTTCCGGATGGTTCCGGGCTCGTCTTCCCGCTCGACGGCTCGACCTCGTCGCCGGATATCTGGCGTTTCGACATCGCCTCGAAGCAGGTGAAGCGGCTGACTGACGCCTCGAAGGCCGGGCTCGATCCCGCAAGTTTCATCGAGCCGACGGTCGCGAGCACCAAGAGCTTCGACGGGCTGGAAGTGCCGTTCTTCGTCTATCGCCCGCGCGGCAAGGCGCCGGAAGGCGGCTACCCGGCGGTGGTCGTCGTGCATGGCGGGCCGGAGGCGCAATGGACCCCGATTTTCCGGGCGGACCTGCAGTTCTTCCTGAGTCAGGGCATCATGGTGATCGCGCCGAATGTGCGCGGCTCGACCGGCTATGGCCGCAGCTATCACCATCTCGACGACAAGCATCTGCGCATGGACAGCGTCGCCGACCTCAAGGCGGTCAGGCTCTGGCTGCGCGAGCAGAGCGATGTGAACGATGACCGTGTCGCGGTCTATGGCCGCTCCTATGGCGGCTTCATGGTGCTGGCGGCGCTGACTGAGCAGCCGGAGCTCTGGAAGGTCGGGATCGAGTTCTACGGCATCGCCAACTTCCTGACGCTGCTGCAGACGACCGGGCCGTGGCGCCGCTATCTGCGTGCCGTGGAATATGGCGATCCCGTCGTCGATCGCGAGAACCTGATCCGCTTCTCGCCGATCCACAAGCTCGACCAGATCCGCGTGCCGCTCTTCATCGCGCAGGGGTTCGATGACCCCCGCGTGCCGCCGGGCGAGAGCGAGATGGTCTATTCGGTGCTGCGCGACCTCGGCCGGCCGGTCGAATATGTGCGCATCCCGCACGAGGGCCATGGCTTCGCCCGGATCGAGAACCGGCGCACCGTCTTCGGCGGCGTGGCCCGTTTCCTGCGAGAGCATCTCTGAAAGAGGACCAACCCATGCAGAATTCCGAGATCATCTGGGAGCTGGTCGATGCCAAGCGGCAGCCTTTCGAGGCGCTGAGCGACCGCGTCTGGGGCATGCCCGAGATCGCCTATACCGAATATGGCTCGGTCGCCGAGCATATCGCCATGCTCAAGGAGCAGGGCTTCCGCATCACCGAGAATGTCGCGGGCATCCCGACGGCCGTGATGGGCGAGGCCGGCGAGGGCGGCCCGGTCATCGCCATCCTCGGCGAGTATGATGCGCTGCCGGGCCTGAGCCAGGAGGCTGGTATCGCCGAGCCGAAGCCGGTCGAGGCCGGTGGCCACGGCCATGGCTGCGGCCACAACATGCTGGGCTCGGCCGCCTTGCTGGCCGCGACCGCGGTCAAGGACTGGCTCGCCAGGACCGGCCGGCCGGGGCGCGTGCGCTATTTCGGCTGCCCGGCGGAAGAGGGTGGCGCGGCCAAGGCCTTCATGGTGCGCGCCGGCGCCTTCGACGATGTCGATGTCGCGATCTCGTGGCACCCGGCGACGATGACCAAGGTCGACGATGCCTTGTCGCTCGCCAATACAAGGATGGATTTCCAGTTCACCGGCCGTGCCTCGCACGCTGCTGCCGCGCCGCATCTCGGCCGCTCGGCACTCGATGCCGTGGAACTCATGAATGTCGGCGTCAACTACATGCGCGAGCATGCACCGTCCGACGCGCGCATCCACTATGCCTATCTCGATGCCGGTGGCATCGCGCCCAACGTCGTGCAGGCCTCGGCCAAGGTGCGCTATGCCATCCGGGCGCGCGACCTCGCCGGGATGCTGGAGCTCAACGAGCGCGTGAAGAAGATCGCCGAGGGTGCGGCGCTGATGACCGAGACCACCGTCTCGATCTCGATCATGAGCGCGGTCTCCAACATGCTCGGCAACACGCCGCTGGAAGACGCGATGTTCAGGAATATCGACCGGCTCGGCCCGGTGCCGTTCGATGCGGCCGACAAGGCCTATGCGGCGAAGATCCAGGCGACGCTCGGCCCGGCCGATATCCTCAACGACTATCGCCGCACCGGCATCGCACCGCGCGAGGACACGCCGCTCTGCGATTTCGTGGTGCCGCAAGGCACGCGCGGCGTGCCGATGATCGGCTCGACCGATGTCGCCGATGTCAGCTGGAAGGTGCCGACCATCCAGGCGCGGGTCGCGACCCATGCGATCGGCACGCCCGGCCATTCCTGGCAGATCACGGCGCAGGGCAAGGCGCCGGCCGCGCATAAGGGCATGGTCCATGCCGCCAAGATCATGGCGGCGACGGCGGTCGACGTGATCAGCGACGAGACGCTGCTGGCGCGTGCCAAGAAGGACCATCAGGAGCGGACGACGCAGACGCCTTATGTCTGCCCGATCCCGGCCGATGTGAAGCCGCCGATCAAGCCACGGCCCCAGGCTGCCTGAGCCGGCATTGCCCGGGAGCATCCGGCAGAGTTGCTCCCGGCGACCGAGACGTCTTCAATCAAACAACAACCACAGAGCGGGATCGAGATCATGGCCAACCGAAACGACCGGACCGGAACCACGCCGCGCCTCGCCGGGCACAAGCTGCTCCCGGCCGTCGCTGCCGCCGCCCTCTGTGCGGGCGCAGGAGCTGCCATCGCCGCCACGCCCAAGAACGCGCTGGTCATGGCCTGGAATATCGACGCGATCAGCACCTTCGACCCCGCCCAGGTCGGCGAGGTCGTCACCAACGAGATTCTGCAGAACACCTGCGACACGTTGGTCGATTTCGACCCGGCCGACGAACGCAAGGTCGTGCCGAGCTTCGCCTCGCGCTGGGACGTCTCGCCGGATCGCAAGGAGATCACCTTCCATCTGCAGAAGGGCGCGAAGTTCCCCTCCGGCAATCCGGTTACGGCCGAGGATGTCGCCTGGTCGCTGCATCGCGTCGTCAAGCTCAATTTCGGCAATGCGGCGACGCTGACCGAGTACGGCTTCACCAAGGACAATGTCGAGCAGACCATCGTTGCGGGCGCGGGGGATACGCTCACCCTCAAGCTCGACAAGACCTATCCGACGACGCTGGTGCTGCAGGCGATCGCGGCCAACCGGGTGTCCATGGTCATGGACAAGAAGACCCTGATGGCGAACGAGCAGGGCGGCGATCTCGGCAACAAGTATCTGGCGACGCGCACAGCCTGCGTCGGTCCCTACAAGCTGACGCGCTGGAATGCCGGCGAGTCGATCGTGCTGGAGGCCAATGACGGCTATTGGGGCAAGGCCCCGGCGCTGAAGCGAGTGCTGATCCGCCATGTCGCCGAGCCCGGCACCCAGCGCCTGCTGCTCAGCCAGGGCGATGTCGACGTGGCGCGCGACCTGACGCCCGAGGACCTGAGGGATCTCGAAAGCTCGAAGGACATCACGATCGACAAGGTCCTGCGGCCGCAATTGTTCTACTGGGGCTTCAACGTCGCGGATGGCCCGTTCTCCAAGGAGAAGGTGCGCCTCGCGATGCGCTACCTGATCGACTATGACGGCCTCGGCAAGACGGTGATGACCCATCTCGGCGTGCCGCGCGCCAGCTTCGCCCAGCTCGGCGCCGTCGGCGCGCTCGACGCGAAGGAAGGCCAGCCCTTCAAGCTCGACCTCGACAAGGCCAAGCAGCTCCTGACCGAAGCCGGCTATCCCAACGGCTTCGAGGCGACCATGATCTTCGGCACGCTGCCGCATGCCAATCCGATCGCCCAGAGCGTCCAGCAGAACGCTGCCAAGGTCGGCGTCAAGCTCTCGCTGGAGCGCATGGCCAATGCCCAGCTCTTCAGCAAGGTGCGCGGGCGTGAATACCAGTCGGCGATGCTGGCCTGGCAGACCGGCGTGCCGGACGCCCATGGCAACGCCTCGCGCCTCGTCTTCAACCCCGACAACCGGCTGGAAGCCAAGCAGACCCAGTATCCGAGCTGGCGCTCGGCCTATCAGGACCTCGACCTGAACAAGCAGATCGACGCCGCCCTGCTGGAGCCCGATACGGCCAAGCGCGACGCGCTCTACGCCACCATCCAGAAGGAGGTCATGGCCAAGGGACCGATGGCCTTCATGTTCCAGATGAACAGCGTCGCCGGCGTGCGCAAGGACCTGAAGTCGTGGACCTGGAACGGCTTCCGGACCTATTACGAGCGCGCCGCCAAGTAAGGCCGCCGCAATGTCCCGGACCGCCGCCGCGGCGCCCGGCCTGAGCACCGATCCGGGACGGACCATGCTTCCGTCCTGGCTCAAGGCTTCCGGCCGGACCCTCGCCTCCTTCGCCGTGACCCTGCTCGGGCTTGCGGCGCTGACCTTCTTCATCGGCCGCCTGCTGCCGCTGGACCCGGTCGTCGCCGTGCTCGGCGACAACGTGACCCAGGAAGCCTATCAGGCGATGTACAAGCAGCTGGGCCTCGACCAGCCGCTCTACATCCAGTTCGGCCGCTATCTCTGGGGCGTGCTGCATCTCGATTTCGGGATGGCGCTGACCACCGGCAAGCCGGTCGTGGCGGATATCGCCCGCGTCTTCCCGGCGACGATCGAGCTTGCCAGCGTGGCGATCGTGATCGGCACGAGCTTCGGGATTCCGCTCGGCGTGCTCTCGGCGATGTATCGCGGTTCCTGGCTCGACCAGATCGTCCGGGTCGTCGGGCTGATCGGCTATTCCGCGCCGAATTTCTGGCTCGGCCTGATGGGGCTGGTGCTGTTCTACGCGACGCTGGGCTGGGTAGGCGGCCCGGGCCGCATCGACTTCACCTATGAGTTCGATCTCGAACCGGTCACCGGCTTCCTGCTGATCGACAGCCTGCTCGCCGGCAACTGGGAGATGTTCGGCAATGCCGTGTCGCACATCATCCTGCCGGCCTCGATCCTGGCCTTCAGCTCGCTCGCCTATATCAGCCGCATGACCCGCAGCTTCATGATGGAGCAGCTCAGCCAGGAATATGTCGTGACCGCGCGCGTGAAGGGCCTGTCCTGGGCGCGCACCGTCTGGGGCCACGCCTTCCGCAACATCGCCGTGCAGGTGTTGACCGTGGTCGCGCTGTCCTATGCCTTCCTGCTCGAAGGCGCGGTGCTGACCGAGACGGTCTTCGCCTGGCCGGGCTTCGGCCGCTACCTGACCAATGCGCTGCTCGCCGGCGACATGAACGCCGTCGTCGGCTGCACGCTCCTGGTCGGCGTCATCTTCGTCACGCTCAACCTGTTGTGCGACCTGCTCTATCGGGTCTTCGACCCGCGGACCCGCTGAGGCATGGCCATGGCACCACAACCCATCGACCAGGCCGGCGGGCAGGGCCTCAGGGCCTGGCTCGCGGCGCCCGTCCCGTCCTCGCCCTTCCAGGCGCGGATGCAGCAACTCTCGCTGAAATGGTGGCGGCTCAGGGCCAACCCCGCCGCCATGTTCGGGCTCGCCATCATCGTGCTGATCGCGCTGGTGGCGCTGTTCGCGCCATTGGTCGCGACGCATGACATCTACGCGCAGGACCTGACGAACCGCCTGCAACGGCCTTCCGGTGCGCATTGGTTCGGCACCGACGAGCTCGGCCGCGACATCTTCAGCCGGCTGGTCTTCGGTGCGCGGATCACGCTCTACATCGCTCTGCTGACGGCGGTGATCGCGGCGCCGCTCGGCCTGATCATCGGCACGACCTCCGGCTATCTCGGCGGCTGGGCCGATATCGTGCTGATGCGCATCGTCGATATCTTCCTGGCCTTCCCCAGCCTCGTTCTGGCGCTCGCCTTCGTCGCGGCGCTCGGGCCGGGCATCGACCATGCGATCATCGCGATCGCGCTCGCCGCCTGGCCGCCGATCGCTCGTCTGGCGCGAGCGGAGACGCTCTCGATCCGCAAATCCGACTATATCGCGGCGGTGCGGCTGCAGGGCGCGTCGCCGCTCAGGATCATCCTCGGCCATGTCGTGCCGATGTGCATTCCCTCCGTCGTGGTGCGCATCACGCTCAACATGGCGTCGATCATCCTGACCGCGGCGGGGCTCGGCTTCCTCGGCCTGGGCGCACAGCCGCCGAGCCCGGAATGGGGCGCGATGCTGGCATCGGGCCGCGAGTTCATCCTGACCAATGGCTGGATCGCCGGCATTCCCGGCCTCGCCATCCTGATCACCAGCCTGGCCTTCAACCTGTTCGGCGACGGCCTGCGCGACATCCTGGACCCCCGCCATGGATAAGCCGCTGCTCGAGGTCGAGGACCTCTCCGTCACCTTCAAGGGCGCGCATCGCACCGTGCAGGCGGTGCGCGGCATCTCCTTCAGCGTCGGCCGCGAGAAGGTCGGCATCGTCGGCGAATCCGGCTCCGGCAAGTCGCTGACCGGGCGCACGATCCTGAAGCTGACGCCGAAGGCGGCGACGATCTCCGCCAGGAAGCTGTCCTTCGACGGGATCGACCTGCTCGGCGCCAGCGAACGGCAGATGCGGACGATCCGCGGCAACCGCATCTCGATGATCCTGCAGGACCCGAAATTCTCGCTCAACCCGCTGATGCGTGTGGGCGAGCAGATCACCGAGGCCTATCGCCTGCATCACAAGGTCGGCGGCAAGGAGGCCGAGGCCCGGGCGCTCGCCATGCTGGAGGCCGTGAAGATCCGCGACCCCGCCCGCGTCTTCAAGCTCTATCCGCACGAGGTCTCGGGCGGCATGGGCCAGCGCATCATGATTGCGATGATGCTGATCCCGGAGCCGGACCTGATCATCGCGGACGAGCCGACTTCGGCGCTCGACGTCACCATCCGCCAGCAGGTGCTGAGCATCCTCGACGAGCTGGTGACGCGGCGCGGCGCCGGGCTGATCTTCATCAGCCACGACCTCAATCTCGTGGCGGATTTCTGCGACCGCGTGCTGGTGATGTATGCCGGCCGCATCATGGAGGACATCCCGGCGCGCGAATTGCGCAATGCGCGCCATCCCTACACGCGCGCGCTGCTCGACAGCCTGCCGCGGCTCGACCGGCAGACCGACATGCTGCAGGTCCCGAGCCGCGATCCGGCCTGGCTGGACGGGCCGACCTTGCAGAGCGGGAGCCGGGCATGAGCGCGAGCGATCCGGCCATGGCGGGGAACCGTCCGGCTGCCCTCACGGTCAGTCATCTCTCCATCGTCTTCGGCCGCGGTGCGTCCGCGCTCAAGGCGGTGGACGATGTCTCCTTCACGCTCGGCCATGGCGAGGCCTTCGGGCTGATCGGCGAGTCCGGCTGCGGCAAGTCGACGGTGCTGCGCGCGCTTGCCGGGCTGAACAGCGAGTATGGCGGCACGATCGCCTTCCATGACCGCGAGGTGCCGCACAAGCGCGACAAGGCCTTCTTCCGGCGCGTGCAGATGGTGTTCCAGGACCCCTATGCCTCGCTGCACCCGCGCAAGATGGTGCAGAACGTGCTGGCCGAGCCGCTGAAGATTCACGGCTTCGACCGGCCGCAGGAGCGCATCGACGAGATACTGACCGCTGTCGGCCTCGGTCCCTCCTTCCGCTACCGCTTCCCGCACGAGCTCTCGGGCGGACAGCGCCAGCGCGTCGCGATCGCGCGTGCGCTCATCATCGAGCCGGAGCTGCTGCTGCTGGACGAACCGACCTCGGCGCTCGACGTCTCCGTGCAGGCGGAAATCCTCAACCTGCTGAAGCAGCTGCGCCGCGACCGCGACCTGACCTATCTGATGGTCAGCCACGACCTCGCCGTCGTGACGCATCTCTGCGAGCGCGTCGCGATGATGAGCGAGGGACGCATCCTCGAGGAGATGAGCGCAGCGGATGTCCGGGCCGGCCGGGCGCAGGAGCCCTATACGCGCGAATTCCTTGAGGCGAGCGTGGGTTATCGCCCGATCGCCTGAGCGGTCGGGACTTTCGGAAGATCAGCAGATGGACGAGGCAGGCATGACGGGTAAGGCCCTGGCGGGAGAGCATTGGCCGGTGAAGGACTGGGAGAGCGTCGCGCCGGAGGCGGCCGGCTGGTCGCGCGAGGGGCTCGACCGGGCGTGGCGCTATGCCGACACCATCTCGACCGCGACGGTCATGATCGTGCAGGGCGGGCGCGTCGTGGCAAGCCGCGGCGACCTCGCCCATCGCTACCAGTGTCATTCCGTCCGCAAGAGCTTCCTCAGCGCCCTGATCGGCATCCATGAGGAGGAGGGCCGGATCGACCTGTCGCGTACGCTCGCCGATCTCGGCATCGACGACAAGGACGGCCTGAGCGAGCGCGAGAAGGCGGCGACGATCTACGACCTGCTGACGGCGCGCTCGGGCATCTTCCATCCCGCCGGCTATGAATCGCCTTGGATGAAGTCGATCAAGCCGCCGCGCCATTCGCAGCCGCCCGGCACCTTCTGGCTCTACAACAACTGGGACTTCAACGCGCTCGGCACGATCTTCACGGCGCTGACCGGCGCCGGCATCCATGACGATTTCCTGGCGCGGATCGGCCGCCCGCTCGGTATGGAGGATTTCCGCCTCGACGGCGAGCGGCGCGACGGCTGGCTGGAGCCGGACGATTGCTCGGTCCACCCCGCCTATCCGTTCCGGATGTCGACGCGCGATCTCGCACGCTTCGGCCTGATGTTCCTGCGTCAGGGCCGCTGGCAGGGCGAGCAGGTCATCCCGGCCAACTGGGTCGCGACCAGCGTGCTGCCGCTTTCCGATGCCGGGCCGCGCGGCGGCTATGGCTACATGTGGTGGACCGAGCGCTCCGGCGCGGGCTTCCCCGGGGTCGTGCTGCCGGCCGGCAGCTACAGCGCGCAGGGCGTGGGTGGGCAGAACTGCCTCGTCATCCCGTCGCTCGACCTCGTGATCGTCCATCGCGTCAATACCGACATCAAGGGCACGGAGGTGAACCGCTTCGCCTTCGGCCGTCTGCTGCGCCTGATCCTCGAAGCGCGCCGGCAGGATTGAGCCGCCCCAACCTTCAGACCGACCGGGAGAGATCATGCCCAGCGCCATCGAACGTATCGCCGCATGGAGCCGCTCCGGGCCGGTCTTCTCGCCGCTCGCGCGGCTGAGGGCGCATCACGCCATCACGGATACGGTGGCCTGCATGCTGGCCGGCATCAGTGATCAGGCGACACAGGCCGTTCGCGAAGCCTTCGCGCCCGGGATCGGTCCGCAGGGAGAGGCGGCGGTCGCGGGCGGTGGCCGGGCAAGCGAGGCGATCGCTGCGCTGGTCAACGGCACCGCGGCGCATGCGCTCGACTATGACGACAATTTCCGGCCGGGCATCACCCATGCCTCGGCGGTTCTGGTGCCGGCGCTGCTCGCGGTGGCGCAGGGGCGCGGCGCCAGCGGACGCGCTTTCGTCGACGCTTATCTCGTCGGGCTGGAGGCGCAGGCCGCCGTCGGGCGCGGCATCAACCCGGCGCATTACACGATCGGCTGGCATGCGACCTCGACGGTCGGCGCGATCGGTACGGCGGCGGGCACGGCCTGGCTGATGGGACTCGATGCTGCCGGCATCGCGCGGGCGATGAGCGTCGCCGCCAGCATGGCCTCTGGCCCCAAGGGCCAGTTCGGCACGCCGGCGAAGCCGCTTCATGCCGGGCTCGCGGCGCGCAATGCCGTCGACGCCGCCGCGCTTGCCGCAGCCGGGATGACCGGGCGGCTCGACATCCTGGAATGTCCGATGGGCATCGCCGAGCTGTTCGGCGATGCGAGCGCTGCCGGCTGGGACCGGATGGTGCTGGCCTCGCCGCATGTGATCGAGAGCGACGGGTTGATCCCGAAGCGTCACCCCTGCTGCGGCTCGACGCATCTCGCCGTCGATGCGATCCTTGCGCTCAGGGCGGAGCACGGCTTTGCTGCCGACGATGTCGCGGCGGTCGATACGCTCGTCGGCATCGCCAATGCGCGCAACCTCGCCTATCCCGATCCGCAGGACGAGATGCAGGGCCGCTTCTCGATGCATTACTGCGTGGCGCTCGCGCTCATGCAGGACCGGCTGTCGCTGGCCGATTTCACGCCGGAAGCGGTCGCGCGCCCCGAAGTCCGGCGCCTGCTGCCGCTGACGACAATGCGGTCCTACGAGAAGGGCGAGGAGGCAGCCGGGCGTCAGCCGCATCGCGTCACCATCAGCCTCAAGGACGGGCGCGTGCTCAAGGCCGAGCGGTGGGAGGCCAAGGGCTCGATCGCCGTTCCGTTCGACGATGCCGATCGCGCTGCCAAATTCGCGGATTGCTGTGCCGGGCTGCCCGGCGCGGACGAGCTCTACGCGCGGCTCACCGAGATCGATGCGGCGGCCGATCTCGGCTTCCTGCTCTCGGAACCGGTGGAGATGGAGCGCGCATAGCCGCGCTTTCCGGTGGCTGCCCGCACCCGTTCAGCCGGGGGCTCCGGCTGGACCTCCTCCGCGATGGCCTCCCAGAACCGTTCGAGGGCGGGCCGGCCCTGCTGACGGGCCCGGTAGAGCCGGATCTCGGCCGTGATGTACCAGGACGGGTCGGCGGCCGGGACGAGCCGCCCGTCACGCAGCTCGTCGACGACGAGGCTTTCGGGAACCCAGGCTGCCCCACGCCCGGCCAGCACCATGGCCTTGAGGCCGACCGACATCGGGTTCTCGTAGACGGTGATCAAGGGCGTTGGCCGTTCGGCGAAGAGCAGGGCAAGCCGGCGCGCGAAGAAGGAGCTGTTGCCGTAGCTCAGAAGGCGAACGGGCGTGTCATCGGAGCAGAAGCCGTGGAGCGGCTCGCCGTCGTCGCCGGGGAGGGAGACGGGGATGGCCCGCTCGCTGCCGAGATGGCGATACATGAAGCGTTCGGCGTCGAGATCCGGCGATACCGTCGGATGCGCATAGGTCAGCAGGAAATCGCATTCGCTGCGGTTGAGCAGCGCGACATTGCCGCCGAAAGAGGCACGCTGGTCGCAGAAGCGCGTCTTCAGCGAGCCGAGCCTGTCCTCGATGCGGCGGACGAGGCCGGGAAAGAAGGTCAGCGACAGGGTGTTCAGCGTCGCGAAGACCAGCATCTCCGAGACGTCTTCCTGCTGCTGGAGCACCTCCTGCCGGGCGCCGTGCACCTGCCTGAGGATGTCCTGCGCGCGGGGCAGGAAGGTCTTGCCGGCCTCGGTGAGGCGGATCGGGTAGCTGCTGCGGTCGAAAAGCGGCGCGCCGAGCCAGTCCTCGAGCTGCCGGACCCGGCGGCTCAGGGCCGATTGCGTGACGTTCCGTTCACGGGCGGAGCGCGAAAAGCTGAGCGTCGAGGCAAGGCTCAGGGCGTCTTCCAGCCATTTCAACTCCATAACCACTCCTCCGCGCGTGCAGGATGGCACGGCCGCCCCGGCCGCGCCAGAAGCCGGCCGGGACATGCAGGCGTCGTGCCGGCCGGCTATTGCATCGGACCGAAAAGTGGAATCCACTTCTCGGATAAATCCGATGCACCGCCAATGAGATAGATCATCGTTATCGCGTCCGAGAGGACGCGCGATGATCTAGCGTGCGGCTTCGACTTCGCGCAGGCAGATCCTGAGCCGGTCGAGGATCATCTCGACATCGTCGGCGCCGACCGTCAGCGGCGGGCGGATCTTGAGGATGTTGTCGGCCGGCCCCTCGCGCCCGACCAGGATGCGCATGTCGCGCAGGCGGTTCATGACATGGGCCGCCGCATCAGTCGCAGGCTCCAGCGTCTCCCGATCCGTGACCAGCTCCAGCCCGAGGAAGAGGCCGATGCCGCGCACGTCACCCACGCAAGGATAGTCCGCCATCAGCGCGCGCATGCCGGCGAGCAGCTTGTCGCCCATCGCCTTGGCATTGGCCGAAAGCCCTTCCTCCTCGACGATGTCGAGGACTTCCGCGGCGATGCGGCAGGACAGGTTCGAGCCGCCGAAGGTCGAGAAATACTCAGGGCCTTCCGCGAAGCGCTCGGCGATGGCGCGGGTGGTGATAACGGCGCCGATCGGGTGGCCGTTGCCGAGGGGTTTGCCGAGCACGACGATATCCGGCCGCACATTCTGCTGTTCGAAACCGAAATAATAGTCGCCGAGGCGGCCAAGCCCGGTCTGCACCTCGTCGGCAATGCAGATGCCGCCGGCGGCGCGGATGCGCTCGTAGACGGCCGAGAGATAGCCGGGCGGCGGGATGATCTGGCCGCCGACGCTCGGGAAGGTCTCGGCGATGAAGCCGGCGACCTTGCCGCCGCGCTCGGCGATGGCTGCGAGCGCGCCATCGACCTGCTTGGCATAGTGCAGCGCCCGGTCGGCATCGTCGCGGCGGAAGCGGCCGCGATAGTCGTCGGCGACGTCGATGAGCTGCACCCAGGGCTTGCGGCCGCCCATGTTCGGCTTGTTGAACTTGTAGGCGGAGATGTCGATCGCGCCGGTGGTGTTGCCATGATAGCCGTGATCGGGCGTGACGATGTCGTAGCCGCCGCTGGCCGCACGGGCGAGGCGCAGCGCCAGTTCGTTGGCTTCCGAGCCGGAATTCACGAAGAAGCAGACTTCAAGCTCCTTCGGGAGCTTCGCGGTCAGGCGCTCGGCCAGCGCCATCGGCGCCGGGTGCAGGTAGCGCGTGTTCGAATTCATCCGCGCGAGCTGGTCCATCGCCACCTTGCGGATGCGCGGATGGGCGTGTCCGACATGCGGCACGTTGTTATAGGCGTCGAGATAGGGCCGGCCCATCGCGTCGAAGAGATGGTGGCGCCAGCCGCGCAGGAACGTGACGGGCTTCTTGTAGCTGAGCTTCAGATTGGCGCCGAAGCGGGCCTTGCGCTCGGCCAGCAGTGCGGCTTCGTCGATCGCCTGATAGGCGACGACATCGTCGGGCAGGTTGAGCAGCGCGGCGGGGTTCGGGCAGATCGCCTGCCAGAGCGCCCAGTCGTCGGGATCGGCGACGCCCGGCCAGTCATGGCCCATACCGTCGAGGGTGAGCGCGAGCTGGAAATGCAGATGCGGCTCCCAGCCGCCATTCTCCTCGGCCGGGCCGAGCTTCGCGAAGGCTTCGCCGGCCGCGATTTCCTGACCCGGCTTCAGCTTGGAGGCGCCGTCGGCGGCAAGATGGCCGTAGAGCGTATGGAAGACGTCGCCGGCAGGCGTGTGGTGTTCGAGGATGACGACGCCGCCATAATCGAGATGACCTTCGCGGTTCTCCGCCAGCGCGACCTTGCCGGCCAAGGGGGCGCGGACGGGTTCACCGGCCGGCGCGAAGACATCGATCGCCATATGAATGGTGCGGCGGTTCGAGGCGAGCCAGCGGCCCTTGCGGAAAGCCTTGTCGGTATAGACGAGCCGCGGCTCGCCATATTGGCCGAGCCACCACTCCTGGGCGATGCCGAGCCCGGTGCCTAGACGGCGGGCCTCGTCGGCGCGCAGCTCGAACGGGTTCTGCGGGATGGTCGCCTCGGCGATGCCGAGCGAGCCGACCGGCAGGCCATCGAGCGTCCGGCCGAGCACGGGCGCGAAGCTGCCGCGCTGCCCGGCGATCCAGCTCGCGATGCGGCTGGCGGCGTCGGTGACGGGCAGTCCGCAGGCATTGCGCAGCCGCGCGCCCATCAATTCGCCGTCGATCGCGGGGTTTTCAAGGAGGCGCCAGGCCGGGGCCTGCGAGATCGTGACATAGGGGTCGTTCGGGCGACCCTTGGCCTCGATCGTCGAGTTCACGACGCTGACCGCGAGGCGCATCCGCACGAGCGGCCAGATCAGGCCGATCTCCTGGGCGCTCAGGGGCGAGACGCCATGGTAGCCGGCGACGAAAGCCGCGAGCGCTGCTTCCGGCGCCTCGTGGTCGAGGATGGCATAGGCAGTGGCGATGGCGATCTCGCAGACGCGCGGGCCATGGGTCATGTCGCCGAAATCGATCAGGCCGCTGATGCGGGCGGGTGCGCCAAGGCGCGGCTCGACGAGGATGTTGAAGTCGTTGAGGTCGTTATGGATGGTCTGGCGCGGCAGCGTGTCGAGCGCGGGCTTGAGCGCCTCGAACCCGGCGACGATCTCCGCGATCAGCGTGCGGCGCGCGCCTTCGAGCACGTCGAGATGCGGCTTGATCCAGCCGGCCTCGGTCAGGTCCCATTTCGCCGCGTCCGGCGCGGCGGTGACCTTGAAATCGCGGAGCGCAAGGTCGAGACGCGCGGTGAGTGCGCCCAGTTCGGCGAGGACGGCAGGCGGCTGCGGCCCGGCTTCGCCCATCGGGATGCCCGTGAAGGCGCGCTGGACCCAGACCATGCGCTGCTGGCCCTGGGCATCGGCGACGTTCTGCCAGAAGCGCTGGCCTTCGGCGGTGAGGAGGCGAGGCAGCGGCAGCGCCGGGTCGGCCGCGAGCGCGTGATTGATCGCGGCGCATTGCTGGTCGACGAGGGCGGGTTCGCCCTGCGGGCGCATCGCCTTGACGATGACGTCACCCGCGCTGGTCCGGCCGCGGAAGTTGAGGTCGTATTCGCCGCCGAGCTGGCGCAGCCCGCCATCGATGCCGAACTGTTCGGCCACCCCACGCAACCAGACGTGTTCCATCATCTCTCCCCCGCCGCGGAGCTGCTCTGGCTCCGCGCTCGTTTCCTCAGGCCCGGTCGAATCGACCGGCGCCGTCTTCCATAGCCAGAAAGGCGGCCGGTTTGATCCCGCAAAGTTTGCGGGACGACGGCCGCCGGGTTGCGTGGGGCGAAGGTAGGCTTCTGGTTTCCGTACCCGGCACAGGAAAATGCGCCGTCATCCCGGACGAGCCGCGAAGCGGCGTTGATCCGGGATCCATCGAAGGGCGCCGGCGCTTTAGGATGGATCCCGGGTCAAGCCCGGGATGACGACGTGTTTTCGATGCGAGGTTTCAAACCACTCCACCGCCCAGCCAGCGCCGCTTTGCCCGCTCGATCGCCTCGCGCACCGTATCGGGAGCCGTGCCGCCATAGCTACGGCGGCTGCGGACGGAGTGTTCCGGCGCCAGCACCTCGAAGACCGCTGCGCCGATGCGCGGGTCGACCGAGCGCATGGCGTCGAGGTCGAGCGCTTGCAGGGTGCAGCCTTTCGCCTCGGCGAGCGCGACGACGCGGGCGGTGATGTGATGAGCGTCGCGGAAGGGGATGCCGGCCTCGCGCACCAGCCAGTCGGCGAGGTCGGTCGCGGTCGGGAAACCACGATCCAGGAAGGCGCGCATGCCCTCGGGGCGCACGGTGAGGTCGCGGACCATGCCGGTGGTGGCGGCGACGCAGAGCTCGACCGTTTCCAGCGCGTCGAACATCGGCTCCTTGTCCTCCTGCATGTCCTTCATGAAGGTCATCGGCAGGCCCTTGACCATCACCAGCATGGCGGTGAGCGAGCCGACCACGCGCCCGGTCTTGCCGCGCACCAGCTCGGCGGCGTCCGGATTGCGCTTCTGCGGCATGATCGAGGAGCCGGTGGTGAAGGCGTCCGACAGCGCGATGAAGCGGAAGCCGTCGCTGCACCAGAGCGTGATCTCCTCGTTGAGGCGCGAGAGATGCACGGCCAGCATCGAGCAGCAGAACAGGAGCTCGCAGATATGGTCGCGCGCGCCGACCGAATCCATCGAGTTCTCGGTCGGCCGGGCGAAGCCCAGCTCCGCCGCGGTGAACTGCCGGTCGATCGGGAAGGCGGTGCCGGCGAGCGCGGCGGCGCCGAGCGGCGAGACATTGGTGCGCTCGCGCGCGCCGGCCAGGCGCTCGCGGTCGCGGCCGAACATCTCGACATAGGCCATGAGATGGTGGCCGAAGGTCACGGGCTGGGCGACCTGCATATGGGTGAAGCCGGGCATGATCGTTTCGGCGTGCTCGGTGGCGCGCTCGATCAGGGCCTGCTGCAAGTCGCGGATGGTGCCGTCGAGAGCATCGATCGCGTCGCGCATCCAGAGGCGGACATCGGTGACGGCCTGGTCGTTGCGGCTGCGGGCGGTGTGCAGGCGCCCCGCCGGCTCGCCGATGATCTCCTTGAGGCGTGCTTCCACATTCATGTGGATGTCCTCGAGATCGATGCTGAACTGAAGTTCGCCCCGGTCGATCTCGCCGCGGATCTGGTCGAGCCCGGCCTGGATGCGCTCGTTGTCGGCGCCGGCGATGATGCCCTGCCGGGCCAGCATCGCGGCATGGGTCTTGGACGCTGCGATGTCCTGCCGGTAGAGCCGGTAGTCGAAGCCGATCGAGGGATTGATCTTGCGCATCACATCGGCCGGAGCCAGCGTGAAGCGCCCGCCCCACATCTTGTTGGCACCGGGGTTCTGGTCGGACATGATAGGCTCTCCGGGAGCGGCTGCGACGTGATCACCAAGGGATAGCAATCGCAATTTGGACTGTAAATTCCAAAATCGACCTTGACGTCCAAATGATGCCCATCATACTCGCGGGAGATGCGGCGGAACGGCCGGCGCGGGATGGGCAGCATGAAGATCGAAGAATTCACACTGGAGCGGATCCAGTCGCTCTACGAGAACACCGTCGAGTTCAATCTCTCCGATAGCGGCGTCCATCCCTATTCGCTGAACGAGCTGCTCAGCGCGGAGCAGCGCGCGAAGCTGATGGAGGTCGAGCTCGGCTATGGCTGGACCAATGGCGCGGTCGAGCTGCGCGAGGACATCGCCAAGCTCTACCGCAACCGGACCTCGGACGAGGTGATCGTCACCAACGGCTCGGCCGAAGCCAATTTCCTGATGGTGATGTCGCTGATCGAGCCGGGCGACGAGATCGTCGTCTTCGTGCCGAACTACCTGCAGATCTGGGGCTGGGCGCGGGCGATCGGCGCCACCGTCAAGGAAGTGAAGCTGCGCGAGGAACTGGGCTGGACGCCCGATCTCGACGAGGTTCGCCGCGCGATCACGCCGCGCACCAAGCTGATGACGATCTGCAACCCGAACAATCCGACCGGCAGCCTGCTCTCGCGCGAGACGATGGATGCGCTGGTCGAGATCGCCCGAGCACAGGGCTGCTATCTCCATGCCGACGAGGTCTACAAGGGCGCGGAGCTCGAAACCGACGAGCCGCCCAGCTTCGCCGATCTCTACGAGAAGGCGATCATCACCAGCGGCCTCTCCAAGGCGATGGCGCTGCCCGGCCTGCGCATCGGCTGGCTGGTCGGGCCGGCCAAGGACATCTACACCGCCTGGCAGAACAAGGACTACACCTCGATCACGACGAGCGCGCTGAGCGAGCATATCGCCCGCATCGTCATCCAGCCGGCGAAGCGCGCCGAAATCCTGCAGCGGAGCAAGACCATCCTGCGGGAGAACCTCGCCCTGCTGACGAACTGGGTGAAGGCGAATGAGGAGTTCTTCTCTTTCGTGCCGCCCAAGGCCGGCGGCATGGCCTTCATCAAGTACAGCCACTCGATGAACTCGACCGATCTGGTTCATCGCCTGCGCGAGGAGCGCGGCATCATGCTGCTGCCGGGCGATGTCTACGGGCTGGACGGCTATATCCGCATCGGCATCGGCGCGCCCGGCGACCATCTTTCGGCGGGTCTGGAGCGCTTGAGCGACTATCTCAAGTCGCAGCCGCGCTGACGGGGCGGGCATGACGCCGGAACTCGCCCCCTACCTGCCGGTCTGCGATGCGGTGGCGCTGCTGTTCCGGCCGCATGCCGAGGTCGTGCTGCACGATCTCGGCTCGCAGAGCGTCGTGCATATCGCCGGCAATTTCTCGCAGCGCGTGCTCGGCGAGCCGTCGCTGCTCGACGAGATCGGCTTCGATCCGAACGAGACGATCATCGGCCCCTACGAGAAGGTGAATTGGGACGGGCGGCGGCTGAAATCGATCAGCATCGTGCTCTCGGCTGGAAGCAAGGCGATCGGCGTGCTCTGCATCAATGTCGATGTCTCACAGTTCCATGCGCTGATGCAGACATTGTCCGCGCTGGCGACGGTGCCGGCCGGGGTCGAGAAGCCGCAGGCCCTGTTCAAGGAAGACTGGCACGAGCGCATCAACGAGTTCGTGCAGCAATGGACGCAGAGCCGCGGGCTCGCCGTGACCAGCCTCAGCCGGGCCGAGAAGCGCGAGCTGGTGGCTGATCTTGCGGCTAATGGTGCCTTCGGCGGGCGCAACGCCGCCGCCTATATCTCGCGCATCCTCGGGCTCGCCCGCGCGACCGTCTACAACTACCTCAACCAGGCCAACGAGACCCCGGATGCTTGACCTGTCGCGTGCGGAGATCGAGGCCGCCGTCGATCTCGACCGGGCCTTCGTTGCGCTGGAGGAGGGGTTCAAGGCTGCGGCTGCGGGGCAGGTGCAGATGCCGCCGGTCGGCTATCTCGGCTTCCCCGCGCATAATGGCGATTGCCATATCAAGTTCGGCCATATCGCCGGCGATGCCATCTTCGTCGTGAAGATCGCGACGGGCTTCTACGACAACCCTGCCAGAGGACTGCCGACGACGAGCGGCATGATGATCGCGCTCTCGGCCGAGACCGGCGCGGTCGTCGCGATCCTGCGCGACGAGGGCTGGCTCACCGATCTCAGGACGGCGCTCGCCGGCGCCATCGCGACGCGGGCCGGGATGCGGGCCGATGCGCGCCGGATCGGGATCGTCGGTGCCGGCACGCAGGCTCGGTTCCAGATCCGTGCCGCCGCGCATCTGCTGCGCGAGCGTGAGCCGCTTTTCGCGGTCTGGGGGCGCTCACCGGAAAAGCTGGAGGCGCTGCGGCGTGACCTCGAAGGCGAGGGCATCGCCGTCGAGCCGGTCACGGAGCTGGAAGCGCTCTGCGCGCAATCGGATGCGCTGATCACGGTGACGCCGGCTGCGGCGCCGATCATCCGCGACGACTGGATCAGGCCGGGGACGCATATCACCGCGCTCGGGGCCGATGCCCCGGGCAAGCAGGAGCTGGACACGGCGCTGGTCGCGCTCGCCGATGTCAGGATCGCGGATTCGCTGGAGCAGAGCCTCGACCATGGCGAATTCGCCGCCGCTGCGGCGGTCGGGCTGATCGATGCGGGTGACTGCGTCGAGCTTGGGGCCGTGCTGGCAGGAGATGTTCCGGCGCGGCGCTCGAACGACGACATCACCATCGCCGATCTCACGGGGATCGCGGTGCAGGACATCGCCATCGCGCGGGTGGTGCTGGACGGGATCAGGCGCTGAACGTTTTCTTTTTCAACACGGTGTCATCCCGGCCGGAGCGAAGCGAAGAGCCGGGATCCATTCCTGAGTCTTTCCGATAGAGGCTCAGGAATGGATCCCGGGTCTCCCTTCGGTCGCCCGGGATGACAGTAGTGGGGGCTGAGGCCGCCTTCAGCCCTTGTGCCGCGCGAGAAAGCGATCCATTCGCGCCAGCCCGTCGCGCAGCACCTCGGTCGGGACGCCGATGCCGATGCGGATGTGGTTCTCGATCCCGAACCAGCTGCCGGCGACGACGAAGACGCTCTCCTCCTCGCGCAGCTTCTGCGAGAAGACCTCCGAGGGCATGTCCTGGGGATAGCGCAGGAAGGCCATGCCGCCGGCCTGCGGGCGCCGCCAGGACCAGTCGTTATGCTGCGCCATCCATTGCGCCACGAGATCGGCATTGCTGCGCAGCAAATCCCGCCCGCGCGCAAGCAGGCGGCCGCGCGTTTCCGGGCGCATCACCTCCTCCGCGAGGATCTGGCTGAGGATGCCGCTGCCGATCGTGGTGTAGTCCTGCCGCTCGGCGGCTGCCGCCACGACCTCGGTGGGAGCGACGATCCAGCCGAGGCGCAGACCCGGGCAGGCGAAGGATTTGGACAGGCTGGAGGTGACGACGACCTTGGGGTAGCTGCCCCAGAGCGTCTCGGTTTCAGCCCCGTCGATCTCGCCGCCGCGATAGATCTCGTCGACCATGAGCCAGGCGTCGTTGCGCTTCGCGGCTTCGATCAGGGCGGCGCGGCTTGCAGCCGAGAGCACGCTGCCGGTCGGGTTGGCCGGGTTGGTCACCGCGATCGCCTTGGTGCCGGACGCGACCTTGGCGAGATGGGCAGGGTCGATCTGCCAGTCGCTCTCTCCGGAAAGCTCCAGCCGGCGGATGTCGAAGCCGAGCGCGCGGCCGAGCCCGTCGATCTGCATGAAGTTCGGCAGGGCGAAGACCAGCGCGTCGCCGGGCTCGAACAGCGCCATCAGGGCGATCATCGTCGCCTCCGACGAGCCGTTGGTGACGAGCACGTTCGCGGCGGTCGCTCCGGGATACCAGGAGGCGATGTTGTTGCGCAGGTCCGGGCGGCCATCGGTCCAGCCATAGCCGAGCGGCTGCTTCAGCAGGTCGCGCGCGGCCTGTTCGCCCAGGATGTCCTCGATCGACCAGGGATGAACGCCGCTCTCGGTCAGGTTGATCTCGACGTCGTTCTCGAAGAGCGTCTGGTTCCGCTCCATCTGGAAAATGTCGAACTTCAAGCGAGCCTCCCGCCTTGCGGCCTGTCGCTTGCCGCCGGGGCGGCAAGGCTGTTCCGGCCATCTGTGCAGGCGGGGAGGGAGCGGGTCAAGGTAAATTTGGACAAGAAGTCCAATTTGGATTTTATGTTTATTCTGCCCCTGCGCCCGGTTTCGTAGCGCGCGCGTCACACCGACTTTCGAAGGTGAGGGCGTGGCTCGTCCGGCTGCGGATTTTCTCTTCGCCTTGCCGGGAACCGAGGCCGCCCTATATCCGTTGGCCAGCCATGTTTGAATCGCCGATGCCTACCTCGAATTTCCGCTTTCCCGGTGTGCTGAACTCCCAGGAACTGCTCGTCGCCGAAGCCGTCCAGGCCAGGGCCTGGGCCGCGATCGGGCATGACGACAGGCTCGATACCGAGCTGGAGTCCGAGGCCCGCGACCGGCTGGGACGGATCATCCTGCGCCTGATGTCGAACGCCTCCGACTCGGTATCGGACCTGACTTCCGCGGCCGTCGCCGAGTTCAAGGCGACCCGGCCGACGATCCGCGTCGCGTTGTCCGGGCCGCAACGCGGCTAGCGCTTTCCAATTCCCAACCGAAACACGCGGGTCATCCCGGGCGACCGAAGGGAGACCCGGAATCCATTCCGGAACCTTGCCGATTCAGCTTCGCGCATGGATCCCGGATCTTCGCTTCGCTCCGTCCGGGATGACGCGCGTCTTGGGGAGGCGGGAGGAGGGCGAGGCAGGCCTTGCCCTCCATCTCGTCGTGTTACTCAGCGCAGCTCGCTCAATGCGCGGCCATGTCGAGCGGCGGCTCGACATCATCAGTGATCGGGTTGGCGAAGGGGTTCTTCGCACGGAAGGCCGCGAACTCGTCCTTGGCCGCCTTGAGCAGGGCGGGATCGTTCAGCACGTCCGAGGCGACGCCGGCCATCGCCTTGGCCGCCAGCGCGAGGCCCTTGTGGGCGGCCGGGGCGAGGCCCTGGGCGACCAGCTGCCAGGAATGGCCGGGCGTGCCGATCGCGTAGCAGGCGGTGCGGCACTGCACGGTCGGGACGACCCAGCTCACCGTGCCGACATCGGTCGAGCCGACTGAGGTGTCGTTGCCGGCGCCGAGCGGATAGATCTCATCGCTGAGCGCCTCGCCATCCTTCGGCTTCAGGTCGAAGCGGCCATAGGCGGCGGCGATGTCCTGCGGGCTCAGCGTCTGCTGGAACTTGGCGGCGAAGGCATGGTCGGCCGCGTCGAAGCCGGGGCCGCCCAGCGCCAGCAGATTGGCCTGCATCGCCTCTTCGAGCGGACGGTTGCCGACGAGATTCGCGTCGCCCGAGAGCTGCCTGACCGAGACGGTGGTCTCGCTCATCAGCGCCGCGCCCTCGGCGATCTTCTTCACGCGGGCGACGAGCTCCCACATCTCGGAGAGCGTGGCGGCGCGGATCAGCTGGCGGGTCGTCGCAGTGGCCTGCACGACATTGGGAGCGATGCCGCCGGCATTGATGATCGCGTAATGCACGCGTGCCGTCGAAGGCATGTGCTCGCGCATGTAGTTCACGCCGATATGCATCAGTTCGACGGCATCGAGTGCCGAGCGGCCGAGATGCGGCGCGGCGGCGGCATGCGAGGCGCGGCCGGAGAAGGTGAACTCGATCTCGACGCAGGCGAGCGAGAAGGCGCGGTTGACGCCGTTGAAGGAGGCCGGGTGCCAGCAGAGCGCGATATCGACATCGTCGAAGGCGCCGGCGCGCACCATGAAGCCCTTGGCCGAGCCGCCTTCTTCCGCCGGGCAGCCATAATAGCGCACGCGGCCCTTCAGTCCGTTGGCGGCGAGATAGTCCTTCACCGCGGCGGCGGCGAGCAGCGAGGCCGAGCCCAGCATGT
Organism: Allobosea sp. MMO-172; assembly: GCF_037147855.1. NCBI lineage: Bacteria > Pseudomonadati > Pseudomonadota > Alphaproteobacteria > Hyphomicrobiales > Alloboseaceae > Allobosea > Allobosea sp. MMO-172. The sequence goes on along the minus strand of NZ_JBBCUM010000003.1, from coordinate 98,953 downwards.
TATGGCCGCAGCCATGGCCGTTGCCGCCCTTCTCGACCGGGGTCTCGGTCGCGTTGCCGGCCTCCTGGCTCAGGCCCGGCAGGGCGTCGAACTCACCCATGATCGCGATGACCGGGCCGCCTTCGCCGGCCTCGCCGATCACCGTGGTCGGGATGCCGGCGACACCCGTGGTGACGCGGAAGCCTTCGCTTTCCAGCATGGCGCCGTGCTCCGCGGCTGAGCGGACCTCCTGATAGTTCAGCTCGGGCATGTGCCAGATGCGGTCGGAGAGCCCGAAATAGGCCGGGGCCTTGTCGTCGATCCGACGCCAGACATCCTTGCTGTTGCTCATGGATAGGTTCCTCCTGCGCGGGTCGTGCGGCCCGTTTCCGTGCCGGTTTCTGGCATGTCGCGCGGGAGGCTCACAAGCGGGCCGGCGGCAGGGTTCGCCTGCGCTGGCGGCAGAGGTCGATCATCGCAGCCCGGATATGGCGCCGGAGACTCGCGTGGCGTTTCATGTCTCGGGCATGAATCCGTGGGTTGAATACTTTCAGTTTGAAATCATTCTATTGTTTATGCCGAATGCTCATTTGGCGAGAGAGTTCATCGCTCTCGATCGGTATGTGTTTTCGTGCTTTCTCTTCGGGCTGGTTTCTGCGATAGGGCGAGCCACATCTTCATATGACAGCGCTGACATGAAACATCATTCCTTCCGGATCGCCTCACTCGCCGCCGTTCTCGCGATCGGCTCCCTCGCGTCGCCTGCGCTGCGCGCCCAGGAGGAACCGGCGGAGCAGCCGGCCGCTGCCGCGCCGCAGCGGCCTGCGCCGCGCCCGGCCCCCAAGCCGGCTCCGAAACCGGCGGCCAAGCCGGCCCAGCCCGTCGCGCAGGCTCCGGCCGCTCCCGCCGTGCCGAGCGTCAGCCAGCCTGCCGCCAAGGCGGCGACGCTGCCGAATGGCGCCACCGCGATCAACGAGACCTATGGCGACTGGACCGTCGATTGTCGGCTCGCCAATGACCAGCGTGTCTGCGTCCTCGTCCAGTCGCAGGGCAACAGCCAGACCGGCCAGCGCGTCTTCGCGATCGAATTGCGCACGCCGAAGGACGGGCGCGCCGAGGGCACGATCCTGTTTCCGCATGGGATGAAGCTGGAGAACGGCGCGGTGCTCCGGCTCGACGACAAGGACCTCGGCCAGGGCCTGCGCTTCTCGACCTGCCTGGCGCAGGGCTGCCTGCTGCCGATCTCGTTCCCGACGGTCGCGACCGACGCGATGAAGGCCGGCAAGGCCTTGACGGTCGCGGCGCTGAACCTGTCGAACAACGAGCCGGTCTCGTTCAACGTCTCGCTGACCGGCTTCGGCGCAGCGCTCGACCGGATCGCCCAGATCGACAAGTAGCCGGCAACCGGACCGGCTGCCCGATTGGTGGTTTTCCTCGCCCGGCCGCCATGCCGTAGCGAAAATCACCAAAGCTGGCCGGCGCCGCACAGAAATTTGGCTCGTTCTGCCAGTGCTTCCGTGCATGATCGGCGGCACTGGGAGTTCGGGCCAAATTCATGACAACAGATCCGCGCCTGCCGTTCCTCGCCGAGCTGGAGAAGAAGATCCTCTGGCTGGCTTCGTGGACGATCCACAACGCCAATCATATCCGCGCGAACGACGACGGGATGAAGGTGGGCGGGCACCAGGCCTCGTCGGCCTCGCTCGCCACGATCATGACCGCGCTCTACATGGCGGCGCTGAAGCCGCAGGATCGGGTCGCGGTGAAGCCGCATGCCTCGCCGATCTTCCACGCCATCAACTATCTGATGGGCCTGCAGACACGCGAGAAGCTCGAGAATTTCCGCGGCTACAAGGGCGCGCAGAGCTATCCCTCGCGCACCAAGGATATCGACGACGTCGATTTCTCGACCGGCTCGGTCGGCCTCGGCGTCGCGCAGACGCTGTTCTCCTCGCTGACGCAGGATTACGTGAAGGCGCATGGCTGGGCGAAGGACCGGCCGGAAGGCCGCATGGTCTCGCTGATCGGCGATGCCGAGCTCGACGAGGGCAATATCTTCGAAGCCCTGATGGAGGGCTGGAAGCACGGCCTGCGCAATACCTGGTGGATCATCGACTATAACCGCCAGTCGCTCGATGCGGTTATCCGCGAGGGGCTCTACGACCGGTTCGAGACGATGTTCCGCAATTTCGGCTGGGACGTGGTCACGCTGAAATACGGCTCGCTGCAGCAGGCGGCGTTCAAAGAGAAGGGCGGCGAGCGGCTGAAGGCCTGGATCGATTCCTGCCCGAACCAGCTCTATTCGGCCCTGACCTTCCAGGGCGGCGCGGCCTGGCGCAAGCGCCTGATGGACGATCTCGGCGACCAGGGGCCGGTGACCAAGCTGATCGAGAAGCGCTCGGATGCCGAGCTCTCGAAGCTGATGTGCAATCTCGGCGGCCATGACCTGCCGTCGATCCTCGAAGCCTTCGAGTCGATCGACCATGACCGGCCGGTTTGCTTCCTCGCCTATACGGTGAAGGGCTTCGGCCTGCCGATCGCCGGGCACAAGGACAACCATGCCGGGCTGATGACCAAGGAGCAGCTCGACGGCTTCCGCAAGGCGAACAATATCCGCCCCGGCCATGAATGGGACCTGTTCGAAGGGCTCGACCTGCCCGAGGGCGAGGTCCGCGCCTTCCTCGACAAGGTGCCGTTCTTCTCGCAGGGGCGGCGGCGTTTCTCGGCGGCCAAGCTGCCGGTGCCGGCGAAGCTGGAGGCCGGCATCCAGCCGTCGATGTCGACCCAGATGGGCTTCGGCAAGGTGCTGGACGATCTCGCAAAGACCGGCGGGCCGCTGGCCGACCGCATCGTCACCACGGCTCCGGACGTCACCGTCTCGACCAATCTCGGGCCTTGGGTGAACCGGCGCGGGCTCTTCGCCAAGGCATCGATGGCCGACACCTTCAAGGACGAGCGCATTCCCTCGATGCAGAAATGGGAGTTCTCGCCGAAGGGGCAGCACGTCGAGCTCGGCATCGCCGAGATGAACCTGTTCATCAATCTCTCGGCGCTCGGCCTGTCGCATTCGATCTTCGGCGAGCGCCTGATCCCGATCGGCACGCTCTACGACCCGTTCATCTCGCGCGGGCTCGATGCACTGAACTATGCCTGCTACCAGGATGCGCGCTTCATGGTCGTGGCGACGCCCTCGGGCGTGACGCTGGCGCCGGAGGGCGGGGCGCATCAGTCGATCGCGACGCCCTTGATCGGCATGAGCCAGGACGGGCTCTGCTCCTTCGAGCCGGCCTTCGTCGACGAGTTGGCCGTGATGATGCGCTGGTCCTTCGACTATATGCAGCGCGACGGCGAGGGCGATCCCGACGAGCGGACCTGGCTGCGCGACGAGACCGGCGGCTCGGTCTATCTGCGCCTCTCCACTCGGCAGGTCGAGCAGCCGAGCCGGGCGATGACGCCGGAGCTGGAGCGCGCCATCATCGACGGCGCCTATTGGCTCAGGAAGCCGGGGCCGAACGCCTCGGTGGTCATCGCCTATACCGGAGCGGTCGCGCCCGAGGCGATCGAGGCGGTGGGGCTGCTCAGCGAGGACCGGCGCGATGTCGGCCTGCTCGCGATCACCTCGGCGGACCGGCTCAATGCCGGCTGGCAGGCGGCCGAGCGGGCGCGCCAGCGCGGCAATCACGCTGCGACCAGCCATGTCGAGCGGCTGCTCGGCGAGCTCTCGCGCGATTGCGGCATCGTCTCGGTGCTGGATGGGCATCCGGCGACGCTGGCCTGGCTCGGCAGCGTCCATGGCCACAGGCAGAAGGCGCTCGGCGTCGAGCATTTCGGCCAGACCGGCACGGTGGCCGATCTCTACCGGCATTTCGGCATCGATGCGAACGCGATCGTGCACGCTGCGAACGCGGCGGCGCCGGGGCGGCCGGTGCGCTATCTCAGGGCGTTGCCGGAGTAAGAGGCACTAATGCAGGGTGTCATCCCGTGTCTGCGCCGCAGCGTTTTACGTTGCAGCGCGCGCGGGATGACAGGTGCCCTCGTTCGCGCCGGGTATCAGAAGCGCGGCGTCGAGAACGTGTTCGCGAAGGGGTTCACGCCGGCGCCGATGCGGCCGGGCAGGGTGCCTTCGCCGTAGAGCTCGCCCGTGCTGGCATAGACCGGCGAAGCCGACATGTGCTGGGTGGCATAGCGGTTCAGCGAGCCGACCGGCACGACATTGCCGGGATCGAGATAGCTGCGCTTCTGGACGGTGACGCGCAGGGGCCCACGGCGGCTCTGCGCCTCGGCGATGCTCGCCATGACGGTCGAGGCCGTCGCAGCGACGGCAAGGATGGCGGCAACGCGCTTGAACGACATCATGACGGCAATCTCCGGGGAGCGGATCGATCCGCTCGATGTAAGCATCCCAAAACCGGTGCAAAGACTAGCACGGCGTCGTTAACAACTTTGTTAGCGCTCGCGGCGGGGCTTTTTCATGCGACGCGGTCGCGGCTCGGGCGTCGGCTCGGCCGTCGCGGTCTTCATCTTCAGGGCCGGCATCGTGCCGTCCGCGTCGAGCCAGGAGACTTTGCGGCCGGTGGCCGCGAGGCGCGGCGTGGCGCAGCCTGGCTGGCGCTGGAGCTCGCTGCGGGCGAAGGCGGCGCGCAATTCGGGTTCGGCGCCGGCATTGGCGAGGTCGAGCCGGTCGATCAGGCAGGTCAGTTGCTTGCGGTCGCTGGGCCTGGCGCCGGCACACCACCAACCGCTCATCGCGAAGGGAGCATCGGGCCCGACCGTGCGGAAGGCGAGGCAGGAGCGGCTTTCGCTGCCGTCGCCCAGGACGATATCGGCGGTCTCGAGCGGGCCGAAACGGGTCTCGATCAGCGCGGGCGTGCTGCCGCGCTCGACGGCGAGGCTGCGGAGTGCCGCCGCATGGACCAGCGCGACCGTGAAGGAGCCGGACTGGGCGGCGATGCCATCGCCCGTCTGCAGGCGCAGCGAGAGATGAGGAGCGGAGCCCGTGAAGGCGCCGAAGCTCAGCAGGTCCTCGCGCTGGCCGCCATCGCGGCTGCGGCGGGCCTCGATCGCGGGGGCTTCGCGGCCGAGTTCGGGCGCCTCCAGATGGAAGATCGCGATCGGGCGGGTGATCGCGACCCAGTCGGCTTCGGTCGCGGCGAGGAGCGGCTTGCGATTGACGGGCGGCTGGGTGGTCGCGGCAGCGACGGGAGAAGCAAGGCTGGCCAGCTGGGACCGGCCTTCGCCGCTCCCGGACAATGCCGTGACAAGCGCGGCCGTCAGGCTGATGCCGCCGAGCGCGGCCGCGACGCGCCAGGCGAGGGCGCCCGGCAGGCCGAGGCCGTTGCGCGGCACGAGGCGGCGAAGGGCACGAGAGACGATGCGGAAGCCGCTCTCGATCCGGTCGACGCAGGTGATGAGAGCCGGGACGAGATCGACCCGCCTGAGCCGGGCCCATGCGTCGCGGCACCGGGCGCCGGCAACGGACAAGCCATGCTGCCATTGCTGCGACAGGGGCCGCAACCACTCCATCCATTCGTCCGAACGCAAACGCAACCCGTCACTCCCGCGCGGCCAAGGCCGGCCGCACCAGCCATCGTCAGGCGGGCAGGCTGGACGCTGAGAGTCGCCGCCGGGTTACCGGCGCCGGCCAATCGGCAGGCAGCGTGAACGGGAGGTCAACAGGCAGGGTTAACGCGCCGGGCGACGGCGGCTATGAGGAGGAGATTGACTTTTCGTCGCTCCCGGTGTTCTGACAGGGCGTGGTGCAAGGTTGTGCCGCCTAGCGAAGTTTTCAGCCCTTCGGGATTGGCTCTGTGACTGTCCGTCTGACGACGACGAAACTCACGACCAAAACGACGACCGGGAAAACCGGCCTGTCGCGCTGACGCTTCGCCTCGGTTCCGGGTCCATCTCCCCCCGGCGGGGAGAGATCGCCGAACCCGCCCGAAACCGGTGCGGGGCGGCCCCCAAAGGGAGACCCGAGCCGCCTTATCCGCAAAGGATCACATCATGAGCTTCAAGGTCGCAGTCGTCGGAGCAACCGGCAATGTAGGCCGCGAGATGCTGGACATTCTCGCCGAGCGCGCCTTCCCCGTCAGCGAAGTCGTGGCGCTTGCCTCGTCCCGTTCGGTCGGCACCGAGGTCTCCTTCGGCGACAAGACGCTGAAGTGCAAGGCCCTGGAGCATTACGACTTCTCCGACACCGATATCTGCCTGATGTCGGCGGGCGGCGACGTCTCGAAGGCCTGGTCGCCGAAGATCGGCGCGCAGGGCTGCGTCGTCATCGACAACTCCTCGGCCTTCCGCATGCACCCTGACGTGCCGCTGATCGTGCCGGAGGTGAATGCCGCCGCCGCTGCCGGCTTCACAAAGATGAACATCATCGCCAATCCGAACTGCTCGACCGCGCAGCTCGTCGTCGCGCTGAAGCCGCTGCACGACAAGTTCGGTATCAAGCGCGTCGTCGTCTCGACTTATCAGTCGGTTTCCGGCGCCGGCAAGGAAGGCATGGACGAATTGTTCAACCAGACCCGCGCCGTGTTCTCGGCCGGCGAGGTCACCACCAAGAAGTTCCCGAAGCGCATCTCCTTCAACCTCATTCCGCATATCGACGTCTTCATGGAAGACGGCTTCACCAAGGAAGAGTGGAAGATGGTGGTCGAGACCAAGAAGATCCTCGACAAGAAGATCAAGCTGACCGCGACCTGCGTGCGCGTGCCGGTCTTCATCGGCCATTCCGAGAGCGTGAACATCGAGTGCGAGAAGCCGATCACCGCCGACGAGGCGCGCGAGGTCCTGCGCACCGCGCCGGGCATCCTCGTGATCGACAAGCACGAGCCCGGTGGCTACATCACCCCGCATGAGGCGGCCGGCGAGGATGCGACCTATATCTCGCGCATCCGCGAGGACTCGACCGTCGAGAACGGCCTCGCCTTCTGGTGCGTCTCCGACAACCTGCGCAAGGGCGCCGCGCTGAACGCGGTGCAGATCGCCGAGGTTCTGGTCAATCGCAAGCTGATCCAGCCGCGCAAGCAGGCCGCCTGAGGCCAACTGCGCTGCCCGACCCTGCCCGAACGGGCAGGGCCGCCGGCACTGTCCACGCGCATGGGCGGGCGACCGTCTTTGCGTGTGGCTATGCCGGGCAAAACGGCTAAGGCTTGAGCAATCCTTGCGCGCGAACCTTAGCCCTTGCCCAACGCTCCCCTTCCTGAACCGCCGGTCGTTCCTTCGCAGGAAGGCAGGCCGCTGCGCATCGACAATTCCGCGCGCGGCATCGCGCTGCTGCTGCTCTCATCGATTTTCATGTGCAGCGGCGACATCGCCTCCAAGTATCTGGCGACGACCTTGCCGGCGCTCCAGATCACCTGGATGCGCTACGGCACCTTCGCCGCGATCATGCTCGTCACCATCAGCTTCACCGGCGGCTTCCGCAGGATGAAGACGAGTCGGCCCGGCCTGCAGGTGCTGCGGGCCCTGGGCGTGACCATCTCCTCGATCCTGTTCGTGGCCGGGCTGCACGACCTGCCGATGGCGGACGCGACCGCGACTTCCTTCGTCTCGCCGCTCTTCGTCACGGCGCTGTCGATTCCCATCCTGGGTGAAACCGTCGGCTGGCGGCGTTGGCTCGCCACGACCGTCGGGCTGGTCGGCGTGTTGGTCGTGGTGCGCCCCGGCGGCGACGGCTTTCATGGCGCGTCGCTCTTCGTTCTCGGCTCGTCGTTCTTCTGGGCGTTTTCGCTGATCGTCACCCGGATGATGAGCCGCACCGAGATCCCGGTGGTGACGCTGGCCTATTCCGCCACGATCGGCTTCCTGCTGCTGTCGCTGGCCGTGCCGTTCAGCTGGCAGGCGCTCGATCTCAAGGCGGTGCTGATCGGCCTCTTCATCGGCGGCATCTCGACGATCGGGCATATCTTCCTGATCCAGGCCTTCCGCTATGCGGATGCCTCGCTGCTGGCGCCCTTCGCCTATTCGCAGCTGCTCTGGTCCTCAATCTTCGGCTACCTGGTCTTTGCGGCGATCCCGGATGTCTGGACCTATGTCGGCGCGGCGATCATCGCGGCTTCGGGCCTCTACACAGCCCATCGCGAGCGCATCCGCGCCCGGCAGGTTGCCGGCTGAGCGGCGCGACGTCCAACCCCGCGCTTTCATCTCGCCGCCTCAACGCATGGAGAACCCATGTTCTTTGCGCAGCGGATCGCGGGGCGAAACGATTAGAGTGAGCGGCAGACTTCCCGCATCATCGCCCTCACTCGCGCCGAAGCCCTTGCCGGAACCCGTCGTCCCCCCATCCGAATCTGCGCCGGACAAGCCCGCAGCCTCGCTCCGGCGCGACAACGGCCTGCTCGGCATCGGCATCATGCTGCTGGCGACCGTGTTCCTGTCGGCGGGCGATGCGGCCGCGAAATATCTCGCGGCCAGCGTGCCGCCGCTTCATATCGTCTGGCTGCGCTACTTCACCTCGGGGCTGATGCTGCTGGCGATCGTCGGCATCAAGGGCGAATGGGGCGCGCTGCGGACCCGGCGGCCCGGCATGCACCTGCTGCGCGGCTGCGGCGTGATCGGCTCCTCCATGCTCTTCGTCTCGGCGCTGAAGCTGCTGCCGATCGCGGATGCGACGGCGACCAGCTTCGTCGCGCCGCTCTTCGTGACGGCCCTGTCGATTCCGATGCTGGGCGAGCGCGTGGGCTGGCGGCGCTGGGTCGCGACGCTGGTCGGTCTGATCGGCGTGCTGATCGTGGTCAGGCCGGGTGGCGCGGGCTTCCAGCTCGCCTCGCTGCTGCCGGCGGTCTCGGCCATGTGCTGGGCCTTCTCGCTGATCATCACGCGCATGATGAGCGGGACGGAAAGCCCGCTCGCGACCGTCACCTATTCCACCGTCTTCGGGGCGCTGGTCATGGCGGCGCTATTGCCGTTGCACTGGGTGACGCCGACCTGGGAGATCGTCTGGGTCGGGCTGTTCATCGGCGCGGTCTCGACGGCGGGGCACTGGCTGGTGATCGCGGCTTTCCGCTATGCCGGGGCGTCGCTGCTGGCGCCGTTCTCCTATGTCCAGCTGTTCTGGGCTTCGCTCTTCGGCTTCCTGCTGTTCGCGACCCTGCCGGATATCTGGACCTGGGTCGGCGCGGTCGTCATCGCGGCGTCCGGGCTCTATACCGCCCATCGCGAGCGCATCCGCGCCAGGCAGGTCGCCGGCTGAGGCTCGGCCCTGCGGCTTCACGCCGTAGCGGGCCATGAACATCGCCATGGCCGAAGCGACCACGCGCTCGATCTCCTCGTCGCTCGGCGGGGTGCGGACGGCGTTGAACAGGCGTGGGCGGGTCAAGGTGGACTGGCAGAGGTCGAGGAACTGGACGGCGGCGAGATAGGTGTCGTCGATCGCGAGCTTGCCCTCGGCCACCATCCGATCGAGATAGCCCGCGATCAGCCTGGAGCCGAGCATCGGGCCGTTCTCGTAGAAGCCGCGGCCCAGATCCGGCATGCGCTCGGCCACGCCGATGACGACGCGATGGGCGCTGACGGCGAGGTCGCCATTGATCATCCTGACGATGCAGCGGCCGAAGGTCGTCAGCGCGCGCACCGGATCGGAATCCTCGTTCAGCGCCTCGATCGCGCCGCGCTTCTGGGCCTCGCGCTCGCGCTGGATCAGCGCGACGAAGAGATGTTCCTTGTCCTCGAAATAGACATAGAGCGTGCCCTTCGAGACGTTCGCGGCGGCTGCGATATCGCTCATGCTGGCTGCGTCGAAGCCGCGCGAGGTGAAGACATGCAGGGCGCCGTCCAGGATCTGGCGGCGCTTGTCGGGATCGGTACCGGCAACCCGGCGATTGCGGGGCCCTGTCTTTACCGGGCTTTCAGAGCTTTCGGACATCTCATTCCGGCCCGGTCTGCGGGCCCTGCATGGCAGCTGCGAAAAAGAATCGAACCAATCGGTTCGATTTGACTTGATATGCATCATGCCCCGCGCTATTTCAAGCGCAATCGAACCGATTGGTTCGAATTGACATGCAGGACGCCCGATGTCTGCTGAAACCGCCACCGAACATCGTCGCGACCGGCTGAAGCTGGTCGATGCCAAGGCCGAGACCGCCCAGCCGGCGGCCGAGCCCGCAACTGCCCGCGACGCGCAGGCGAAGAACGCTCCGCCCGAAGCCGCCGAGGCCAAGGCCAAATCCGGAAAGAGCCCGCTGAAGCGCGGCGCGCTGCTTATCGCGGGCGCGGCCGTCGTGGGCGCGGGGCTCTGGTATGGCGTCGACTGGTGGCGCAATGGCCGCTTCATCGTCTCGACCGACGATGCCTATGTCGGCGCCGAGATGGCGACCGTCTCGGCCAAGCTCTCCGCCAATGTCGCGTCCGTCTCGGCGCGGCAGAACCAGGAGGTTAAGGCCGGGCAGCCGCTGGTTGCGCTCGACGATGGCGACTGGCGGATCGCGCTCGACAGCGCCCGTGCCAAGACGGCGACGGCGCAGGCGACGCTTGCCCGCATCGACAGCCAGGTCGAGGCGGCGCGTGCCGCCCAGCTGCAGGCGCAGGCGCAGCAGAATTCGGCCGAGGCGGCCGTGACGCGCACGGCGGCGGATTTCGACCGTGCCAACAGTCTCGCCGCCAAGTCCTACGGTTCGCAGGCGACGCTCGATGCCGCGACCGCGGCGCGCGACCAGGCCGTCGCCGCAGTGGCGAGCGCCAAGGCCGGCGTCGTGCAGGCACAGGCCAATATCAAGGTGCTGGAAGCGCAGCGCATCGAGGCTGCCCGCCAGATCGACGAGCTCAAGGTCGCCGAGCAGAAGGCCGAGCGCGATCTCTCCTTCATGAAGATCGCGGCGCCGATCGATGGCATCGTCGCCAACACCAATGTCCAGATCGGCGACCTCGTTGGCGCCGGCAAGCGCCTGATGTCGATCGTTCCGCTCGATCAGGTCTATGTCGACGCCAATTTCAAGGAGACGCAGGTCGGGCCGCTGAAGACCGGCGACAAGGCGAGCATCACCGTCGACGCGCTGCCCGGCCAGGTCTTCCATGGCACGGTCAGCGGCATTGCCGGCGGTACGGGTTCGGTCTTCACGCTGCTGCCACCCGACAACGCGACCGGCAACTTCACCAAGATCGTCCAGCGCGTGCCTGTGCGGATCACGCTCGATAAGGACGCGACGGCGAAGCACGTGCTGCGGCCGGGCATGTCGGTCGTGGTTTCGATCGATCCGCGGCCGGGCAGCCAGCGCTGACGAAGCGGAATTGGTGAAGCGCTATTGATAGCGCGTCATCCCGCACGCGCTGTGGCTCCGCAAGACGAGACGTGATCGGCTCCCGCCGCTGTGAGGGCGCCTCTTTACTGATGACGGTCCGGTGTATGCGCAGCAGCGTTTCACGCTGCGGCGCGCACGGGAAGACAGCCCCGAGGAAAGGTAGGCCGCCATGGCCACCGCGACCCTGAATGCGCCGGCGGGAGCGCCGCCGGCTTCGGACGCCGTTCCGCTTCGTCGGATCTTCGCCTTCATGGCGATGGTCTTCGGCATGTTCATGGCGATCCTCGATATCCAGATCGTCTCGGCGTCGCTCGCGGAGATCCAGGCCGGCCTGTCCGCCTCGTCCGACGAGGTCGCCTGGGTCCAGACCGCCTATCTGATCGCCGAAGTCATCATGATCCCGCTCTCCGGCTATCTCAGCCGGGCGCTTTCGACGCGGGTGTTCTTCTCGATCGCGGCCGCGGGCTTCACCATCGCCAGCGTGCTCTGCGCGCAGGCAACCTCGATCAACGAGATGATCCTGTGGCGGGCGGTGCAGGGCTTCATCGGCGGCGGCATGATTCCCGGTGTCTTTGCGGCAGCCTTCACCATCTTCCCGCCCTCGAAGCGGCCGGTGATCTCGCCCTTGATCGGCCTCGTCGCGACGCTGGCGCCGACGATCGGCCCGACCGTGGGCGGCTATCTCAGCCATGCTTTCTCCTGGCACTGGCTCTTCCTCGTCAACGTGGTGCCGGGCATCGGCGTGACCATCGCGGCCTGGACGCTGATCGATTTCGACAAGCCCGATCATAGCCTGCTCAAGCGCTTCGACTGGCTGGGGCTCGGCGCCATGGCGGCCTTCCTCGGCAGCCTCGAATATGTGCTGGAGGAGGGGACGCGCCTCGACTGGTTCCAGAGCCACGAGATCGTGTTCTTCTCGGTCGTGATGGTGCTGGGCGCCGTGCTGTTCTTCTGGCGGGCGCTGACGCGGGACGACCCGCTGGTCGATCTCTACGCCTTCAGGAACCGCAACTTCGCCTTCGGCTCGCTGTTCTCCTTCACCATGGGCATCGGCCTTTACGGGCTGACCTATCTCTATCCGGTCTATCTCGGGCGCATCCGCGGCTATGACGCGCTGATGATCGGCGAGACGATGTTCGTCACCGGCCTCGCCATGTTCCTGACGGCGCCGATCGCCGGGCGGCTCTCGACCAAGCTCGACCCGCGCGTGATGATGATGATCGGCTTCGGCGGCTTCGCGCTCGGCACCTGGTGGGCCTCCTTCATCACCTCGGACTGGGATTTCTACGAGCTGCTGGTCCCGCAGATCCTGCGCGGCTGCTCGCTGATGCTGTGCATGGTGCCGATCAACAACATCGCGCTCGGCTCGCTGCCGCCGCAGCAGCTCAAGAATGCGTCGGGCCTCTACAACCTCACCCGCAATCTCGGCGGCGCTGTCGGGCTCGCGGTGATCAACACGCTGCTCAACACCCGCACCGACCTCCATATCACCCGGCTGCACGAGATGGTCACGGCCGGGCGCGGCGTGGCGGAAGACGCGATCGCCAATACGGCGCAGCGCTTCATCGACTATGGCGATGCGGCGCAGACCATGGCGCTCGCCCTGATCAACCAGCGCGTCCACAAGCAGGCGCTGGTCATGGCCTTCAGTGACGTCTTCCTCGGCCTGACCATGATCTTCGCGAGCCTGGTCGTGATGACGCTGTTCCTGCGCAAGCCGCCGAAGCCCGCCGCCGGCAGCGGGGGCGGTGGCCACTAGGCGATTCGACGCAGCGCGGCCGGCTGCGCTGCGATCAGGAACGGCGTCCGCCAAGGCCGTCGTCATGCGCACCGAGGGGGGCGCCGGCGCGGCGGTCACGCGGTTGTGCTGTGGACGCTACCCGATGCCGCAGCTGCGAAGATTGACATTTGACCGATGTTTTGCCAAATATGTCAGTAATATCAGTAGTTTAGATGATTTCTAAACTACGCTGCCGAGGTTCGGCGTGTGGAAGGCGTTACAATGAGCGTTCTGGCGAGCAAGGATCACGATCACAAGCCCGTGGCGGGCGATCATATCCCGTGGCCGCAGAAAAACCCGACGACCTGCCCGATCAGCGCCGTGAAGGCGCGGCTGCGGACGGCGGGCCTGCGCCCGACGCGCCAGCGCATGGCGCTGGGCTGGCTGCTCTTCGCCAAGGGCGACCGCCATGTCAGCGCCGAGATGCTCTACGAGGAAGCGCTGCGGGCCCGCGAGCCGCTCTCGCTCGCGACGGTCTACAACACGCTGCGCCAGTTCTCGGAAGCCGGCCTGCTGCGCCAGGTTTCGGTCTCCGGCCCGAAGACCTTCTTCGACACCAACGTGTCGGAGCATCACCATTTCTACAACGAGGACGACGAGACCGTCACCGATATCCCGGGCTCGATGATCCAGGTCGCGGGCCTGCCGGAAGCGCCGGAAGGCATGGTGATCTCCTCAGTCGAGGTCATCGTCCGTCTGCGCAGCGCCGATGGCGAGGAAATCGAGACCAAGCGGGTGGTGGGCCACCACGCGTGATCGTCTGCTCCTGCAACGTTCTGTCCTGCGGCCAGATCAAGGGGACTGTCGCTGCTGACGGCAGCGGCCCCCGGACGGCCGGCGAGGTCTACGATTGCCTGGGTTGCAGCCCGGATTGCGGCCGTTGCGCGCGCGAGGTCCGGGCCCTTCTGGCCGAAGCCCGCGCGGTCTGCGCGACGCAATGCGGCAGCTGCGCCAGCCGCGAGGTCGAGTGCGCGGTGCATGTCTCGGTCGGCATCATGCTCGACGGGATCGAGCTGAACGACGAGAGCATCGCGGCCTGAGAGCCGCCACAGGCTTTGCGCCCGGCCAAAAGCGCCGAGATCGCATTTTTGCCTCTTCACTTCCGGGCAGGTCGGGTCTACATTAGGATAATTCTAATGTGGATTGCGGAGTGCACCCGATGAAGGGCGACAAGAAGGTCATCGAATATCTCAACAAGGGGCTGCGCTCGGAGCTCACCGCCATCAACCAGTACTGGCTGCATTATCGCATGCTGGACAACTGGGGCCTGAAGGAGATGGCCAAGACCTGGAAGAAGGAATCGATCGAGGAGATGGTCCATGCCGACCGCTTCGTCGACCGCATCCTCTTCCTCGAGGGCTTCCCGAATCTGCAGACGCTCGACCAGCTGCGCATCGGCGAGACGGTCAAGGAAGTGATCGAGTGCGATCTCAAGGCCGAGATCGAGGCCCGCGCGCTCTATCAGGAAGCGGCGAAGTATTGCCGCGAGGTCGGTGACTTCCCGTCCGAGGACCTGTTCAAGGCCCTGATGAAGGACGAAGAAGGCCATATCGACTTCCTCGAGACCCAGCTCGACCTGATCGGGCGCGTCGGCATCGAACTCTACACCCAGAAGCATATGGGCGGCCTGGAAGGCGACGACCACGACCATTGAGTCGGGTTGGTGCGCGCCGTCCCGGCGGCGCGCTTTCAAGCCGAGCTATCCAGCGGGCCTGATCCGCCCAAAAGAAAAGGCCCGCCATTGGCGGGCCTTTTCCAATTTTCAGCAAAGCTGCGTCGCGTCAGATGAAGCTGACGTCGGCGGCTTCCGGGCCCTTGCGGCCGGTGCGGATCGAGAAGCGCACGCGCTGCCCGTCCATCGGCGGCTGCAGGCCGCTGCGGCCGAGCGACGAGACGTGCAGGAACACGTCCGGACCACCCTTGTCCGGAGCGATGAAGCCGAAGCCACGATCCGAGTTGAAGAACTTCACGGCGCCATCATAGGGGCCTTCGACCGGGCCGCTGTTGCGGTCCTGGAAGCCACCGCCGCCACGCGGGCCGCGATCGCCACCACCGAAGCCACCGCGATCGCCGCGGTCGTTATAGCCGCCACGATCGCCGCCGAAGCCGCCGCGATCCCGATCGCCATAGCCGCCGCCGAAATCATCGCGCGGAGGACGGGGCGAGAAGGCACGGGGAGCCGGCGCAGTCTGCGTGGCGGTGGAGGCGTCGATCTCATGGACCGCGACGACCTGAAGGCCGCGGCGGCCTTCGCCGAGATCGGCGACGATCGTCGCGCCGGGCAGCAGGTCCTGCTGATCGAGCGGGCCGATGGCCGAGACATGCAGGAAGACATCGCCCGAACCATCGGAGGGCGATGCGAAACCGAACCCCTTCTCGGGGTCGAACCACTTGACCTTGGCTTCGATGTTTTCGTGCGTGACGAAGGGCTGGGCAGCGGGAGGCTTGCGTCGATCGAACATGGATCTTCAAATATGAGTGACCGGGAGCACGCAACTTAGCTCATGCCGGGCGCGCCGTCATCGGGGTCTGAGCGAAATTATTGCACGAGATTTTACGGCTTTACAGCGGTTTTTTCGCTTCCGTCCCCAAACGTCATGCAGTGCCTGACGCATGCATTCTGCGCATGCGAAAGCCGGTCTAATGCCTGATGTTTTCGCAGGCCCGGCGAAAATGCCGCAGGTCGAGACCTTGCAATCGTGCGCATCTCATACGATGTGATGAGCGAGTTAGGGAAGACAACGCCTCCTGGTCGGTTAGCGCGGCACTTGCGCAGTTCAGGAGAAGACAATTGGTCCGTTCGCGACAGTCCGGCAAGAAGGCCGGCGATGGCGTGATCCGCAGGCTCTGGCCGACGGAGCGCGATCTTTTCACAGAGCATCTGCTCAGGCTCGATGCCGTCACGCGCCATCAGCGCTTCGGCACGGCAGTCAATGACGCCTTTCTGGAGAACTATGCCCGGACGACCTTCGGTGTCGGCGGGCTGGTCTATGCCTATGTGGTCGATGGCGTGGTGCGCGGGGCGGCGGAGTTGCGCGGTCTCGACGACATCATCGCGCTGACCGGCGAGGCTGCCTTCAGCGTCGAGACGCCCTGGCGCCGGCGCGGCGTCGGCTCGCAATTGTTCGGGCGCCTGATCACGGCGGCGCGCAATCGCAGCATCCGCACGCTCTACCTGACCTGCCTGCCGGAGAACACGGCGATGCGCCGGCTGGCGGCGAAGTTCGAGGCCGATCTCGTCGGCGGCTACGCCGATGTCGAGGGCGTCATCGCGACCGGCGGCCCGACGCCCTTCACGATCCTCGACGAAGCCCTCGACAACGCGAAGGGCTTCGCGACCATGGCCCTGTCGATCCAGAAGAGCTTCTGGCCGACGGCCTTTCTCTCGCGGACGCTCGGAGCCTGAGGCGGAGATCCGCAGCTAAGACGTTGGTTCGTTGATCGTCATGCTCGCCCTTGTGGCGAGCATCCACGTCTTGAACACGGCCTTAGCCCAGCGAAGACATGGATGGTCGGGACAAGCCCGACCATGACGCGGTCAATTCGGTGCCTAGCGGTTCAACGACAGGGAGGCGCCGGACTTCGTGACGGCGCCATCCAGCCCGCCCGAGCCGGAGCTGCGCAGCCGGGCCGCGACGGTGCCGCCCTGCTGGTAGAGATAGACCTCGCCGTCCCGGAAATCCCAGGCCGAAATCTTCTGCAGGTCCTTGTTCGTGCAGCCGGAAGACGATGCGCGATAGAGATCGAGCGTCGGGCTGCTCGACAGCTGGACGCGGCAGGAGCCGCCTGTAGCCTCGCGCGCCGTCCAGCCGCCGACCATGCTGTCGCGGCTGGTCGAGGGGCGCGGCGCCGCCGCCGGGGCCGAGCCGAGCCCGGCGACCTGATTGCTGCTGCCGCGCAGGCCGGGGTCCTGCACCGGCTGGCCTGTCGGCGGCAGAGGCTGGCCCTGCGGCGCGCCGCCAGCATTGGGATCGAAGAATGGGTCCTGCGGCGGGGGCAGGGCGCCACCGCCCTGCGGGCCGCCTGCGGTGGGGTAGCCGCCGGCCTGCGGCGGGGCAGCCGGATATCCGCCGGGCGGCGGCAAGGGCTCCGAGGTGATCGGGGCCGAGCTCACAGGCGGTGCGGAGGGCAGGGGCTGGCTGTAGGAGGGCTGGTTCATCACCGGCCCGGTGAAGCGCTGCGAACCGGCGCAGGCGGTCAGGGCCAGCAGAGGCAGCAAGGCGGCCGCGCGGACGAGGGCGGCGGTCGATGCGGTCTTGATCGTCGTCGTCATCAGGCGCGGGTTCCGATCTCGGTCAGCCGAACGTTGCGTCATTATCAGGGAACGCGATGAACGCGGCATGAGCATGGTCTATGGCATCGGACCGAAAAGTGGAATCCACTTTTCGGACGAATCCGACGCGCCAGCAATGCGATAGATCATCGTTACCGCGTCCGGTGGGACGCACGATGATCCGGCGCAGGCCTGCGGCGTTGCGAACCCTCGATATCCGCTTCGGTTCCCGCTGGCAGGGCTCGATCCCATGAAAATGGCCTGCGCGCGGGTGCGGGCAGGCCATGTTCGGCTTCACTCCGAAGGAGAGCGTCTCAGCCCGCCTTGCGCTTGTTCTGGCGGTTGGCGACGAGGTCGTCGACGACGGCCGGATCGGCCAGGGTCGAGGTGTCGCCGAGAGCGCCATACTCGTCCTCGGCGATCTTGCGCAGGATGCGGCGCATGATCTTGCCGGAGCGGGTCTTGGGCAGGCCGGGCGCGAACTGGATCAGGTCCGGCGAGGCGATCGGGCCGATCTCGTTGCGGACATAGGCGACGAGCTCCTTGCGCAGCGCGTCGCTGGGCTGCTCGCCGCTCATCAAGGTGACATAGGCATAGATGCCCTGGCCCTTGATGTCGTGCGGGTAGCCGACGACAGCGGCCTCCGAGACGGAGGGGTGCGCGACGAGCGCCGATTCGACCTCGGCCGTGCCCATGCGGTGGCCGGAGACGTTGATCACGTCATCGACGCGGCCGGTGATCCAGTAATAGCCGTCGGCGTCGCGCCGGCAGCCGTCGCCGGTGAAGTACTTGTTCGGATAGGTCGCGAAATAGGTTTCCTCGAAGCGCTTGTGGTCGCCATAGACCGTGCGCATCTGGCCGGGCCAGCTCTCGGCGATGACGAGATTGCCCTCGCAGGCGCCTTCCAGGACCTTGCCCTCGGCATCGACGATCTCCGGCTTGACGCCGAAGAAGGGGCGCGTCGCCGAGCCGGGCTTGAGCGGGGTCGCGCCGGGCAGCGGCGTGATCAGGATGCCGCCGGTCTCGGTCTGCCACCAGGTATCGACGATCGGGCAGCGACGCTCGCCGACGACGCGGTGATACCACTCCCAGGCTTCCGGATTGATCGGCTCGCCGACCGAGCCGAGCAGGCGCAGCGACTTGCGCTTGGTCTTCTTCACCGGGTCCTCGCCGGCGCCCATCAGCGAGCGGATCGCGGTCGGCGCGGTGTAGAAGGTGTTGACCTTGTGCTTGTCGATGACCTCCCAGAAGCGCGAGATCGTCGGATAGGTCGGGATGCCCTCGAACATCAGCGTGGTCGCGCCGTTGGCGAGCGGTCCGTAGAGGATGTAGCTGTGGCCGGTGACCCAACCCACGTCGGCCGTGCACCAGTAGATGTCGCCGTCATGATAGTCGAAGACGTACTGGTGGGTGATGGAGGCGTAGACGAGATAGCCCGCCGAGGTGTGCAGCACGCCCTTCGGCTTGCCGGTCGAGCCCGAGGTGTAGAGCAGGAAGAGCGGGTCCTCCGCCTTCATCTCGGCCGGCGGGCAATGGCCGGAGACCTTGGCGGCCTCGTCATGGTACCAGCGGTCGCGGCCTTCCTTCATGGTGACGTTGCCGCCGGTGCGCTTGACGACGATGACCGTGCCGATGCCGCCCTTCACCTTGTCGTCGGCGGTGTCGACATTCTTCTTGAGGGCGACAGCGCGGCCGCCGCGCAGGCCCTCGTCGGCGGTGATGACGATCTTCGAATCGGAATCCTCGATGCGGCTCGCCAGCGAATCCGGCGAGAAGCCGCCGAAGACGACCGAGTGGACCGCGCCGATGCGGGCACAGGCCAGCATCGCATAGGCGGCCTCCGGGATCATCGGCAGGTAGATGGTGACGCGGTCGCCCTTCTTGACGCCATTGGCCTTGAGGACGTTCGCGAACTTGCAGACCTCGGTATAGAGCTGCCCGTAGGTGATCTTCTTCGATTCCGACGGATCGTCGCCTTCCCAGATGATCGCCGTCTGCTTGGCGCGGGTCGCGAGATGCCGGTCGATGCAGTTATGGGCGACGTTGGTGGTGCCGTCCTCGAACCATTTGATCGAGACCTTGCCCGGCTTGTAGCTGGCGTTCCTGACCTTGGTGTAGGGCTTGAACCAGTCGATCCGCTGTCCGTGCTCGCCCCAGAACTTGTCGGGGTCCTTGATCGAGGCCGCGTACATCTTCTTGTACTTGGCGTCGGTCGCCCAGGCCTTCTTCGACCAGGAGGTCGGGACGTCGTAGATGATCTCGGACATTCGGGCGTCTCCCCAGACTTGGATCGTCTGTGTTGCGCTGGTCCGCCTCAGGGGTAGGCGCGGCGGACGTCGCTTCTTCGATTTCGACGCATCATAGGTTGCGCGCGCGGCGCGGCAACCCATTGTGCATCGCACTTTCGTGGCAGGGACCGGCGTTTTGGGCATGGCGCAGCGCCAAAACATCCCCGGATCGCCTCATCCAATGGTAGGATAGGCCTCTGGGAGGCCACATGGCGCGCAATATCGGCATCTTCTCGGATGGGACGGGACAGGCCGGCGGCGCCAACCCGATCAACTGGACGAATGTCTATCGCCTGTTCATGGCGACGCGCGAGGCGGATGGCGCCGGGCAAATCTGCTTCTACGATCCGGGCCTCGGCTCCAATCCGGACGAGGGCGAGATTCGCGGGCCGTTCCGGCGCTTCAAGGATATGCTCGCCCAGGCGACCGGCTACGGCATCACCGACAACATCATCGACTGCTATGCCGCGCTGCTCTGCGCCTACAGGCCGGGCGACCGGATCTTCCTGTTTGGCTTCAGTCGCGGCGCCCACACCGTCCGCAGCCTCGGCGGGGTATTGGCGCTCTGCGGCGTGCCGGGCGGCTTAGCGGCGGTGACGCGCTGGGACGGGTTCAGCGAGGCGATCAAGGTGGAGGAGGTCCGGGCGCTGGCCGCGAGCGCGGTCAAGGACGTCTACATGATCAAGGACGCCGCTGCCCGCGCCGAGGCCGCTGCGGCATTCCGCCAGCGCCATGGCACGCAGCCGGCGCCGCCCTTTTTCGTTGGCGTCTGGGATACGGTCAGGGCGCTTGGGTTGCCGGGCATCGGCAGCCTGCCGGGGCGCCACAGGTTCCACGATGCGATCCTCAACCGGCAGGTCGCCCATGGCCGCCACGCGCTGGCGATCGACGAGAACCGGCAGGTCTTCGCGCCCGAACTCTGGGACGAGAGCGCAGCACCGTCCGGGCAGATCAGGCAGGTCTGGTTCGCCGGCGTGCATACCGATATCGGCGGCGGCTACGGGCTGAGGATGGGGTTGTCGGACCTATCGCTGGGCTGGATGATCGCCGAGGCACGGGCCATCGCGCATCCGCTCATCGTCGAGCCGGGGCTGATCGCGAACTTGCGGCCGGACGCTCTCGGGCGCCAGCATGACGAGCGCAAGACCTCCTGGCTGCCCTGGAGCGAGGGCACGCGGGAGAGTTTCGTGCAGCATGGGTTCCAGCCGCAGCCGGCCCGCATGGCTGATGCCGTCGAGCCGCGCCTGCAGGCTGCGGCCGTGCCGATCCTCGACGAGATGCGGCCCTATCGGCCGCGCGCGCTGGCGGGCTACCCGCCCTTCGCCGACTACTATCGGAGTTGAGGGGTCTAAAGCCCGCCCATCTTGCAGACGATGTCCCATTCCTCGTCGCTCACCGGCTGGACCGAGAGGCGGAAGGAGGTGACGAGCGACATCTTGGCGAGCTTCGGCTCGGCCTTGACCGCGACGAGCGTGACCGGCTTCGGCAAGGGCTTCACCGCCTTGAAGTCGACGAGGACCCAGGGCTCGCCCGGAATCCAGTTATAGGCTTCCTTGATGACCTCGACGATGCCGACGACTTCGAGGCCCTCGTTCGAGTGGTAGAAGAAGACCTGGTCGCCCTGCTTCATCGCCATCAGGTTGAGCTTGGCGGTGTGGTTCTTCACCCCGTCCCAATGCGTGCCCTTGGCGCCGGCCTTGACCTGGTCGTCCCAGGACCACACCGACGGTTCGGATTTGATCAGCCAGTGAGCCATCAGGCCTCGTCCTCCTTGAGCGGCGCCGGCGGCTGCGAGGCCGCCTCGCCCTGTTCGTTCCAGAACCGCACCATCTCGCGGGTCAGCGCGGCGTAATCCTTGGGGTCGAGCTCGACCCGGACCTCGCCCTCGCCGAAGGGCAGGATCAGCACGAAGCGATGCGTGCCTTCGGCCCGGCGCTTGCGATGCTGAATCACCGGGCCGGCGATGCGGCCGGCCAGCGGCACGGGGCCGCTCTCGGCGACGAGCTCGGAGCCCGTCGTCTTCTTGACCTCGGCGATGCCGCGCGCGACGCGCTTCGTCAGGTCGGACCAGTCTCCCGCCATGCTCTCCTCCCTCACTCCGCCCGGATCGGCCGCGCCAGCAAGGCGGCGACCGCATCGCGCACGCCGACACGGCCTGCGATGATCGCGGCCACGGCCTCGGCGATCGGGGTCTCGACCTGCTTTTCGCGGGCCATCTCGACGAGGACCGGGGCGGTGAAGGCGCCCTCGGCCAGCTTGCCGCCGGCTGCCTCGGCCGGGCTCTTGCCCTTACCCAGCGCCAGTCCATAGGAGAAATTGCGCGATTGCGGCGAGGCGCAGCTCAGCACGACGTCGCCGAGACCGGAGAGGCCCATCAGCGTCTCGGGATCGCCGCCATAGGCTTCGCCGAAGCGGCGCAATTCGGCGAAGCCGCGCGCCACCAGCGCGGCGCGGGCGCTCTCGCCATAGCCGAGCCCGATCGCGATTCCCGCCGCGATGGCCAGCACGTTCTTGGCCGCGCCGCCGATCTCGACGCCGCGGGTGTCGGCGGAGTGATAGATGCGGAAGGCCGGCGAGCTCAGCGCTGCGGCGAGCGCCTGCGCCAGAGCAGGGTCGCTGGCCGCGAGCGTCACTGCCGTCGGTAATCCGTGCCCGATATCGGCAGCGAAGCTCGGGCCGGACAGGATCGCGGCGGTTGCGCCGGGCCAGGCCTCAGCGATGATCTCCGTCGCGAAGCGGCCGCTCGCCTGCTCGATGCCCTTGGCGGCCGAGATCACCGGCGCGCGCGGCGGCAGGGCTTTCGCCAGTCCTTCGCAGGCCGACCGCAAGGCTTGCGTCGGCACGGCGATGATCAGGGCGTCGCAATCGGTGAGGGCAGCGAGGGAACTGGTCGCGCGGATGGTCTCCGGCAGATCGATGCCGGGAAGTTTCGGCGCCTGTCGCGTCTGCGCGATGGCCTCGATGGTCGCGGCATCGCGCGCCCAGAGCTGCACGTCGCGTCCGGCGCGGGCGGCGGCGAGCGCCAGCGCGGTTCCGTAGGCGCCGGCGCCGACGACGCCGATGCTGCGATAGGCGGCGTGCCGGCTCATGCGGCGGTCGATGGCGCGACCGAAAGCTCGTCCAGCGGCCAGCGCGGACGGGCAACCGCGCTCATGTCGTCGACGAGGCCGAGCCTGAGCCGTTCCAGCCCGGCCCAGGCGATCATCGCGCCGTTGTCGCCGCAGAGCGCCAGCGGCGGGGCGACCATCGGCAGGCCGGCTTCGGTCGCAAGGCGGTTGAGCCCGCTGCGGATCGCCTGATTGGCGGCGACGCCGCCGGCGACGACCAGCGTCGAGGGGCTGATGCCGGCCTCGCGGCAGGCGCGCAGGCCCGCGCGGGTGCGGTCGACCATCACGTCGACCACGGCCGCCTGGAAGGAGGCGCAGAGATCGGCGACGTCATTATCGGAGAGCGGCGCGATCCGCTCGGCGACGAGGCGCACGGCGGTCTTGAGACCGGAGAGCGAGAAATCCGGGCTCGGCCTTCCCTGCATCGGACGCGGGAAATCGAAGCGCTCCGGGTCGCCCTTGGCCGCCTCGCGCTCGACCGAGGGGCCGCCGGGATAGGGCAGGGCCAGCATCTTGGCGATCTTGTCGAAGGCCTCGCCGACAGCGTCGTCGATCGTGCCGCCGAGCTTGAGATAATCGCCGACGCCGCGCACGGCGAGCAACTGGGTATGACCACCGGAGACGAGCAGCAGCAGATAAGGGAAGGCGAGATCGTCGGTGAGGCGCGCCGTCAGCGCGTGAGCCTCGAGATGGTTGATCGCGATGAAGGGCTTGCCGGTGGCGAGCGCGATCGCCTTGCCGGCGGTGAGGCCGACCATGACGCCGCCGACGAGGCCGGGGCCGGCCGCTGCCGCGACGGCGTCGATATCGCCGGGCTTCATGTCGGCATTGGCGAAGGCGCGGGCGATGATGCGGTCGATCGCCTCGACATGGGCGCGGGCCGCGATCTCCGGCACCACGCCGCCATAGGCCGCATGTGCGGCGATCTGACTCAGCACCTCGTTCGACAGGATCTTGCTTTCGCCGGAACGCTCGACGGAGACGATCGCAGCCGCCGTTTCGTCGCAGGTCGTCTCGATCCCAAGGACACGCATGATCGCTCGATTAACCTCGTGGAACGGAAGAACGGGATGAAGGGCTTCGTCCGGCAGTTCCTCGCCGGCAATTCCTTCGTATAGTGCGGGGCAGGATGCAAGGCCAAGGGGCGCGGACCGTCGCCTTTGCGCCAGAGACAAAATGGGAGACGGCATGCACGGCATCATTGTTCCGCCTCAATGCAGCCCGAACGCGGAATGCTGCATCCTTCGCGGATCGTCCGGTGCCCGTCGCCTGTCTCGTCAGGAGCTGTGAATGCGCGTTTTCGTCTTTCGCCCCCGCCCCGATGCCGAACGGACCGCGCGCGCCATCGCCGAGCACGGTTTCGAGCCGGTGGTCGCGCCCCTCTTCGAGGTGGTCCGCCTGCCGGATGCCGCGCCCGAAGGCGCGTTCGACGCGATCGTCCTGACGAGCGGCAACGGCGTGCCGGCGCTGGCCGATGGGCCCGCGATCTGGCGTGACCTGCCGGTCTTCACGGTCGGCAGCCGCACGGCGGCGAAGGTGCGCGAGGCCGGGCTCGACGACACCCGCAGTGCCGATGGCGACCGCAACGACCTGATCGAGCTGATCAAGCGCACCCTGCCGGCGCCCGCAAAATTGCTGATGATCGCCGGGCGCGACCGCAAGGAGGACGTGCCCGATCGCCTGCGCGAGGCCGGCTACGAGGTGACGCTGTGGACCGCCTATGCGGCCGAACCGGTCTCCGTCCTTCCCGAGGACACGCAGGCTGCGCTCAGGCATGGCGGCGGTGGTGCGGCGCTGCATTATTCGGCGCGCGGGGCGCGGACCTTCATCGCGCTGGCGCAGGCCGCCAATGTCGCCGACGAGGCGCTCGAACTGACCCATGTCACCCTCTCCGCCGATGTCGCCGCTCCCCTGATATCGGCCGGGGCCAGCACCGTCCTTGTTGCCGAGCATCCGGAGGAAGCCGGGATGCTGGCGGCATTGCAGCAGGTCTCGGCGCGCGAGCGCCTTGGCGATCCGGCCCGGCCGGAGCCGCGTGGCAGCCTCCAGCGCACGCCGCCGACCGTCGACCTGCAGGCGGTGGCGTCGGAAACCGCCGAGACTGCGGGTGAGGCGAAGCCTTCGCCGGAAGCGGTCGCGCCGACCGAGGCGCTGCCGCAGGAATTCTCGCCGCCGCCCGTCGAGGCGACGCGGCCGGTCGCTGATCGTGACGTTCCGGCGCGCACGCCCTGGCTCGCGGTAGCTGCTGCCGCTCTCGTCGGTGGCGTGATCGGCGGCGTCCTCGTGTCCTATGTCGTCCCCAAGCCGGCCCCGGCAGGAAGCACCGAAGCGATCACGGAATTGCGCAGCCGGGTCGAAACCCTGCAGGCGAGCGCGGCTGCGGCCGATCGCAAGGCGGCTGCGGCGTCGGACGCTGCCGCGAAGGCCGGTTCCGAATTGCAGGCCGTCACGGCGAAGCTGGCTTCGCTCGGCAATGCGCAGGCGCCGGATACGAGCGCCTTCAGCGCGCAGGCGCAGCGTGCCGAAGCGGCGGCCGCCGCAGTCGGACAGCGCCTCGACCAGATCGCGGGGCGGCTCGGCAGCGTCGAGACGCAGGCAAAGGCCGCAGCAGGTGCGAGCCCGGAGGCGATGGCGGCGGCGCGGATCGTCCTGGCCGAGCGGGTGCAGCGCGCGCTTGCCGGCGGTAGGCCCTTTGCCGGTGATGTCGCGGCGCTGACAAAGAGCGGGGTGGCACAGGCCGATCTCGCCGCTCTGACGGCGGTCGCGACCTCGGGAGCTCCGACCCGCGAGGCGCTCCAGGCAGGTTTCCGCAAGCATGGCGCGACGTTCCAGCGCGAGGTGATGCCGGTTTCCGACAGCTGGACGGACAAGCTGCTGGCCCTGACCAGCCGCGTCGTCACGGTCCGCCCGGTCGGCGACAGCGGCTCGACCGATCCGGCGACGCTGCCGATCCGGCTGGAGAGCGCCATCGCTGCCGGCGACATGGTCAAGGCCGCGAGCCTGTGGGGCCAGTTGCCGGAGCCGGCGCGCCGTGCCAGTGCGGAATTCGGCGCCGATCTGCAGAAGCGTGCCGCAGCGGATGCGGCGATCGCCAAAATCGCGCAGGATGCGGTCGCGGCGCTCGGCGTGGCTGGCTGACGGAGGGTTGAGAGGTCCATGGTTCGCGTTCTCGTCTACCTCGCCGTTTTTGCCTGCCTCGCCTTCGGTGCCGTCTGGCTTGCCGACCGGCCGGGCGAGGTCTCCGTGCTCTGGCAGGGCTACCGGATCGAAACCAGCGTTGCGCTGGCCGCGATCGGCGTCGTCGCGCTGGCCTTCCTCGTGCTGCTGGTCTGGGCGATCTTCCGCTTCATCTTCGCCCTGCCCTCGGCTTTCAGCCTGTCCTCGCGGGCGCGGCGGCGGGCGCGCGGTTTCGAGGCCGTGTCGCGCGGCATGGTCGCGATCGGCGCGGGCGATCCCATCGCCGCCGGGCGCTATACCGGAGAGGCGCGCCGTTTCGTGCCTGGCGAGCCGCTGACCCTGCTGCTGGAGGCGCAGACCGCGCAGTTGAGCGGCGACCGGGCACAGGCCGAGGCCGCCTTCAAGGCGATGCTGGATAAATCCGAGACGCGGGTGCTGGGCCTGCGCGGCCTCTTCGTCGAGGCCAAGCGCCGCGGCGACGCCACCGCCGCGCGCGCCTTCGCCGACGATGCGGTGCGCCGCTCGCCCTCGTTGGCCTGGGCCAATGACGCGCTGCTCGATTTCCATACGCAGGCCGGCGACTGGGCCGCGGCCCGCACCGCCGTCGAGCGCCGCGCCGCGCTGAGACTTGCCGACAAGGCCGAGGCACGCCGCCAGCGCGCCGTGCTGCTGGCCGCCGAGGCCCTGCAGGCGCGCGACAACGAGCCCGAGAAGGCGCTTGCGGCTGCGCTCGAAGCGGTGAAGCTGGCGCCGGCCCTGACACCGGCCGCTGCCTTGGCTGGCCGGATGCTCGCCGAGCGCAGCGATGTCCGCAAGGCGTCGAAGCTGCTGGAAGCCGCCTGGAAGGATGCGCCGCATCCCGATATCGCCGCCGCCTATCTCGATGCGCGGCCGGGCGACAGCGCGCTCGACCGCCTCAACCGGGCGACGACGCTGACGAAGCTGCGTCCCTCCGATCCGGAAAGCGTTCTCGCGCTGGCCGGAGCGGCGATCCAGGCCCGCGAGTTCAAGAAGGCGCGCGAGACGCTGAAGCCCTTGCTGGCGGGTGGCGCCTCGGTGCGCGCCTGCCTGCTGATGGCCGAGCTGGAAGACGCCGAGCATGGTGCTGCGGGCCGCGTGCGCGAATGGCTGGCGCGGGCGACGCGGGCGCCCCGTGATGCTGCCTGGGTCGCGGACGGACTGGTTTCCGACCACTGGATGCCGGTCTCGCCGATCACCGGCCGGCTCGACGCCTTCGTCTGGACGGTGCCACCGGCGACGCTGGGAAGCCGGGCTCAGGCCGTCGACGACGTGCTGGCGGATCTCGACGATTCGACCAAGCTGATCGAGGTCAAGGCGGAGAGCGTCACGACGATCGAGCCTGCGGCCGTTGCGCCGCCACCGCCACCTCCACCTGCGCCGAAGGAAGAGCCCAAGCCGGAACCTGCGGTGGCTGCTGCGCCCCCGGCCCCGAAGGAGGAGCCGAAGCCGGTCGTCGAACCGAAGCCGGTGGAAGCGGCCGTCGAACTTGCGAAGCCCGTTGAACCGAAGCCTGCCGAGGCCAAGCCAGTCGAAAGCAAGCCGGCTCCGCGCGAGGCGGCGTCGCCCAAGCCGGTGATCTTCCCGGTCTCGCACGCGCCTGACGATCCGGGACCGGAGGAGGAACCGCCGCCGGAGCCGAAGAAGAGCGGCTTCAGGCTGTTCGGCTGACGACGATCGCCACTTCCATCCTCCATGGTCATCCCGGGCGACCGTAGGGAGACCCGGGATCCATGCCTGAACCTTCTTCGGCTGCGCTCCGGCATGGAGCCCGGATATTCGCTGCGCTCCGTCCGTGATGACGGAGGAGGTTTGGTCAAGGTTTGCGGAAAAGGCGTGCGGCCGGCGGCCATGCGCCTTATAGCGGCGCGATGACATCCATTCTCGATCCGAACGCCGCCGTCACGCTGACGGTCGGCCCCGAGCAGGCCGGCCAGCGCCTGGACAAGGCGCTCGCCCTTCTGGCCGGCGAGATTTCGCGCGCGCGCCTGCAGCAGGTCATCAAGGAGGGCGGGGTCAGCCTCAACGGCGCCGTCTTCAGCGACGGCAGCCGCAAGGTGGTCGAGGGTGACACGATCGCGCTCGTCATGCCCGCTGCGAAGCCGGCCGACCCGGTCGGGCAGGATATCCCGCTCGACGTCGTCTACGAGGACGAGCACCTGATCGTGATCGACAAGCCGGCAGGGCTCGTCGTCCATCCGGCCGGCGGGCATGAGGACGGCACGCTGGTCAATGCGCTGATCGCCCATTGCGGCGAGAGCCTCTCCGGCATCGGCGGCGTCCGGCGGCCGGGCATCGTGCACCGGCTCGACAAGGATACCAGCGGCCTGCTCGTCGTCGCCAAGAACGACCGGGCGCATCAGAAGCTCGCCAAGCAGTTCGCCGACCATGGCCGCACCGGGCCGCTGCAACGGGCCTATCTCGCCATCGCCTGGGGTGTGCCGCGTTTGCGCGAAGGCACGATCGACGCGCCGATCGAGCGCTCGACCCGCAATCGCGAGAAGATGACCGTGGTCAAGGAAGGGCGCGGACGCGAGGCGATCACCCATATCGAATTGCTCGAACGCTATCCGCCGCTGCTGAAGGGGCTGGACGAGACCGAGCCGCTGGCGAGCCTGATCGAATGCCGGCTGGAGACCGGGCGCACGCACCAGATTCGCGTGCATATGAGCCATATCGGCCATCCCCTGCTGGGCGACCAGCTCTACGGCTCGGGCTTCGCCACCAAGGCCGTGAGGCTGCCGGCGGATGCGCAGGCGGCATTGGCCACGCTCGGCCGCCAGGCCCTGCATGCGGCAATCCTCGGATTCGAGCATCCGGCGAGTGGCGAAGAGATGCTGTTCGAGTCGGAGCCGCCCGAGGATTTTGCGAATTTGCAAGCAGCGCTCGCGCGGCTGTGAGCGAACCGGGCGGTTTTGCCACCTTTCCGCCAGAGTGAGTTCGCATATACTGGGGTTGTTCGGATGCGGATGGCCAAGGGGGCGCCGCAAGCGAGCGTTCCGACCGAACCGATGACAGGTTCCAGCGTTGGATCGTTTTGCTTAAATCCGAAGCCTGCGCGAAGGTTGATCGCGCGGAGGGCCTGCCGCCAAGCGGGGGCCTCGATGAGGAGAACGAGCATGGCGAGTGCTTCGCTGCCCGTCCTGTCCGCCGAAGGCGGGCTGTCACGTTATCTCGATGAAATCCGCAAGTTCCCGATGCTGGAACCGAGCGAGGAATACATGCTGGCCAAGCGCTGGCGGGAGCATGGCGACCGCGATGCGGCGCACAAGCTCGTGACCTCGCACCTGCGCCTCGTCGCCAAGATCGCCATGGGCTATCGCGGCTACGGCCTGCCGATCGGCGAAGTCGTGTCGGAAGGCAATGTCGGCCTGGTGCAGGCGGTGAAGCGCTTCGAGCCCGAGAAGGGCTTCCGCCTCGCCACCTATGCGATGTGGTGGATCAAGGCCTCGATCCAGGAATATATCCTGCGCTCGTGGTCGCTGGTGAAGATGGGCACCACGGCCAACCAGAAGAAGCTGTTCTTCAACCTGCGCAAGGCCAAGAGCAAGATCTCGGCGCTGGGCGAGGGCGATCTGCGTCCCGATCAGGTGCAGCAGATCGCGACCAAGCTCGGCGTCAACGAGCAGGACGTGGTCGACATGAACCGCCGCCTCGGCGGCGATGCCTCGCTCAACACGCCTTTGCGTGAGGATGGCGAGGGCGAATGGCAGGACTGGCTGGTCGATGATTCGGAGAGCCAGGAACGCCGCCTCGCCGATTCCGAGGAGGCCGACAACCGCCATTCGGCGTTGCGCGAGGCGCTGGAGGTGCTGAACCCCCGCGAACGCCGCATCTTCGAGGCGCGTCGCCTGGCCGAGGACCCGATCACGCTGGAGCAGCTCTCCGAGGAGTTCGGCGTATCGCGCGAGCGTGTGCGCCAGATCGAGGTCCGCGCCTTCGAGAAGGTGCAGGAGGCCGTGAAGAAGGCGATCACCCGCATCGAGGCGCCGCGCGCCGCGCTGCCGGCGGCCTGACCCGGTTTCTGCCGTCGAGAGTTTGAAGGGGCGCCGCGAGGCGCCCCTTTTCTTTTGCCGTCAGTACAGTGGCGGCAGCGGCTGCAGCGGCAGGCGGAACGGGCCGATGAAGACCCGGCCTTCGCGCAGCGAGACCGGCGGCAGGGTGGTGAGGCCGGGCGCCGCGCCGGCATTGTTGCCGCCGCGCCCGCCCAGGAAACCGCCGAGGCCGCCCAGGAGGTTGCCGATGCGCAGGCCGCCGATCTGCTCGATGCCGGCGGCTGCCAGCTGGAGGTCGCCGGCGACACGGTGCAGCGGATCGAGGGCCAATTGACCGCTGCCATCGACGCGGGCCTTGCCCTTGGTCGAGACGAGGCGGGTCAGTTCGAGCGTGCCGTTGGCGGTGCGCCAAGTTTCGAGGGTGTCGGGATTGAAGCCCTTGCGGAAGCTCTCGGCTTGCGTGAGCGTCGCCTGGAGGTCGATCTCGCCGGCTTCCGTGTTGCCGAGCAGGGCATCGATCGGCGGCAGGATCGTGCCCTTGGCGGAGATGGCGATGTCGACGGCCTGCTCGGTTGCCGGGCGCGTCGGGTTGCGGCGTAGGTGCGCTTCGAGTGTCGCCGCGCCCCAGGTCTCGGTCGCGAGGCCGGGCGTGGTCAGCACGCCGCGCGGTTCGCTGGCGACGAGCGCGAAGCGCTCGGGACTGCGCCAGGAGAGGCTGGCGCCGAGGCTTTTCCAGTTGAGGTCGAAGACGCGGCCTTCGGGCAGGGTTGCCTTGGCCGGGCCCGAGACCTCGAAGATGATGAGGCTAGGCGAATAGACCTGAGCGACGGCGACGGAGGGGCCGGTCTCGACGCGGACCGCATCACCCCAGCGGGTCGAGGTCAGGGCCAGCGCGTTGCAGCGCAGTTCGATGCGGAACGGAAAGCCGCTGACGCTGCGGTCGGTGCAGCTCCAGGTGCGGCCGCGCTGCGCCTCGCGGGCCAGCGCATTCTCGATCTCGGCCGCGACGCGGCCGCGCGCATAGAACCAGAAGGCGGACCAGGCGACGGCGAGGACGACCAGCAGCATGAAGGGGCCGTAGAGCCAGAAGCGGCTGCGGCGGCGCGTCGGAAGAGTATCGGTCATGCGGCAGGCATTCCTTGCGCGGAGGCGGGCGGATCGCTAGATCGCCCGGACTGCCGTCGCGGCCGATCTATCTCGTTGTCGTGACACCGGATTTGCTTGAAAAGCGGGTACCGCTTTTCGGTCTGATGCTCAAGCAAGCAGGCCGGCGCGGCCAAATTATGGGACGAAAATGACGACCGAATTCGGCGCAACGGATCTCTGGGTCTTCGGCTATGGCTCGCTGATCTGGCGGCCGGGCTTCGCTTTCGAGGAGAGCGTGCAGGCGCGGCTCCACGGCTATCATCGCTCGCTCTGCGTGTTCTCGCATGTCCATCGCGGTACGCCGGAGCGGCCGGGGCTGGTGCTGGGGCTGGATCGCGGCGGGGTCTGCCGCGGGCTCGCCTTCCGGGTCGCGGCCGGGCAGGCGCAGGAGACGGTGGATTATCTCCGGGCACGCGAGCAGGCGACGGCGGTCTATCTCGAACGCCATGTGCCGCTGAAGCTGGAGGACGGCCGGCAGGTGCGCGGCATCGTCTATGTCGCCGACCGCAAGCACCTGCAATATGCCGGCAAGCTGCCCGCGGCGCAGCTGCTCAAGCTTGTGCGGGAGGGCAAGGGCCAGTCCGGCGAGAACCCGGACTATGTGCTGCAGACGCATGAGCATCTGCGCAAGATGGGTATCTTCGATCCCGTGCTGGCGGACCTTGCGCAGCAATTGGCGCCGGGGCTTGGTGCGCCCCATCCGCCGCTGGCGGGATAGAAGAGCCAACTGTTCTCGGAGCCACTACGTCATCCCGGGCTTGCCCCGGGATCCATCATAGAGCTTGCTGCCCTACGATGGATCCCGGATCGGCGCTGCTGCGCAGCTTGTCCGGGATGACGTTCAGGCTCCGTGGGATACGGTCCTGCTCTCGTCAGCCCTCCGGGCTGGCTTCCGGCATCAGGTCGAGCAGGGCGGCGCGGCGGCTCATCCCGTCCTCTGCGAGCAGATGGACATGGATCTCGCAGGCGCCGGCGGCCATGACCGCGCGCTGCCAGCGGCCGAGCGCGGCCTCGATGCCGAAGGGGCCGGAATCGCGGGCGGCGATGACGCGCCGGTCGGCCGAGATCGCCAGAAGCACCGCATCGGTGAAGCTCAGCGCATGCGTGTCGTCGACGGAGAAGACCGATGCGACATAGCGCCGGCCGGAGCGGCCACGCCAGGCGGTGAAGCGGCGCTCGCTGAGAGCAGCGGTGCTGCGCAGGGGCATTTCGCGGGCGGCCGGCGCCTCGTCGAAGAGATCGGGGGTATAGCGATAGGCGAGAGCGGCCATATCCGTTCCTCCAGTGATGGGAACAAAATGGGAACGATCTGGGGATAAGTCAAGCGCCGCCGGCGACGAGGCCGGCGCTTTCCCGCTCTGCTGCTGTCAGGGTGTGTCAGGAACTGGCGAGCGGGTCCATGCCGCGCGCCGCGAGTTCGGCGCGGCCCTGGGCCAGAAGGCGGTCGCTTGCCGTCTCGATGCGCTCCTGCAGGATGGCCTGGAAGGCGACCTTGTCGAGCCCCGGCTCGATCGCCGGCAGGATCTCGATCCGGACGGTGCCGGGGCGGCGCAGGAACTTGCGGCGAGGCCAGTAGAGGCCGGTGTTCAGCGCAACCGGGACGCAGGGCACGCCGAGCTCGGCATAGAGATGGGCGGCGCCGAACTTGTAGGCCGGCGGGGCGCCGGGCGCGCGGCGGGTGCCTTCCGGGAAGATCAGGAGCTGGCGGCCGTTCTGGCCGAGCTCGATCTTGGCGCGGCGCGTGACATCGGAGAGCGCGCGGGCGCGGGCGCCGCGATTGACCGGAATCATCCGCATCTTCGTCAGGGCCCAGCCGAAGACCGGGATCCAGGTCAGCTCGCGCTTCAGGATGAAGACCGGGTTCGTGAACACGGTGACCAGCGCGAAGGTCTCCAGGAAGGACTGGTGCTTGGCACCCACCATCAGGCCGCCCTCCGGGATGTTCTCGACGCCGGTGATCTCGTAGCGCGTGCCGGCGACGACGCGCATCAGCCAGAGCGAGGAATGCGACCAGGCGATCGCGACCGCCAGCAGCGCGCGCTTCGGCAGCAGCAGCGCGGGCAGGACCGCGAAGATCAGCCAGAGGACGAGATTGGCATAGAACAGGACATTGAAGGCGAGGGAGCGCAGGACGAGCATGCTGCGCAATGAGCCCGAGATGCCGTCGCGGTCAAGCGTCGCCTTGCCCGTTTCGGCATCATCCCTCGTGGCGATGCTGTTCCGGAAGGCGCGTGCGCTTTTCGCCAGCGGGGCCAAGCGAGTCCGCTGGCTTCGGCGAAACCGGCTTGCGGCCGCCGATGATCACCGAGAGGCGCGAGGTTTCGGGATCGCTCTCGACGAGACTGCGCAGGCGCGCGACCAGATATTTCGCGTATTCCGGCGCGAGGATCTTGATGGTGGACCAGCGGTACCACCAGCCGGCCGTGTCGATATGCTCGGTCACGACCGGATGGGCGACGAGCTCGACGCCCGGCATCGCATGGGCGAATTCCGCGAGCGTGCGCGGCATGTGATAATTCGAGGTCACGACCAGCAGCGAGCGGAAGCCGTGGCGGCGGAGCCAGCGGCGGGCCTCGATCGCGTTGCCGATGGTGTTGCGGGCGCGATAGTCGAGATCGACGCAGCAGGCCAGCAGGTCGCGCGAGGCGGGGTTCAGCTTGGCGAGTTCCTCGCGGCCGGTCTTCTCGTTGACGCCGCTGATCAGGAGCCGCCGGCCGCGTTCGGCTCCGAGCAGGCCCATGGCATCGCCGACGCGCTGGGCGCCGCCGGTGACGACGACGATCGCATCGGTGCGTGGCGTGCTGGCCGGTTCGCGTGCATCGATCTTGCCGGCGAAACGGGCATAGCCGATGCCCAGGAGCAGGAGGCCGATGCCAGCGAGAGCAGCCGTCGCGAGCCCGAGAATACGGCGCAGCGAGATCGACCGGGCAGGCTTGCCGCTCCGGGGCGCGGAATCGGAATGGGCCATCCTGAGATGGTCGTCTGTGCTGCCGATCATGGCCATGACGCCGCCGTCGTAACGCGGCAATCGGGCATAACGGCGGCAGGCATGCGTCCGGTCCTGCCGCAAGCGTTAAGGCTTGGTTGACGCCGTGCCGCGCTTGCGATGCTCATGCCAGCATCCTCAGGTGGCGGCGCACGGTGAAGCGGGAGACGAGGCCGGCGATCACGGCGACAACCAGGGCGACGAGGATGACGGCGCCATAGCCCGTCCAGCCGATCTCGAAGGCGCCGAACAGGGCCTGCAACTGCTCCGCCTCGGGCGTAGCGCTCCAGCGCGAGGCGAGGAAGCCTAGCACGGCGATCGTCGCGATGGCGGCGAGCCCCCCGAACAGGCCGCCACGGAGGCCGAGCCGGATGAAGCGGCTCTGGAATTCGCGGGCGATGAAATCGTCGTCGGCCCCGACGAAATGCAGCACTTCGACGCTGTCACGGCTGCCGGCCATGGCGCCGCGCGTGGCGAAGGCGACGGCGAGCGCTGCGGCCGTCAGCACCAGCAGCACGATGGCGAAGCCGGAGGCGATGATGGTGCCGGCCATGGCGGAGAGGCGCCGGACCCAGAGCCGGTGGTCGTCGAGCGTCGCGGTCGGTATTTCACGGCGCAGCGTCGCGCCGAAGCCTCCGAGATCGCTGCCGGCTTCCGGCCGAAGCTTGAGCACGATCAGGCGCGGCACCGGCAGTTCGACGAGATCGAGCCCCGTGCCGAGCCAGGGTTCGAGCAGCTTGTCGGATTCGGCCTTGGGCACGGCGCGGACGCTCTCGACCTCCTTCAGCCCGCTTGCCAGCATGACGGCACGGGCGACGTCATCGTCGATCTTGCGGTGCGAATCGGGACGGACCTGGATGGTCATCTCATTGGAGATGGCGCCGCGCCATTGATCGGAGGCGCGCGCGGCAAGCACCGCGGCACCCGCGCTGAGCGAGGCCAGGAAGGTCAGGATCGCGATCACGGCCATCAGGGCGCGGCCGGCGACATTGTCGACTGGTACGAGCGGCTGGTCGCGCCGGAGATTGGGCGGCAGGCCGCGCTCCCGTCCCGATTCCCGGTCGCTGGCTTCAGGCATCGACATGCAGGTGTCCGTCGGCCAGCACGAGGCGCGGTGCGTCGTAGATGTCCATCAGGTTGAGGTCATGCGTCGCGATGACGACGGCGGTGCCGAGCGATTGCAGCTCCATGAAGAGCCGCAACAGGCGCCGGCCAAGGCCGGGATCGACATTGCCCGTCGGCTCGTCGGCGAGCAGGAGCTCTGGCCGGCTGATCAGCGCGCGGGCGATGGCCGCACGCTGCTTCTCGCCGCCGGAGAGCACCGGCGGCACGGCGTGCATGCGTTCGCCGAGCCCGACCCAGCGCAGCAATTCGACGACCTCGGCGCGGTAGCTCGCCTCCTCCTTGCCGAGGACGCGCAGCGGCAGCGCGACGTTCTCGTAGACGGTGAGGTGATCGAGCAGGCGGAAATCCTGGAAGACCACGCCCATGCGGCGCCGGAAGGCGGTGAGCGTATCGGGATCGAGCCGCGAGACGTCCTGTCCGAACAGGTTGACCAGCCCGCGCGTCGGCTTCAGCGCCATCAGGATGAGGCGCATCAGCGTCGTCTTGCCGGCCCCGGAGGGACCGGTGAGATACTGGAACGAGCGCGGCTCGATGCTGAAGTTGATATCCTTCAGCACCTCCGGACCCATGCCGTATCGCAGGCCGACGTTTTCGAACCGAACCAAGCGGTCTTCCTTGTTGAACCGATCTCTTGCGAATCCGCAGGCGATCCTACACCGCAAGCCGAGGCGCGCGGAAAGACCGTGACGCGGCCAATCTGCGCCGAAGATTCTTCACGAGGCGTTAACCATAAATCGCGCCAATGGAGGCGCGCGCAATTGCTGCTGCGGCGTAGCGCCTCGCTGCCATGCCGAAGCGCTTGCGGCAACCGTCTTGAAGGAGTTGGCTCGCACCCATGCTGATCGTCTGCCCATCCTGCGCGAGCCAATATGAACTCGACGCGGCCAAACTGGGGCCGGAAGGGCGCAAGGTGCGATGCGCCAGCTGCAAGACGTCCTGGCATGTCGAGCCTGCAGCCTTCCCGGAGCCGCCGAGCGAGGCCGAGACGCAGGCGCTGCTCGCCGAGGAGCTGGAGCGCGCCGCCGCGATCGATGCCGAAATCACCGCGCTTGCTGCCGAAGCGGGCGGGCAGGATGTTTCCGAGGAGCCTCCGGTCGTCGAGGCGCCGGTGGCCGCCGCGCCGAAGCGCCGGACCAAGCGCCCGGGCAAGCCGGACAAGCCGCCGGGCGCTTTCCTGCGCCGGGGCGGAGCGGGGCGGCCGATAGCGGCAGCGCTTGCCGGCCTTGCGCTGCTCGGCATCGTCGTCTGGCAGCGTCAGGCGGCCGTCCGTGCTGCGCCGCAGCTTGCTGGCCTGTTCGAAAAGATCGGCATGCCCGTGAATGTCCGGGGCCTGAGCCTCAGTGCGATCGAGAGCGGCCTCGTCGCCGACGGCCAGAACCGCTTCCTTATCGTCGAGGGCGAGGTCACCAACATCACCAAGAGCAAGACGGCGGTGCCGCTGATCGAGGTCGCGGTCAAGGATGCCGGCGGTGCGACGCTCTACACCTGGACGACCGAGCCGCCGCGCGCGAGCCTCGAACCGGCCGAGCTCGTCCGCTTCCGGGCCCGGCTGGCTTCGCCGCCGGAGCAGGGACAGTCGGTCAGGGTGCGCTTCACATCCGCCGAAACTGCAGCCAATCTCGCCAGCAAGCACTGAGGCTGCTAGGACGGGGATCTGTCGACCGGTCCGGCACAGCAGCCGGACCGTGTTCACGCATCATTGCCTGCATCGGTCTTGAGCGCGCCTGAAACGCGCGAGGCTGGTTGCGGCCGGATATCGAAACGGAGTCATCATGCCGGAACGGCGCATCAGGGTTCTCTATGACGAAGCGGCGATCGCGCGGCGCAACGAGGAGATGGCGCAAGCCATCGCGGCCAGCAATCCGAAGGACCTGCTCGTCGTCGCCGTCCTGAAGGGTTCCTTCATGTTCGCCGCCGACCTGATCCGCGCGATGCATCGCACCGGGCTCGCGCCGCAGGTCGAGTTCGTCCACCTGTCGAGCTACCGCGCCGGCACGACCTCCTCGGGCCAGGTCGAGATCCTGCGTGACGTCCAGAGCGAGGTGCGCGGGCGCGACGTACTGCTGGTCGACGACATCCTCGAATCCGGCCGGACGCTCGCCTTTGCCAAGGACCTCTTGGCGGCGCGCGGTGCGGGCAAGGTCTCGACCGCGGTGCTGCTGGAGAAGCCGCACAAGCGGGCGGTCAATATCCAGGCCGATTATGTCGGCTTCGAATGCCCTGATTATTTCGTGGTCGGCTACGGCATGGATGTCGCCCATTCCTATCGGCAGCTGCCCTTCGTCGGCGTGGTCGAGACCGATGATCAGGCCGGCTTGCCCGGCATCTGAGGAGTATCCATGTCACGTATTCTGGTCGTCGATGACGAGGAGCCGCTGCGCGTGCTGGTCGCGCGGGGCCTGAGCCTCGACGGGCATAGCTGCCTGACCGCGTCCGACGGGGCCGAGGCGCTCGATATCCTCGAAGCGGAGCAAGGCCGCTTCGACCTGCTGCTGACCGATATCCGCATGCCGCTGATGGACGGGATCGCGCTGGCGCTTGCGGCCAAGCAGCAGTTCCCGGAGCTGACGATCATGCTGATGACCGGCTATGCCGAGCAGCGCGAGCGGGCCAAGAGCCTGGAGTCGATCGTGTCCGAGGTGATGGCCAAGCCCTTCACCATCGCCGATCTGCGCGCGACCGTGATGAAGGTGATCGAGCGCTCGATCGGTTAGCGGTTCAGCCACCAGATCGAGGCGTTGAGCAGCGTCGCGAAGGCGACCCAGGCGAGATAGGGCCAGAGCAGGTTCGAAGCGAGCCTGTCGAGCGGCCGGAAGGCTGCGATCGTCGCTATGATCAGGACCAGCAGCGGCAGGATGACCGCGAGGCCGGCCAGCGGGCTGTTGGCGCCGAAGAAGGCGAAGGACCAGCCGATATTGAACAGAAGCTGCAGGTGATAGGCCAGCAGCGCACGGCGTCGGCCGGGCGTGCCGACCGGCAGGCGCAGGATGCGGAAAACGCCGAGCGCCATCAGGGCGAAGAGCGTCGTCCAGACCGGTGCGAATATCCAGTTCGGCGGGTTGAAGGGCGGCTTGGCGAGCCCGGCATACCAGGCCGGGATCTGCGGGACGGTCACCGCGCTGCCGGCGACCGAGGCGGCCACCACCGGCAGGATCGCGATGGCGAGCGCCGCCCAGAGCGGCGGGCGATGATCGGCTCGGATGTCGGCAGGCGTCGTCATAGTGCGATGATGGGGCGGTGCGGCGTAGCTCGCAAGGCGGTGCGCCTGCTCAGGGCATGGAGCGAGCATTCCCGCTTCTCATGGAACTTTTCAGGCAGAGCCGCAAAAAGCCCTGTGTGCGGAAACCTGTCAGGACCAAATCCCCTTGGCCTTCTGCAGATAGCGCGTCCGCTCCGCCAGCCCGTTGCGGCCGCCATTGATCAGCTTCGTCACGCGCTCGACATCGTCTGCATCAGCCGCCGGGTTGATCGCGCGTTCGGCCCAGTAGGCGAAAGCGACGCGCAGCGAGGTCTCGGGCTCCTTGGCCCGTTCGGGCTCGGCTTCCAGATCGAGGCCGAGCCGTTGTCCGAAGCGACGGTAATTCGCGCGCCCGGTCAGCTGGAAGATGCCGCGGCCATGATAGCGGATGCCGTCGCCGGCTTGTGTGTTGCCGAGGTCGCGGCGGCCCTCGTAGCGGATGAAATAGGCGGGGCCGCCATATTCCTCGAGCGTCCGGAAGCCGTCGGTCTCGTGTGCCGCCTGCGCCAGGAAATGGCAGATGCGCCGCGGCGTGGTGACGTCGTGGTCATCCGCCAGCTCGTCGAAGCGCTCGGCAATACCGGCCACGATCGCCGCACTGGCCGAGGGGGCAAGGCGCAGCAGGCGCTCGCGGGTGACCGTCAGCTCCGGCGCGGCTGCGTGGTCGAGGCCGATCCAGTTTCCGATGGCGCGCATCGACATGAAAATGCCCTCCCAGGGAAGGAGAGCATCATCACCGCTGTCGCGGGGCCGGGGATAAGATACCCGGCGGGAAGGGTCAGCCGCTGACGGCGGTGTATTCGGTCTCGATCGAGGAGGCATGCACCTCGTGATCGAAGCCGTAGATATGGATCGAGATCGCCTCGCCCGGCCCGAAATTGCGCATGCGGTGGATATTCGGACCCGAAGGCAGCATGCAGGCGACGTAGCCCGGCTTGCGCTCCTGCTCCTCGGTCTGCACGGCGCGATTGGCGTCGATGGCGCGATACCAGGTCTCGGTGACGGTGCCGGAGACGACGCCGAAGCAGCAGGAGCAATGATGGTCGTGGATCGAGGTGGCCGAGCCTTCGCCCCAGACGATCGCCCAGACGCTGACATTCTCGTCGCCGGCCAGGAGGTTGCGGCTATAGCAGCCGGCCTTGCGCTCCAGTGGCAGGCGCTGGATCAGGTCGGGCATGGCGACGAGCTCCTGCAGCACCTCGCGGGCGGCGCTCAGGTAGTCGCGCGTCATCGTGCCGGCATCGGTCCGCAGATTGCGCAGCACGGCCCCGCGCCGCTCTTCGCTGAGAAAACCCTGCATGCCATTCCCCTCTGGATCACTGGGGAAATGATAGGGCGCGAATGGGGGCAGCGGTTTGCGGAGTTGGAGAATTTTCATCTCCGATTGGAATCCCTTGCCCTTCATGTGATGATATGTGGAAATTTCTCTCCGCTTCATTCTTCAGGAAGGAAGCTGATTCTGAATTCGGTGGAGGGTCATGGCCAAGCTCGATGCTTTCGACCTGCGCATCCTGGCGCGGTTGCAGGAGGATGCGAGCCTGCCGCTCGCCGAACTCGCCGAGGCGGTCGGGCTGTCGTCCTCGCCCTGCTGGCGGCGGGTGCAGAAGCTGGAGGAGGGCGGCTATATCAAGCGCCGCGTCGCCCTGCTCGACCGCGAGAAGCTCAAGGCCGGCGTGACGGTCTTCATCGCGGTCAAGACGGCGCGCCATTCGATGGAGTGGCTGGAGCGCTTCCACCAGGCGGTGCACGACCTGCCCGAGATCGTCGATTTCTACCGGATGAGCGGCGAAATCGATTATCTGCTCAAGGCCTATGTCGCCGATATCGCGGCCTATGACGCGCTCTACAAGAAGCTGATCTCGCGCATCGACCTCAGCGACGTGACCTCGATGTTCGCGATGGAGGAACTGAAATCGACCTCGGCGATCCCGCTGGGTTTCGCGGGGGAGGGATGACCTGGGCGGCTTTACAGGAACTGGTGCTCCGTCATGGTCGGGCTTGTCCCGACCATCCACGTCTTCGCTGGACGAGCGCAATGTTCAAGGCGTGGATGCTCGCCACAAGGGCGAGCATGACGGCGAGGAGGCCCGGCCTCAGGCCTTCGTGACCTTCTGATAGTCCTTCACGTCCGAGAAGGTGATGTCGGGCGCGCGCTCGGCATCGTATTTCAGCGTGAACTGGCTGGACGCCATGAAGACCGGATCGCCGTCGAGATCGTCGGCCATGGCCGAGGGCTTGAGGCCGACGAATTTCTGCAGCGCGACCTTGTCGTCCGATGAGACCCAGCGGGCGATCGAGAACTGGC
Source organism: Allobosea sp. MMO-172 (assembly GCF_037147855.1). Taxonomy (NCBI): domain Bacteria; kingdom Pseudomonadati; phylum Pseudomonadota; class Alphaproteobacteria; order Hyphomicrobiales; family Alloboseaceae; genus Allobosea; species Allobosea sp. MMO-172. Next base: position 58,299 of record NZ_JBBCUM010000003.1, on the reverse strand, counting down.
AGGGCTCGAAATCGACCGGCAGCGAGTATTCTGCGTCCATGCGCTCCTTGAGCACGTCGAGCTGGAGGGCGCCGACGACGCCGACGATGGCGGGCGCGCCGTCATGCGGCAGGAAGAGCTGGACGACGCCTTCCTCGGCCATCTGCTGCAGGGCTTCGCGCAGCTTCTTGGCCTTCATCGCATCCTTCAGCTTGACGCGGCGCAGGATTTCCGGGGCGAAGCTCGGCACGCCCTTGAAGACGATGTCTTCGCCCTCGGTCAGCGTGTCGCCGATGCGCAGCGTGCCGTGGTTGGGCAGGCCGACGATGTCGCCGGCGAAGGCCTCCTCGGCGATCGAGCGGTCGCGGGCGAAGAAGAATTGCGGCGCGTTGAGCGGCATCGGCTTGCCGGTGCGAACGAGCTTCGCCTTCATGCCGCGCGTCAACTTGCCCGAGCAGATGCGCATGAAGGCGATGCGGTCGCGATGGTTTGGGTCCATGTTCGCCTGGATCTTGAAGACGAAGCCGGTCATCTTCGGCTCATCCGCCTCGATCGGGCGCTTGTCGGCGAGTTGCGCGCGCGGGCTCGGGGCATAGGCGCCGAGCGCATCGATCAGGTCGCGCACGCCATAGTCGCGCAAAGCCGCGCCGAAATAGAGCGGGGTCAGATGGCCCTCGCGGAAGGCCTGAAGATCGAACGGCTTCAGGCCCTCGGCCGCGAGGAAGACCTCCTCGCGCCAGGTCTCGGCGGCGCCATGCGGCAGCAATTCGTCGAAGAGCGGATCGTCCCAGCCGGAGACCTGGCGGTCCTCGGCGCGCTCGTCGCCCTTCTGGTTGCGGCGGAAGGTATTGGCCTTGAGATCGTAGGTGCCGACGAATTCGCGGCCGCGGCCGACCGGCCAGGTCATCGGCGCGACGTCGAGCGCGAGCGTGGTCTCGATCTCGTTGATCAGGTCGAAAGGATCGCGCGTCTCGCGGTCGACCTTGTTGATGAAGGTGACGATCGGGATGTCTCTGAGACGGCAGACCTCGAACAGCTTCTTGGTGCGATCCTCGATGCCCTTGGCGGCGTCGATCACCATGACGGCGGCATCGACGGCGGTCAGCGTGCGGTAGGTGTCTTCCGAGAAGTCTTCGTGGCCGGGCGTGTCGAGCAGGTTGAAGACGTGGCCGCCATATTCGAAGGTCATCACCGAGGTGACGACCGAGATGCCGCGCTGGCGCTCGATCTTCATCCAGTCCGAGGAGGTCTGGCGGCGGCCCTGCTTGGCGCGCACTTCGCCGGCGAGCTGAATGGCGCCGCCGAAATAGAGCAGCTTCTCGGTCAGCGTCGTCTTGCCCGCGTCCGGGTGCGAGATGATGGCGAAGGTGCGCCGGCGCGCATGCGGCGCCTCGGCCACCGGGGCCTGAAGGGTCGAAAGATCGGTCATGGCCGGTGTGAAGACAGGATGAGGCGGGGGAAGTCAATCATTCTCGGCTTGCGCGCCGGGCAACACGCGCAATCACGCCCCGCTCACGGTTCCGTGAGCATTGCCGACCGGTTTGTGAGCGGAACAACCGCCATTCCCGCCGCATTCTCCGATCCGACTTCCGTCGTACGACTCCATGCCAGCCGAGGGGGACTGAATGCCCGCAGCCGCGAAGGCCGAGCCGCAGCCGACCTTGTCCGTTTTCGATGCCGTGACGATCATGGTCGGCATCGTCGTCGGGATCGGGATCTTCAAGACGCCGGCGATCGTCGCGGCCAATGCCGGCAGTGAAGCCGCCTTCATCGGGGTCTGGATTGCGGGTGGCATCGTCACGCTGATCGGCGCGCTCTGCTATGCCGAGCTTGCCGCCGCCCACCCCCATGCCGGCGGCGAATATCATTTCCTGACCCGCGCCTATGGCCGGCCGGTCGCAATGCTGTTCGGCTGGGCGCGCGGGACCGTGATCCAGACCGGCGCCATCGCGGCCGTCGCCTTCGTGCTTGGCGACTACGCGGCGCAGATCGCGCCGATCGGACCGATGGGACCGGCGATCTATGCGGGGCTCTCCATCGTGGCTCTCACCGCGCTCAATGTCATCGGCACGACCCAGAGCAAGACGATGCAGATCGTGATGACCTTCGTCGAGGTCGGTGCGCTCGGGGCGATCATCCTGCTCGGGCTGTTCGGCGGCGGGGAGGCGCCGGTGCAGGCGGCCGCGCCCGCGCCGGCATCGGCGGCGATCGGGCTCGCCATGGTCTTCGTGCTCCTGACCTATGGCGGCTGGTCGGAAGCGTCCTATCTCTCGGGCGAGCTCAAGGACCCCGCTCGCAACATGGTGAAGGTGCTGACGATCGGCACGCTGATCCTGATCGCCATCTATGTGCTCGCCAATCTGGCGCTGCTCGCGATCCTCGGCCTCGACGGCTTGCGCAGTTCGGAGGCGGTCGCCGCCGACATGATGCGGCGTGTCGCAGGTGAGCCGGGCGCGCTGATCGTCAGCCTCGCGATCGTCGTCGCGGCGCTCTCGACCCTGAACGCCACGATCTTCACCGGCGCGCGCGTCTATTTCGCGATGGCGCGGGACCTCACCTTGCTGCCGCGCGTCGGGGAATGGGACGAGCGCGGGCGGGCTCCGGCCAATGGCCTCCTGCTGCAAGGCGCCGTCGCCATGCTGCTCGTTGGGCTGGGCGCGGCGAGCCGCGACGGCTTCCAGGCGATGGTCGATTACAGCGCGCCGGTGTTCTGGGCCTTCCTGCTGCTGGTGGGGCTCGCCCTGCCGATCCTGCGCTGGCGCGAGCCCGGCCGGGCGCTGCCCTTCAAGGTGCCGCTCTATCCGCTGACGCCGGCCCTGTTCTGCCTCGCTTGCGCCTACATGCTGCATGCGAGCCTTGCTTACACGGGCAAGGGCGCCCTCGTCGGCCTCGCCGTGGTGCTGGCCGGCCTGCCGCTGCTGCTGTTCCGCCGCCGGGAGCCCGAAGCCGCCTTGCCCGCAGATGCCGCGCCTGCCCCGCTGAAGTAACGACCGCCTGACAGGAGAGACATGATGAAGATCGTTCGCATCCTCACTGCCGCTTGCGCCATCGGCCTGCTGGCGCCGCTGGCCGTCCAGGCCCAGCCCGTCCAGGCGACGAAGGACCCGAGCGCCGTCCCCGATTACGTGCCGCGTTCGGGCCAGCCCGGCAAGGATGTCGTCTGGGTGCCGACCCAGCAAATTCTGATCGATCGCATGTTCCAGATGGCCAGGCTGACCAAGGACGACTACCTGATCGATCTCGGCTCGGGCGACGGACGCACCGTGATCTCGGCGGCCAAGCGCGGCGTGCGCGCGCTGGGCATCGAATACAATCCCGATCTGGTGACGCTGTCGAAGCGTACCGCGGAGGCCGAGGGCGTGACCGACAAGGCGCGCTTCGTCGAGGGCGACATCTTCGAGACCAATTTCTCCGATGCGACGGTGCTGACGCTGTTCCTGCTGCCGGAGCTCAATCTCAAGCTGCGGCCGACGATCCTGAACATGAAGCCGGGGACCCGCGTCGTCTCCAACACCTTCATGATGGATGATTGGGAGCCGGATGAGACCGCGGTCGTCGCCGAGAACTGCTCGAGCTATTGCCGCGCCTATCACTGGGTCGTCCCGGCCAAGGTGGCGGGCACCTGGCGCCTCGGCGATGGCGAGCTGAAGCTGGCGCAGAGTTTCCAGAAGCTCTCGGGGACTCTGACGGTCGCGGGCAAGGCGCAGCCGATCGCGGAAGCCCGGATGAAGGGCGGAGAGATCAGCTTCACGGCCGGCGGGCGCAGCTATACCGGGCGCGTCGAGAACGACCGCATGACCGGCAGCAGCGAAGCGGCCGGCGCCAAGCTGGACTGGCAGGCGATGCGCTCCAGCAGCTGAAGGAGCGCGAGGCGGGACTGCCGGCTCAGTTCTTGAGCCGGTAGCCCGTCTTGAAGATCCAGCCGACGGTGGCGATGCAGGCGGCGAGGAAGAACAAGGTCATGCCCAGGCTGACGGCGAGGCTGACATCGGCGAGCCCGTAGAAGCTCCAGCGGAAGCCGCTGATCAGGTAGACCACCGGGTTGAACAGCGTCACCGTCTGCCAGAAGGGCGGCAGCATCGAGATCGAGTAGAAGGACCCGCCGAGGAAGGCCAGCGGCGTCACGATCAGCAGCGGGATGACCTGCAATTTCTCGAAGCCGTCGGCCCAGATGCCGATGATGAAGCCGAACAGGCTGAAGGTCGTCGCCGTCAGCACGAGGAAGAGCAGCATCATCGCCGGATGCTCGATCCTGAGCGGCACGAAGAAGGCGGCCGTCAGCAGGATGATGAGCCCGAGCAGGATCGACTTGGTCGCGGCGGCGCCGACATAGGCGATCACGGCCTCCCACCAGGCGACGGGGGCGGAGAGCAATTCGTAGATCGTGCCGGTGAATTTCGGGAAATAGATCGCGAAGGAGGCGTTCGCGATGCTCTGCGTCAGGAGCGAGAGCATGATCAGGCCGGGCACGATGAAGGCGCCATAGGGCACGCCCTCGACCGATTGCATGCGCGAGCCGATCGCGCCGCCGAAGACGATGAAATAGAGCGAGGTCGAGAGCACGGGCGAGACGATGCTCTGGAGCGGGGTGCGCCAGGTGCGGGCCATCTCGAAGCGGTAGATCGCGGCGATGGCGTGCAGGTTCAGGCCGGTCATCAGCGGCGCTCCTTGACCAGGCTGACGAAGATGTCCTCGAGCGAGCTCTGGCTGGTGCTGAGGTCGCGGAAGCGGATGCCGGCCTCGGCGAGGCCCTGCAGCAAGGTGGTGATGCCGGTGCGCTCGGCCTGGGTATCGTAGGTGTAGACGATCTCGTCGCCGGCGGTGGAAAGCCTGAGGTCGAAGCTCGCCAGCGCCTCCGGCACCGCCGCGATCGGCTGCTGGAGCTGGAGCGAAAGCTGCTTCTTGCCGAGCTTGCGCATCAGCTCGGCCTTCTCCTCGACCAGGATGATCTCGCCCTTGGAGATGACGCCGACGCGGTCTGCCATCTCCTCGGCCTCTTCGATGTAGTGGGTTGTCAGGATGATGGTGACGCCCTCGTCGCGAAGGCGGCGGACCATGCGCCACATGTCCTGGCGGAGCTCGACATCGACGCCGGCGGTCGGCTCGTCGAGGAAGAGGATACGCGGCTCGTGCGAGAGCGCCTTGGCGATCATGACGCGCCGCTTCATGCCGCCCGAGAGCATGCGGATCTGGCTGTCCTTCTTCTCCCAGAGCGAGAGGTCTTTCAGGATGCGCTCGATCAGGGCGGGATCGCGCGGCTTGCCGAAAAGACCGCGGCTGAAATTCACGGTCGACCACACCGTCTCGAAGGCGTCGGTCGTCAGTTCCTGCGGCACGAGGCCGATCGCCGAGCGGGCGGCGCGATAGTCCGTGAGGATGTCGTGCCCGTCGGCCGTGACCGTGCCGGTGCTCGGCCGGACGAGACCGCAGATGATGCTGATCAGCGTGGTCTTGCCGGCGCCGTTGGGGCCGAGCAAGGCGAAGATCTCGCCGCGCCGGATGGCGAGATCGACCGATTTCAGCGCGCTGAAGCCGGAGGCGTAGGTCTTGGAGAGGCCGGAGACCGAGATGATCGGCGAGGTCGTGTCTGACATGGGCGGCATATAGGGCAGCCGTTGCGTGGTTGCGATGGCAGGGTCATGCCCGGAAAGCATGATCGCCTGTCAGTTCATGGCGGGAAGCGTACCCAAACGAAAAGGCCGGGCGCAGGGCCCGGCCTTCTCCACGCGACGCAACCGGACGCTACTTCATGAAGAACCACAACAGGATGATGACCGGGATCGGAACGCCCACGAGCCACAGAATGATCGAACGCATGTGTCAGCCCCCAATTCGGAACGATGATGCCGTGGCAACGCCCGTCCGAGGGAGAAAGTTCCTGCCCGCGGGCCGTCAGGCTGCGCTGAAAGCCTCCGCACTCGGATGCCATTGCGGGCGATAGCCCTGCTCCAGCGCGGCGAGCGTGGCAGGGGGCGTGAGCACGGTCACGGTGCCTGTCGGGCGCTTTTGTCGCTCGACATAACCTCCGGGCGACCAGAGCAGAGCGGAGGCTCCGCGCAGCGCCAGGAAAGCTGCGCCATCCTCCGATCGCAGCATCGCGCCATCGGGCAATCGCTCCGCCGGCAGCCGGCGCGTGCGCTTCATCCGGCCGTCGCGACGGTCGGCATCAAGGATGCGGTCGAGATCGGGAAAGAGCGGCGTCTCGGGCAGGCCGAGGCCTCGCACCAGCGCCTCGCGATAGGCGAGCGCATCCGGGCGCCGGCATTCCATGCAGGGGCGATGGCCCGCCGCGAGCGCCGTCACCTCGTCGCAGAAGAACAGCTCGGTGTAGCCGCGGCCCCAGACCTTGCGCTTGCGGCCCTTGAAGGAGAGCACGCAGCAAAGCCAGTGATGCGTCGCCTGAAGCCGGCTAGGCACCTCATGCGTCGACGGATCGTGAAAGCGGCCGCCACGGTTGCCATAGAACGTGCCGCGCGCCGGATCGGCGAAGAGCGTGCCATCGGGCCTGACGCGATTGGGAAGGGGCATGGGATGGCTCGCCGAGCTTGATCGTCGTCAGCATCCGGGCCGGGCGCGACAAGCGATGGCAGCAGCGCCGGCCCCTGCGACGTCGCAGCGTGTTGGCGCATCGGATGACCTAAGGCAAGCTGGCTTCGTCCAGGGCGGGGGCGGCAATGGAAGACGCGGGTCATGCTAATGCGATTCAGGTGCCACAGCCGGCGCCGTCGCGGCTGATCGCCCATCCCGATCGCGGCCTGATCCTGGGCGAGGTCCATGCCCGCCCTTTCGCACCAATGGCGACGCCGAGCCGCGTCCTGCATTTCGCCTTCCTGACCGATGCCGAGCAGGCTGCGGCGGATCGCGCTGCGCTGGCGCGCTTCTGTGCCGAGCGCGGCGTCGCCGGGCCATCGGAGGGAGCGAAGCATCATCGCGCCCGGCTCAACGACACCGGCCTGCGCTGGGAGCAGCATAGCGAATTCACCACCTATAGCTGGGAGCTGCCGGCGAATGGCGGCCAGCCCTTCGAGCCGCCGCCCGCGATGCTGCCGCAGCCGATGCTCGAATTGCCGCAGCCGGGGCCGCATCTGGTCTCGGTCGACCTGCATCTGGTCGTCGAGCGGCCGACCGAGGCCTTCGACCGGCTGTTCGATGCGTCCAGCCTCGCAGTGGTCTCGGTGGATGGCGGCGCGGCGATGGCGGCGACGGATTTCCGGGCCTGTGCCGACGGGTTCGTGCGCATCCTGGTGCGGGACCGCTCGCTGACGCCGGCGCAGGCGGGGGCGCTCGCGCAGCGGCTGCTGGAGATCGAGACCTATCGGACGCTGGCTTTGCTCGGCCTGCCGGAGGCCCATCGCATCGCGCCTTTCGTGAAATCGACGGAGGAGGCGCTGGTGCGGATCGCCAGCACGATGACGCGGACCGACGGGCTCGCCGCCGACAATGCCCTGCTCGACGAGATGACCGCGCTCGCGGCGCGGCTCCAGGCGGAAGCGACCGTCGCCGGCTACCGTTTCGGCGCCAGCCGTGCCTATAGCGACATCGTACAGCAGCGCCTGGCCGCGATCGGCGAGCAACCGCATGAGGGCTGGCCGACGATCTCCGCCTTCCTGTCGCGGCGGATGGCGCCGGCGATGCGGACCTGCCAGATGCTGGTCGGGCGGCTGGCCGATCTCTCGCGTAATCTGGGGCGGGCTTCCAACCTCTTGCGCACCCGCGTCGATGTCGCGCTGGAGCAGCAGAACCGCGACCTGCTTGCGGCCATGAACGAGCGCACGCGGCTGCAGTTGCGGCTGCAGCATACGGTCGAGGGCCTGTCGGTCGCGGCCATCGCCTATTACGTCGTCAGCCTGTTCGGCTATCTCGCCAAGGGCGCCAAGGAAGCCGGCTGGCCGATGCCGGATACCGGCATCGCGATGGCGCTGTTCGTGCCGGTGGCGCTGGCCGGAGTGTGGCTTGCGGTCAGGCGCATCCGGCGCGGACACCACGAGAACTGAGCAAGGACTGAAGAGGCACGGGCGATTTTCTGCGATCCCGTCAGTAGAGCCTTAACGCTAGAAGCAAGCCGGCGCCGGTCCCTAAGGCATTTGAAGTAATTTCGGCTGCATCCCGGTGGCGACGAAGCCATGCGGAGCCGGCAAGCGCCACCATGAATGCCTATCTTCCCCTGATCCTGTTCACGGTGCTGACGAACGCGGCCGCGCAACTGATGCTGAAGCGCGGCATGACCGGCGTCGGTTCGCTCGATGTCGCCGGTGACGGGCTGATCGCCACGGTGTTCCGCGTCGTCTTCAATCCCTTCGTCTTCGCGGGCCTGTGCACCTTCGTCATCAGCATGGCCTCGCACCTGATCGTGCTCTCCAAAGTGCAGATCAGCTACGCCTACCCGTTCCTGAGCCTCGCCTATGTCGTGGTCGCGGCTTACGCCTATTTCGTCTTCCACGAGGACCTAAGCGCGATGCGCATCGCCGGCATCGGCTTCATCGTCCTCGGCACCATCTTCATCGCACAAAGCTGAGGGAAACATGGACCTGATCGTACGCCTGTTCCTGCGCCTCGGCGCCCTACTCGAGCCGCCGGTCGTGCCGCAGCCGGTGCCGGTGCGCAACCGCCATCCCCGCCTGCCCGTCGACCGGAGGTGACGCGATGAAGCACATCATCATCGGCGGCGACGGCTTCGTCGGCTCGCATCTGGCGGCTGATCTCTCCGCCATGGGCGAGGAGGTGCTGGTCGCGGACATTCACCAGAGCGGCCACGCGCATTACGCCAAGGTGCCGTTCCTGAAGATCGACGTGACGCAGGCCGAGAGCGTGGACACGATCCCGCTGGCGCCGGAAGACCTCGTCTACAATCTCTCGGCCAAGATGCTCTCGCCGATCGTGACCCGGGCCGAGCGGCATGAGTTCTTCTGGCCGGTGAACTATCACGGCACGCAGTACATCCTGTCGTGGATGGAGAAGAACGGCGCCAACCGGCTCGTCCATTTCACCACCGACATGATCTACGGCCATTCGGTGACGGTGCCGCAGGACGAGACGCATCCGGCCCATCCGCTCGGCGAATACGGCGAGAGCAAGCTTGCGACCGAGCGCCTTGCCGAGGAATACCGCGCCAAGGGCTTCCGCATCCCGATCTTCCGGCCGCGCCTGATCATCGGGCCGGGGCGACTCGGTATCCTCGTCAAGCTGTTCAAGCTGATCGACATGAACCTGCCGGTGCCGATGATCGGCTCAGGTAAGAACCCCTACCAGTTCATCTCGGTCTTCGACTGCGCCAGCGCCTGCGTCGCGGCCTGGAAGGCGGGCTTCCCGAACGAGGCCTATAATCTCGGCTCTGACGATCCGCCGCCGGTGCGCAAGCTGCTCGGCGACCTGATCAAGCATGCCGGCTCGAAATCGATCCTGCTGCCGACACCGGCCTCGCTGGTGAAGCTGACGCTGGACACGCTGGACGCGATCAACCTGCCGATCATGGACCCCGAGCAGTACAAGATCGCCGACGAGATCTGCATCCTCGACACCTCCAAGGCCAAGCGCGAACTCGGCTGGGCGCCGCAATACCGCGACGAGGACATGCTGCTTGCCGCCTATACCGAATACCGCAAGGCCAAGGATGGCCCGAAACAGGCTGAGAGGAGCCTCGCCGCATGAGCATGCCCGCCTTCAAGCCTGAGGATGCCCCGATGACCGCCGCCCGGCCGCAACTGATCAGCGTGGAAGCCGCCAAGCAGCTCGACGCCGCGCAGGTGAAGGAGCTCTTCGCAGCCCATATCAACCCCGGCCAGCTCCACTTCCTGAAGCTGCTCGGCTTCGACAAGATCCTCGTCGATCGCGCCGAGGGCATGCACTACATCACCAGGGACGGCCGCAAGATCCTCGATTTCTTCGGCGGTTTCTGCTCGGTCGCCTTCGGCCACAATCATCCGCGCATCGTTGCGGCCCGGCAGAAGTTCCAGGACGAGAACCGCCATGAGATCTGCATGGCCTTCATGTCGCAATATGCCTCGGCGCTGGCGAAGAACCTCGCCACCATCGCTCCGGGCGATCTCGACATGGTCTTCCTCGGCTCGACCGGCTCGGAGGCGATGGAGGCGGCGCTGAAGGTCGCCGAGCAGGCGCAGGGTCCGGAGAAGTCCAAGATCCTGCACGCTGCGAACTCGTTCCACGGCAAGACCAAGGGCGTGCTCTCGGTCACGGATTCGACGCTCTACCAGTCGCAGTTCAAGCTGGTCGAGAACCGGGTCAAGGTGCCCTTCGGCGACATCAACGCGGTCCGGCAGGCGCTGGAGAGCGACCCGTCGATCGGCATCGTCGTGATGGAGACGATCCAGGGCGGTGGCGGCATCGTCGAGGCGCCCGAGGGCTTCTGGCGCGAATTGCGCGCGCTCTGCGACAAGCATGGCGTGCTCTGGGTCGCCGACGAGGTGCAGTGCGGGCTCGGCCGCACCGGCCAGTTCTTCGCCTTCGAGCGGGACGGGGTGGTGCCGGACGTCACCGCACTCGCCAAGGCGCTCGGCGGCTCCAAGGCCGCGATGGGCGCGATGATCGCGCGGCGCGAAATCTACATGAAGGCCTATGGCAAGCCGAAGAGCGCGCTGATCCATGCGCAAGCCACCTTCGGCGGCATGGGCGAGGCCTGCGTTTCGTCGATCGAGGCCCTCAACGTCCTCTATGACGAGGACCTGATGGGCAATGCCCAGCGCCAGGGCGACTACCTGATCGAGAAGCTGAACGGCCTGCGCGCCAAGTACCCGACCCTGCTCAAGGAAATCCGCGGGCGCGGCCTGATGATCGGCGTCGAGTTCCAGGATATCAGCGAGACCATGCCCTTCGGGCTGAAGCACATGGTCGCGCTGCTCGACGACAAGCTGAAGGGCTCGCTCTGCGGCTTCGTCGGCGCGCTCCTGCTGAAGGAGCACGACGTGCTCGTCGCCTTCACCGAGTACAACCGCAACGTGATCCGGCTGGAGCCGCCATTGATCGTGACGCGCGAGCAGTGCGACCAGTTCCTCGCGGCCTTCGAGGATATCCTGTCGCGCGGCGTCACCGGCATCGTCACCGGCTATCTGCGCAAGGTCGCCGCCGCCAAGGGCTGAGCGGTTCGCTCTGCGACAACAAAAAAGAGGCCGGCGTAAGCCGGCCTTTTGAGTCAGGGGTCTCGAAACAGGGGTCTTCCAGAAAAGCTCAGTAGTAGCCGCACACCCGGCGGTAGCCGATGACGTTGCCCCAGCGGTCGAAGCGCTCGACCATGTCGCAGGAGCGGACGGGGCCATCGTAGTAGCCGTAGCCATAAGCGGGGCGGGTGGCGCCGGCGATGATGGCGCCCGCGGCGAGCGCGCCGACGACACCGGCTCCGGCGCCCCAGCCATAGCCCCGGTGCCAGCGCGGCCGCGCCTCGGCGCCGGAAGCCGCGAAGGTGGTGGCCAGGGTGAGGGCCGCGAGGGTCGCGGTCACGGTCTTGCGGAACGTCGTCATGCTCGTCTCCCGATCTCTGCGAGAGCGAAGGTTTCGCTCTTCATGCTCATTGGTCGCAGGCCGCGGCGGACGGGTTCAAAGGCGACGTGAGATTTTTTCAGAGCGGCTCGGATCGCCTGAAGCACAGGTGCGATCAGCCTGACGCCCGCCCATGGAAGCGCAGCAATTCCAGCCCTTCCGGGCTCGTCCAATCCGCTTCGCCGACGAGATAGCCGACGCTGCGCGCCTCGCGGTCGAGCAGATAGGTCATCGGCATGCCGTAGAGCGGGAAGGGCGTGGGCTTTGCCGATTTCGGGCCCGAGGCCACCATCCCTTCGGCATCGATGAAGGTCGTGAGATCGGCGAGGCCGAGCCGGTCGAGATAGGCTCTGACGGTCACCACGGATTTATCGAGCGAGACGGGGACGACGACGAAGGGCTCGCGGGCGGCTCTGGCCTGCAGCCGCCGCAGGATCGGCAGTTCGCGTCGGCAAGGCGGGCACCAGCTTGCCCAGAAATTCAGGAGCACCGCCTTGCCGCGATAGGCGGAGAGCGGGCGGGTCTTGCCGGCGAGGTCGGTGAGAACGAGGGAGCCCGCCTCTTCTGGCGGATCGATCTGGATGAATTGCGAGCTTGGTCCGGCGAAGCGCGGCGGCTGCCGGGCTGCGGCCGGCGTCGCGGCCAGCGGGGCAAGCAGGGTGAGGGCGAGGGCTTCGCGGCGTGTCGGCGAAAAAGTGGGATTCCGGGCCGATGCCGGCTGGTCTTTCTCAGGCGTCGTCATGAACCGCAGCTAGCAGCCCTGTAGGGGCCGGGGAACCGGTATCGTGCCCGCCTCACCGGGCCGTGATGCCGCAGCCCGCGATCATGGTGCCGTGACCCGCCGCCAGAAATCCGAGGAGAAGCCCGGATCGATATGAGCAGCGAAGTCGCGCCAGTGCGGGAAGGAGGCCGCGAATGTCGCTGAGGACATGCGGGCATCCTTGTAGGGATTCACCCGGCCGCCGGCGGCGATCGCGAGGCTGTCGAGGCGGGTCAGCAAGCGCTCTGTCCGCTCGCCGCGATTGGGGAAATCCAGCGTCAGCGTCGCGCCCGGCATGGGGAAGGACATCAGGCCGGGCGAGGGCTTGTCGCCGAAGAGCTTCAGCACCGTCAGGAAGGAGGCCTCGCCGGCAGCCAATGTCTGCCGCAGCATCTCCGCGACGGTCTCGGCCGCGTTCTCGGGCGGGATCGCGCATTGGAACTGGCGCAGGCCCTTCGGACCATAGGCCCGGTTCCAGTCATGGATGCGGTCGAGCGGATAGAAGAACGGCCGATAGGGCACGCGGCGTTCGATACCGTCGCGCGGCTGGCTGTTGCGGTAGAGCCAGTTGAACGCGCCGAGCGTCACGCGGTTGATCAACGGGATGGGTGGCTTCAGCGGAAAGGGCAGGGCGCGCGCCTGGCGAGGCGGCGGCTCATCGGACGCCGGGGCATGGTTGGCCCGGAAGAAGATGCCGCGGCCGAAATCGCGACCGCTGGCCAGCGAGTCGATCCAGGCCACCGTATAGTCATGCGTGGCGTCGGAGGCGTTGGCGATGTCGAAGAAGCCGTCGAGATTGCCGAAGGGCAGGACCTCCTGCGCCATCTCGGCCGAGGCGATCGGCATCAATTGGAGCGTCACCTGCGTCACCAGGCCGGTCAGGCCGAAGCCGCCGATGGTCGCGGCGAAGAGCTCGCCGTTCAGGTCCGGCGCACAGATCAGGCGCTGCCCGTCCGAGCGAACGAGCTCGAAGGCGCGGACATGGCTGCCGAAGGTGCCGGCGCTGTGATGGTTCTTGCCATGGACGTCGTTGGCGAGCGCGCCGCCGATGGTGACGAAAGCCGTGCCGGGCGTGACCGGCGGAAACCAGCCGGCGGGCACCACGATCTCAAGCAGGCGGTCGAGCATGAGGCCGGCGCCGCAGGTGATCAGGCCCGTCTCGCGGTCGAAGGCGAGGATGTCGTCGAGGCCGCGCGCGTCGATCAGCGTTCCGCCGTCATTGAGGCAGGAATCGCCATAGGAGCGCCCGTTGCCATAGGCGAGGAGCGGGCGGCGCGGGCGATGGGGCGCGTCGAGCCAGTCGCGGGCATCGACGATCGTGCTGCCGCGCGCTGCAAGCCCGCCCCAGGACCGGAAGTCCGTCAGGGGGGCGGTCACGGCAGGAATGTCGCCGCGACCATGATCAGGACCACGAGCAGCCCCATGAACTGGCTGCGCCAGTCGCGGATCATGAAGACCAGCGGATCATCCGGCATCTGGCCGCGACGGGCCAGGAACCAGATCCGGGCCATCTGGTAGAGGATGATCGGGCAGATCAGCCAGATCAGCTTCGGCTGGCTGTAGAGCTGCTTCACATTGGCGCTGTCGACATAGAGCGCCATGATCAGCGCGCAGGTGCAGCCCGAGGCCATGCCGAGTTGGGACAGGGCCTCGATATCCTCGGCGTGGTAGCCGCGCCCCGCCTTCTTCAGCCCGGACTGGTCCTGGGTCAGGCGCAGTTCGGCATAGCGCTTCACCAGCGCGAGGCTGAGGAAGAGGAACATCGCGAAGGCGAGCAGCCAGGACGAGACGGGAATCGCGGCGGCAGCGTTGCCAGCGAGGATGCGCAGCGTGTGCATGGCGGCAAGCCCGAGCACGTCGACCAAGAGCTTGCGCTTGAGGAAGAGCAGGTAGGCCAGCGCCAGGAAGAGATAGGCCAGCAGCGAGAGCAGGAAGGGCTGCGGCTGCGGGACGAGCAGCACCAGCGAGAAGGCTGCGACGAGCAGGATGGGCACGGCGGCATAGGCCTGTGCCGCGGTGATCTCGCCGGCGGCAAGCGGACGCTTGCACTTGGTCGGATGGCGCCGGTCAGCCTCGACATCCTTGATGTCGTTGAGGAGATAGATCGCGGAGGCGATGAGGCTGAAGGCGACGAAGGCGATCAGGCCGAGCCAGAGCGCGTTCGGATCGAATGCGTCGTGGTTGAGCAGGATCGGGACGAAGACGAGGCCGTTCTTGAGCCAGTGGTGCGGCCGCATCGCCCTGATCATAGCGGTCACAGACATCGTTCGACCCGTCTCCCCCAAGACATGGGCCGGCCTCCGCTGCGCGGAACCCGACCGCCGGCTCAACCGGCGCGGGCGTTATCGGACGAAGAATCCTAAGCGCGGGTGCATGTGACGTCGAAACGGGCAGTGATTTCAATGCCATGCTTAACGCCCGGCTTCCGCACTTCGCGAAAGCCGGAGGGGACGGCGCCCGGGACCGGGCACCGTCAGAGAGATGGCCGGCGCGGCTCAGACCTTGGCAGCGCTGGCGGCGGCGTCGATATTCGCGACCAACTCGGCATCGAGGCCGAGCGAGCCGGCGAGCCCGGCCAGGAAGTCCTTCTCGGCCGCGTTGTCCGGATTGATGGCGATGCGCGCCGCCGTGTAGATCTGCGCGGCGAGTTCCGGGCTCTCGGCCGCCTCGACCAGCGCGTCGATCGAAGCCGGCTTCGCCATTTCCTTCGCCAGCCACGCATGCGCCTCCTGCTCGAGGCCGGCCTCCTTCAGGCCGCCGAGGATGGCGCTCTGCTCTTCCGCATCGATATGGCCGTCGGCGGCGGCCGCCGCGATCATGGCGCGGATGAAGACGAGGGCGGTGGCCTCGGTCGCGGCCTGCGGCTCGAAGCCGGTACCGGCCGGCGCCGGCAGAACCTCCTGCTGGGTAGCGTTGAGCAGCGGCTTGCCGGCCTGATAATTCTGATAGGCCTTGTAAGCGAGGCCGCCGATCAGGGCGAGCCCGCCGAGCTTGGCCGCCGAACCGGCAACGGAGCGGCCGGTGCTGGTGCCGAAGACAAGGGCACCGAGGCCGCCGAGCACGGCGGTGGCGATCGCCGGATTGCTGTTGAACATGCCCTTGGCCTGCTCAATCAGCTGATCCGGCGTCCGGCCGCCGGTGACCCGGCCGAGCGCATCGCCGGCGCCCTGCTGCACACCTGTCTGGCGCGCTGCGTCGCCCAGCCCCTGCGTCGCCTGGGTCAGGATCTGCCCGGCGAGCCCGCCGAGGCCGCCCGAGCGCTGGACCTGATCGGCCAATCCGCCGAGCATGCCGCCGAGACCGCCTTGCTGCCCCGCCTGTCCGCCTGCCTGGCTGCCGGCGCTGATCAGGGCGTCGAGCAGGGATTTGGCGTTGAACATGTCGTTCCTCCTGTTGGCGGCGCTCATGCCGCGCAGTCGAGTTTGATCAGCCGTATGAAAACGGCGTGACCAAGGCGCGATTTTGCACAGCTGCGCGCTTACGTCATCGGCAATGGCAGCACGCCGGGCTCCTTCAGGGTCTCCAGCGCGATCTCCGAGCGGACGCGGGCGACGCTTTCATGCGGCATCAGGGTTTCGTTGACGAGGCGTGCGAGCGCCTTGAGGTCGCCGACCGCGACCTTCAGCAGATAGTCCGCCTCGCCGGTCAGGGCGTGGGCTTCGAGGATCGCGGGCGTCAGGCGCACGAGATCGCGGAAGCGGCGGGCATTGTCGCGCGAATGCGTGTCGAGCGCGACATGGATGAAGACGATGACGCCGAGGCCGACGGCGGAGGGCTCCAGCGCGGCGCGATAGCCACGGATCACGCCCTCCTGCTCCAATCGCTGTCGCCGGCGCGAGACCTGGCTCGCCGAGAGACCGACCGTCTCGGCCAGGGCGGCGTTGGTCAGGGAGGCGTCGTTCTGGAGGGCGTCCAGAAGGCGCCAGTCG
This sequence comes from Allobosea sp. MMO-172, assembly GCF_037147855.1. NCBI lineage: Bacteria > Pseudomonadati > Pseudomonadota > Alphaproteobacteria > Hyphomicrobiales > Alloboseaceae > Allobosea > Allobosea sp. MMO-172. The sequence goes on along the minus strand of NZ_JBBCUM010000003.1, from coordinate 42,141 downwards.
AGAGTGTCGAGCGTGGCCATGTCATGCATCCATGGAGCAATATGTGCACGAATAGTGCATTGAAATTTAGAAATAATGCAAGTTTGCACGCAACGCGCCTCGTAACTGCGCGATCATTGGCCATCCCGATGAGAGCAGACAGGAGGAATGCCAATGGGTCCGTTTCCGCACGATGCCGCCCCGCCCGCGATCTCGGCCGCCAACCCGATGGGCACCGACGGTTTCGAGTTCGTCGAATACGCCCATCCCGAGCCGGAGAAGCTCGGTGCTCTCTTCGAGACGATGGGCTTCACCAAGGTCGCACGCCACCGCTCGAAGCAGGTGACGCTCTACCGGCAGGGTGACGTCAATTTCGTCGTCAATGCAGAGCCCGATTCCTTCGCCCAGGCCTTCGCGGCCGAGCACGGTCCTTGCGCCTGCGCCATGGCCTTCCGCGTGGTCGATGCCAAGCACGCCTTCGAGCGGGCGGTATCGCTCGGCGCTGAGCCATATGAAAGCGCCATCGGGCCGGGCGAGCTCGCGATCCCCGCCGTGCGCGGCATTGGCGGCTCGCTGCTCTATTTCGTCGATCGCTACGGCGAGAAGGGCTCGATCTGGGATGTCGATTTCGAGTGGATCGGCGAGCGCGATCCGCATCCCGAGCAGGCCGGACTCTACTATCTCGACCACCTGACCCATAACGTCATCCGCGGGCGCATGGACCATTGGGCCGGCTGGTACGGCAACCTGTTCAATTTCCGCGAGATCCGCTTCTTCAATATCGAGGGCAAGCTGACCGGCCTGATCTCGCGGGCGCTGACCTCGCCCTGCGGCAAGATCCGCATCCCGATCAACGAGTCGCTCGACGACAAGAGCCAGATCGAGGAATACCTGCGCCAGTACAAGGGCGAGGGCATCCAGCATGTCGCGATGGGCTCGCGCGACATCTATGCCAGCGTCGAGGCCCTGCGCGGCAACGGCTTGCCCTTCATGCCGTCTCCGCCCGCGACCTATTACGAGAAGGTCGATGCCCGCGTGCCGAACCATGGCGAGCCGGTCGAGCGGCTCAAGGAGAACGGCATCCTGATCGACGGCGAGGGCGCGGTCGCGCTCGGCGAAAAGCAGGGCCGGATGAGCAAGGTGCTGCTGCAGATCTTCTCGGGCACGGTGCTCGGGCCGATCTTCTTCGAGTTCATCCAGCGCAAGGGCGATGACGGCTTCGGCGAGGGCAATTTCCGCGCGCTGTTCGAATCGATCGAGGAAGACCAGATTCGCCGGGGCGTGCTGAGCCCGGCCGCTGCGGAATAACCCAACGGACCGCATGGCCGGCTGAGCCGGCCATGCGGCTTATTGCGCCAGCTTGCGCATCATGAGCGGCGCGCCGACAGCGGGGTCCTTGCGCCACTGGCCGTTCTCGAAGACGAGATCGGTGCCGTGGCCGCGACGCGCGACCAGCGTCAGCCGCCCGCCGGCATAACGCCAGCCGACGGGGTCGAAGATCGTCAGCCCGGTATCCGGGCACATTCCTTCGAAAGCGGCGGGCTGGCGGCCATCGGCCGAGGCCGGCGACAGCACGAGGCGGCAGGCCTCGCGGTTCTGCTGGCGCATCAGGACATAGCGGCCCGGCAGGGTATTGGCGGCGGGCGCGGTCGTGGGATCGACGATAGTCACGCGCTGGGCCGCAGCCGCCGCGGGATTCTGTGCCGACTGAGGGGCGACGCGCGGGTGATCCTTCGACGCCAGCCGATAGGCCTTGCCGTCATTGCCCTTGCCGTCGAGCCCGGTCTCGAGCGTGCCCTTCTGGAAGCCGATGACCTCCTTGCCGGAGGCATCCATGAACTGGGGCTGCCCGCTGCTGGCCAAGGTCCAGGAGGCGGCGGTGTCGAGGATCGGCAGCGCGCGTCGGCAGGTTGCGGGAAAGCGGAGCTGACGGGCGTTGCCGGCGGCTTCTGCGCCCAGCGTGACGGTGCAACTGCGCGACGCTCCGGCGAGCTCAAGCTCCCAGGCGCCGAGCCAGCGGCGGATCGCGTCCGGTGCCTTGTCGGCGCCGCGTGGCAGCGGCGCCGTCTGGGCAGCCGCCGGCAGGGCGCCGGCGGCGAGGATCAACAGCGGCAGCAGCCGGCGGATCAGGCCTTTTTCCATGGGGTCTCCGACACGGGCGTCAGCGGGCCCTTGCCATCGAACCATGAAACCATGTTGTCGACCAGAAGCTGGCCCATCGCCTCGCGGGTATGGGCCGAGGCCGAGCCGACATGGGGCAGCAGCACGGCATGCTCGATCGCGATCAGCTCGGCCGGGACGCGCGGCTCGTCCTCGAACACGTCGAGGCCGGCGGAGAGGATGGTCCTCTCCTTGAGCGCCTTGATCAGCGCCTGCTCGTCGACGACGGTGCCGCGACCGACATTCACCAGGATGCCGTTGGGGCCGAGCGCCTTCAGCACCTCGGCATTGATGATGTGATGGGTCGAGGCGCCGCCCGGCGCGACCGAGATCAGGGTGTCGACATCGGCGGCCATGTCCACCAGCAAGGGGTAGTAGGGATAGGAGACGTCGGGCTGGCGCGAGCGGCCATGATAGACGACCGGCAGGCCGAAGGCCTCGACGCGCTGCGCCACCGCCTTGCCGATGCGGCCGAGGCCGACAATGCCGACCTTGCGCCCGCGCAGCGAGGTGGTGAGCGGATAATTGCCCTGCAGCCACTTGCCTTCGCGCAGGTAGCGATCGACCTGCGGAAGCTGGCGGACGGTGGCGATCAGCAGGCCCAGAGCGAGATCGGCGACCTCGTCGGTCAGGACATCGGGCGTGTTGGTGACGATGAGCCCACGGCGGCCGGCCTCGGCAGCGTCGACATGGTCGTAGCCGACGCCGAAGCTGGAGATGACCTCGAGCTTGGGCAGCGCGTCGAACAGCGCGCCGTCGACCCGGTTGTGGCCGCCGCCGGCGGCGACACCGCGCACGCGGTCCGCAACCTCTCGCAGCAGCGCGGCACGATCGGCCGCCTTCCAGAGTTCGTGGACGGTGAAGCGTGCCTTGAGCTGGTCGGCCGCATAGGCCATCAGCGGGCCGGTCATGACGATTTCGGGCTTGTTGGAGATTGTCATTGTCGGGCTGTCCGTCGGTGTGGTGGCGAAGGTCGTTGATTCGGCTGATCTGAATCGATTAAAATGAAATGACGCGGCCTGCCGGGCAGACATAGCCCCGCCGCCGCATGAGCGCTATCCGGTCACGCCTCGCCGATAGGAGCGAGGTGATCATTTAGTATGCTTTATTCTGGCGATTTTCCCAGTCTCCGTGGCGACATGCGTGCCGAGCGATGCCAGGGTCGTGTTCAGGCTGTCGATGACGAGGCCGGCCATGCGGGCCGAGGCGAGATCGCCGTCGCGGTCGATGATGGCGAGCAGGACATGCTCATGGTCGGGCAGGGACTCGATATAGGCGGCCTCGTCGCCGGTCTTCAGCAGCAACGACCATTGCAGCGTGGCGATGACCGCGCTGGAGAGGCATTGCAGGGCGGCATTCTGGCAGGCCGAGAAGATCGCTTCATGGAAGGCGAGATCGGCCCGGATCGTCGCCTCGGCATAGGGCGCGCCATCGGCCATGCCGCGATAAGCCGCCTCGATGCGGGCGATATCGGCCGAGGTGCGGCGCTGCGCGGCGAGGCGGGCCGCGCTGGGCTCGACGAAGCGGCGCAACTCGAAGAGATCGCGGATGAATTTCTCGTTCGGATCGGCCTCGAAATGCCAGGACAGGACATCGGGGTCGAGCAGGTTCCAGCGTTCGCGCGGCGCTGCGCGGGTGCCGCTCTTCGGGCGGGCTTCGACCAGCCCCTTGGCGGTGAGGATCTTGACTGCCTCGCGATAGGCCGTGCGCGAGACCGATATCTCGGAGCGCAGGTCGTCCTCGTTCGGCAGGACCTCGCCCGCCCGGACGCGCCCGGTGATGACCGCGACAGCGAGCTTCTGGGCGACTTGGCCGAAAAGCCGGTCCGGATTGAGCGTGGTCGGCCGCGAAAAGTCGCGTACCCGCATCGTTGGTGCCCCTCCCTCGGGCGCCTCCGGCCAGCCTGAAATTGCGGCATCCCGGAGGTCGTGGCGGCGCTTGACAGGCCCGCTTCTATCGTATGACTTTATCGCAGATTGGAACGGAGACAATCGCCGGCAACAGGCGATATCCGGTTTCATCATTCGGTCACAAGAAACCGATTGTGGTCGTGAGCCGCCTGCATGACGGGCGGAGCGACCAGGGAACGGAAAGCAGGGAAGGACGGCATGGCCTCAGTCCAGATCGCCGATGTGCGCAAGGCCTACGGGTCGACGCAGGTCATTCACGGCGTCGATATCGACATCAACGACGGCGAGTTCGTCATCCTGGTCGGCCCCTCGGGCTGCGGGAAGTCGACGCTTTTGCGCATGATCGCCGGGCTCGAGAACATCTCGGGCGGCGAGATCAGGATCGGCCCGCGCGTGGTGAACGACGTTCCGCCGAAGGAGCGCGACATCGCCATGGTGTTCCAGAACTATGCGCTCTATCCGCATATGACGGTCGCTGACAACATGGCCTTCTCGATGAAGCTCCGGAAGGCGCCGAAGAGCGAGATCGACGAGCGCGTCAACAAGGCCGCGCAAATCCTGGGTCTCACCAAGCTGCTCGACCGCTATCCGCGCCAGCTTTCGGGCGGCCAGCGTCAGCGCGTCGCGATGGGCCGCGCCATCGTGCGCGATCCGCAGGTCTTCCTGTTCGACGAGCCGCTCTCCAATCTCGACGCCAAGCTGCGCGTGCAGATGCGCACCGAGATCAAGGAGCTGCACCAGCGCCTGAAGACCACCACGGTCTATGTCACGCACGACCAGATCGAGGCCATGACCATGGCCGACAAGATCGTCGTGATGCATGACGGCATCGTCGAGCAGATGGGCGCCCCGCTCGATCTCTACGACAACCCCGCCAATCTCTTCGTCGCGGCCTTCATCGGTTCGCCCTCGATGAACCTGCTCAAGGGCAAGATCGTCGGCAACGGCTTCGAGACCGAAGGCGGCACGGTCTGGCCGATCGGCAAGCATCCTGTCGGTTCGGACGGATTGTCCGCCGTGCTGGGCATCCGGCCCGAGCATATCCGGCTCGACCCCAACGGCCTGAAGGCCGAGGTGGCGGTCGTCGAGCCGATGGGCTCGGAGACGCAGGTCGTCGTCCGCTGCGGCGGGCAGGACCTGACCTGCATCTTCCGCGAGCGCATCTCGGCCAAGCCAGGCGAGACGATCGGCATCACGCCCGATACCAGCGTGACGCATCTGTTCGACGCCGCGACCGGCAAGCGTATCTAGAGCAGCATCGGCCGGGTTGCGCTGCGCCCCGGCCGAACCGCGCGTTCGTGGCGCGGAACTCTGAACCGGCTTTCCCGATCAGCCTCTTTCTCCCCCGATCGGGCCCGGCTCCAAGAAATTCGCCGCCCTGCGAGCCAGGGCGACGGATGATCGCTGTCAACGCCCATAAATCATGCAGGACGGTGGTCCCATGCAGGCCGCCGCCGCCCAACGGAGGAGACGGTTTCCATGAGCATTTCCAGAAGAGACGTATTGATCGGCGGCGCCGGCCTCGCGGCGGGCGCGACCCTGCCGCTCTCGTCGGCCATCGCGCAGGCCGATGTCGAGAAGGGCGCGACGCTGCGCGTTCTGCGCCCGACCAAATTCGTCGACCTCGACCAGCAGATCTTCGACGAGAACACCGCTGCCTTCACCAAGGCGACGGGCGTTCAGGTCAAGGTCGACTATGCCGGCTGGGAGGACCTGCGGCCGCAGACCGCTGTCACCGCCAATACCGGCGCCGGCCCCGATATCGTCGTCGGCTGGGCCGATGATCCGCACATCTTCTCGGACAAGCTGATCGACCTCACCGCGCTGGCCGAGGATCTCGGCAAGAAGAATGGCGGCTGGTACCCGATCGCCGAGAAATACGGCAAGAAGGACAAGACCAGCCAGTGGGTCTCGATCCCGATGGGCGCCTCCGGCGCGCCGGCGGTCTATCGCGAATCTCATGTCAAGGAAGCCGGCTTCGACGCCTTCCCGAAGGATCTCGACGGCTTCCTCAAGCTCTGCCGCAAGCTCAAGGAGCAGGGCCACCCGGCCGGCTTCGCGCTCGGCAACGCGGTCGGCGACGGCAATGCCTTCTGCAACTGGCTCGTCTGGACCCATGGCGGCCATATGGTCGACGAGAACAACAAGGTCACGATCAACTCCAAGGAGACGATCGAGGCGCTGAAATACGCCAAGGCGCTCTACGAGACCTTCATCCCGGGCACGCTGTCCTGGCTCGACATCAGCAACAACAAGGCGCTCTCGGCCGGTGAAATCTCGGTCACCCAGAACGGCGTGTCGCTCTACTTCTCGATCAAGAACTCGAAGGACGAGAAGACCGCTGCGATCGGCAAGGACCTGAACCATGCGATGATGCCGGTCGGGCCGCTCGGGCGTCCTTCGGAGCCGGCGCTGATCATCAACGCCATGGCGTTCAAGCACACCAAGTTCCCGAAAGCGGCGCTGGCCTATCTGCGCTTCATGATGGAGCGCGAGAACTACGACAAGTGGCTGACCGGCAGCTCCGGCTACTGGGCGCAGCCGCTCAAGGGCTATGCCGACAGCAAGGTCTGGTCGAGCGATCCCAAGATCCTGATCTATCGCGACACCTGGGAGCGCGCGCTCTGGAGCGGCTACAAGGGCTCGATCAACGAGGCCGCCGGTACCGTGAACGCCGAGTATGTGGTCGTCCAGATGGTGGCCTCGGTCTGCGCCGGCCAGGCGACGCCGGAGGAGGCCGCCAAGGAGGCCGAGCGCCGCGCCCGGCGCTACTATCGGACGTGATGCGCCGGTCGCGCTGACCCGGAGACATGCGGCTGCCGGCTCGTCCGGCGGCCGCTGCGAGATCGCATCGGATGATCGCGGGAGGCGGCCTTCGCCTTTCGCTCCGGTGCCACTGCCGACCTGAACGCGAGGGCGCCATGGCCGTAGCTGCCGCCGAATCGCGAACCGTCTATAACCTGCAGCAAAGCTGGCTGGTGCGACTGTTCGATAACAAGCCGTTCCTGATCTTCCTGTGCCTGCTGCCGGCGGCGGGCTTCCTGCTGGTCTTCCTCAGCTATCCGCTGGGCCTTGGCATCTGGCTCGCCTTCACCGATACGCGCATCGGCAGGCCCGGCATCTTCATCGGCTTCGAGAATTTCGAGTCGCTCTGGCATGATCGGGTGTTCATCACCTCGGTCTGGAATACGCTGCTCTATACGGGCGTGGCGACCTTCGGGAAGTTCGCGCTCGGCCTGTGGCTGGCGCTGCTGCTCAACAACCATCTGCCGTTCAAGTCGCTGCTCAGGGCGATCATCCTGATCCCCTGGATCGTGCCGACCGTGCTCTCGGCGATCGCCTTCTGGTGGATCTACGATCCGCAGTTCTCGATCATCTCCTATGTGCTCGTCGACGTACTCGGCTGGCGCGATACCTATATCGACTTTCTCGGCCAGCCCTGGTCGGCGCGGTTCTCGCTGATCGCGGCCAATATCTGGCGCGGCATTCCCTTCGTCGCGATCAGCCTGCTCGCCGGCCTGCAGACGATCTCGCCCTCGCTCTACGAGGCGGCGATGCTCGATGGCGCCAATTCCTGGCAGCGCTTCCGGCATGTCACGCTGCCGATGCTGATGCCGATCCTGGCGGTGGTGCTGACCTTCTCGGTGCTGTTCACCTTCACCGATTTCCAGCTGGTCTACGCGATCACCCGCGGCGGACCGGTCAACGCCACGCATTTGATGGCGACGCTCGCCTTCCAGCGCGGCATTCCCGGCGGCCAGCTCGGCGAGGGCGCGGCGATCGCGGTGGCGATGATCCCGTTCCTCGTGATGGCGACGCTGTTCAGCTATTACGGCCTGTCCCGGCGGAAGTGGCAGCAGGGGGAAGACAATGACTGACCAGACCCTCGCCACACGCCCGCAGCTCACCGACAAGGAACGCGAAGGCGTCATCGACTGGTCGTCCGGCCCGCGGCGCTTCATCACGCTCTATCTGCCGCTCTCGGTCTTCGTGCTCGTGCTGCTGTTCCCGTTCTACTGGATGGCGATCACGGCGATCAAACCGAACGGCGAACTGCTCGACTACAAGAACAACAACCCGTTCTGGGTGAAGTCGCCGACGCTGGAGAACATCAACAAGCTGCTGTTCCAGACCGACTATCCGCAATGGCTGTGGACCACGATGATGGTCGCGGCCGTGGCGACGGCGCTCTCGCTGTTCTCCAGCGTGCTCGCGGCCTATGCGATCCAGCGCCTGCGGTTCAGGGGTTCGCAATATGTCGGTCTGGCGATCTATCTCGCCTATCTCGTGCCGCCCTCGATCCTGTTCATCCCGCTGGCGACGCTGATCTTCCAGTTCGGCCTGTTCGACTCGCCGCTGGCGCTGATCCTGACCTATCCGACCTTCCTGATCCCGTTCTGCACCTGGCTCCTGATCGGCTATTTCAAGTCGATCCCCTACGAGCTCGAGGAATGCGCGATGATCGACGGGGCGACGCGGCTGCAGACCTTGTGGCGGATCACGCTGCCGCTCGCCATGCCCGGGTTGATCTCGGCCGGCATCTTCGCCTTCACCCTGTCCTGGAACGAGTTCATCTATGCGCTCGCCTTCATCCAGTCGGCGGAGAAGAAGACGGTTCCGGTCGCGGTGCTGACCCAGCTCGTCGAGGGCGACGTCTATCACTGGGGCTCGCTGATGGCGGGCGCGCTGCTCGGCTCGATCCCGGTGGCGATCCTCTATTCCTTCTTCGTCGACTACTACGTCGCGTCCATGACGGGTGCGGTGAAGGAGTAACCGGCCTAGCGTCGGGTTTCTTTGCGGGCATGGCGCGAGCTGTGCCCGCTTTCGTTCCGAGAGTGTCTGCCTCATGTCCGCTCAACCGATCTCCAGCATCGCCTTCGTCGGGCTCGGCGCCATGGGCGCGCCGATGGCCGAGAACCTCGTGAAGAAGCAATTCCGCGTCATCGGCTTCGACATGCGCGAGGCGGCGCGGGAAGCGCTCGTCGCGGCCGGCGGGCATGCCGCCGCGAGCGCGAAGGAGGCGGCTGAAGGCGCCGAGGCGCTGGTGCTGATGGTGGTCAATGCGGCGCAGGCGCGTTCGGTGCTGTTCGAGGCCGGGGCTCTCGATGTGCTGGCGCCGGGCGCGACCGTCATCCTGATGGCGACCTGCCCGCCGGGCGAGGCCGAGGCGATCGCGGCGGAGGTCACGAGGACCGGGCGGCACTTCATTGACGCGCCCGTTTCCGGCGGTGTGAACGGTGCGCGCAATGCGACGCTCACCATCATGGTCGGGGCGCCCAGCGACAGCTTCGCGCGGGCGAAGCCGGTGCTCGACGCGCTCGGCGACAAGGTCTTCCACGTCGGCGAGAAGGCGGGGCAGGGCGCGACGGTGAAGACCGTCAACCAGCTGCTCTGCGGCGTGCATATCGCGGTCGCGGCCGAGGCCCTGTCGCTGGCCGAGAAGGCCGGCATCGACGGGCGTCTGCTCTTCGAGATCATGGGCGGCTCCGCCGCCTCGTCCTGGATGCTCCGGGATCGCGGGCCGCGCATGCATGAGCCCGATCCGGTGGTGGCCAGCGCCGTCGATATCTTCGTCAAGGACCTGGGCATCGTGCTCGATGCGGGGCGAGCCGCGAAGACGGCGCTGCCGCTGGCCGCCGCGGCGCACCAGATGTTCCTGTCGGCGTCGGGCCTCGGCCATGGCGGGCGTGACGATTCGCAGGTCGTGCGGGCCTACCGGGCGCTCAACGCCAAGCCCGCGAACGATGCCTGACGCGGGCTCAGCGCCGCGGCGGGCAGGTCGTTCCGCGGATGTGGAGGGCCGGCGTCAGCAGCAGGCGCTGTATCGGGGCCGTGGGATCGGCGATGCGGTTCAGCAGGAACTCGGCCGATTTGGCGCCCATCTCGTTCTGGAAGTTGAAGATGGTGGTCAGCGCCGGGAACCACTGCGCCGCCTCCTTCACGTCGTCGCAGCCGACGATGGAGAAATCGCTGCCGGCCTCCAGCCCGCGATGGCGCAGGCCGAGCATGGCGCCGAAGGCGGCGAGGTCGTTCATGCAGGTGGCGGCGGTCGGCGGATCATGGGCGTCGAGCACCTTCTGGATGCCTTTCAGCCCGTTCTCGCGGGTGCCGTAATCGAAATGGACCAGCGCCGGGTCGAAGGGCAGGCCGTGGCGGGCGAGCGCGTCACGATAGCCGGCATAGCGGTTGCGGCCGGTCGAGATGCTCTCGTTGGCGCAGAGGAAGGCGATGCGGCGATGGCCGAGCCCGATCAGGTGCTCCATCGCGAGATTGGCGCCGTGGCGATCGTCGGCGCCGACGAAATCGAGATCGAGCTCGGGAATCTCGCGCGAAAGCTGGACGATCGGGATGCCGGCATCGATCAGGGGGCTGAGGCTTTCCGCCGAGCTGCCGCCGGCCGAGCACAGGACCATGCCGTCCGGCCGGTACTCGGCCAGCGTGCCGAGCACGCGCTGCTGCCGGTCGAGGTTCTCGGCATAGGTGCCGAGCAAGATCGAGCGGTCGTAGCGGCCGGCGGTTTCCTCGATCGCCGCGAGCAGTTCGGCGAAATAGGGATTGGTGATGTCGTGGAAGCCGACGCCGATGATGTTGGTGCGGTCGGTGCGCAGCGAGGCGGCGCTGCGGTTGTAGCTGTAGCCCATCTCGCGGGCGATCTCGCGCACGCGGTTGCGCGTCGCTTCCGCCACGAGCTGCGAACCGCGCAAGGCCAGCGACACCGTCGCGGTCGAGACCGAGAGGCGCTCGGCGATGACCTGGAGGGTCACGCGGGCGCGGCCGGCTGGCGGCGGGCTGTTGGGCTGGCGGGGCCCGGGCGGGTCGCTGGCGGTCATGACTCGTCCACACTGAGCGCGGGCCTGAAGGCCGGCTTCCGGTCCGGCCATTTCGCCGACTTCCGGCTCCATCTCAACCATATCAGCGGGAGAATTTGAAGATGACTGCAACCAAAGAGTCCGTGGGTTTCATCGGCGTCGGCCTGATGGGGCAGGGCATGGCCCGCAATCTCCTCGAGAAAGACTTCCCGCTGACCGTAATGGGACACCGCAATCGCAAGCCGGTGGAGGAGCTGGTCGCGGTCGGTGCGACCGAGGCGAAGACGGCGAAGGAGCTGGCGGCGCGCTCCGGTATCATCTTCCTGTGCGTGACCGGTTCGCCCCAGGTCGAGGCGGTGCTGAGAGGCGAGAACGGCATCATCGCGGGGGCGAAGCCGGGCACGGTGATCGTCGATTGCTCGACCTCCGACCCGACGGTGACGGTGAAGCTTGCGGCCGAGCTGGAGGCGAAAGGGCTGCACCTTGCCGACGCCCCGCTCGGCGGCACGCCGGCGCAGGCCGCGCTCGGCCAGCTCTCGGCGATGGTCGGCGCCTCGCCGGAGGTCTTCGCCCGGATCAAGCCCGCCTGCGAGGCCTGGGCGCAGAAGATCGTCCATCTCGGTCCCGTCGGCGACGGCCACAAGATGAAGCTGATCAACAATTTCCTGTCGCTGGGCTATGCCGCGATCTATGCGGAGGCGCTGACGCTCGGCCAGAAGATCGGCATCACGCCGCAGACCTTCGACAGCGTCATTCGCGGCAGCCGCATGGATTGCGGCTTCTACCAGACCTTCATGAAATACGTGCTGGAGCGCGACCGCGACGCCCACAAGTTCACGCTGACCAATGCGCTGAAGGACGTGCGCTATCTGGAGAGCGTGGCCAATGATGCGGGCGTGGCCAACCCGATCGGCAATGCCGTGAAGAACAGCTATGCCGCCGCCGTCGCCAGCGGCAAGGGCGATGACTACGTGCCGATGCTCTCGGACTGGATCGCCGGGCTGAACGGCACCTCGCTCGCCGGCAAGGGCTGAGCGGCGCTGCTCAGGGCTGGGCCAGCAGTCGGGAGAGGCCGTTCGAAAGTCCCGTGCTGGAAACGGGGGCAGGCAGGGCGAGGTCGCCCTCCTGCGGCTTCGGCCGGGGCTGGTCGAGTTCGGCCAGCAGCATGCGGATGCCGGCTTCGGCCGAGCAGATCACGGGCACGTCGACATGTGGCTGGACGCGGGGCGCGAGACCGGCGAGCCCGGCACCGCCGAGGATGACAGCGCCTGCGCCGTCACGCCGGGCGACCCGGTTGCAGGCCTCTGCCAGCATGGCGATCGAGCCGTCGGGGTCGCGGGCGATATCGGCACCGGTGGGCGCGACGGTCTCGACGGCGGCGAGGCGCTTGCCCAGCCCGATCGAGCCGACGAATTCATGCAGCATCGGACCCCAGCGTTCGCCGCCGGTGACGATGGCGAAGCGCTCGGCCTTTTCCGCGGCGTAGCGGCTGCTGGCCTCGGCCATGCCGATCACCGGGATGCGCGCCATCTCCTTGAGGGCGAGCAGGCCGGGGTCGCCGAAGCAGGCGAGATAGACGCCGTCGCAATCCTGACCATGCTCGGCGAAGGCTTCGAGCGCGGCATGCGCGGCGATGATGCTGGCGCTGCGGCTGGCGATATATTCCGCCCCGAAGCGACCCGTCACCGGCACGAGTTCGGCCTGCGCCGGCAGATAGGGCTGGACCACGCGGGTCACCAGCGCCGTCATCTCCGGCATGGTGTTGGGGTTGAGCAGGAGAATGCGCAAGCGAGGCCTCACAATCCGTAATCCAGCCGCGCGGCATCGCCGATCGTCCGATCGGGCAATGGCCTAGTAGCGGCTGTCAGGAGCGAACGGTGTCTCATCGGTTTGAAATCAACAGCAGATGGGCCGTTCGGCTCGCAAGCGGAGGAATGGAGAAACAGTGCTTCCATTCCGGCACGGCCGGCACTTGTTCGCACTGCCCGGCGTTCTCGCATTCCGCTGCGCCGACAGCAAGGGCGTGATGAGGGTGCCGGCACGGCACTGCGATCAGCGCGGCGGGCTTGGCGCCTGTTTCGTGATCGCGCAGGGCGTCCGGCTGAAGCGGATCGGCGGCTTCGTCGTGACGAGGCGCCCTTCCTCGGGATGATCGACAGTCGCGAAGAAGCCGGTTGCCTTCAGATGGGGGTCGTCCAGCAGGTCGTCGAGCGTGTTGATCGCGGAGCAGGGGACATCGATCCGGTCGAGGATCGCCAGCCATTCGGCGGACGGGCGCTGCAGCAGGCATTCCGCCAGCCTCTCGTAGAGCGTGTCGATCATCGCGGCGCGCGCCGCGCCGTCACTGAGCGCCGGTTCCATCGCCCAATCCTCGCGGCCAGCGGCCTGGAAGAGCGCGCGCCAATGTGCTGCCGTATAGGGCATCGCCGCGATGAAACCGTCCGCGGTGCGATAGGGCCTGCGGTTGCGGGACAGAACGCGCGAATAGCCGCTGGAGCCGAGCGCGGGCTCGAAGCTCAGCCCGCCGAGATGCTCGACGGCGAGGAAGGAGACCATCGCCTCGAACATCGGGACCTCGATCGCTTGGCCTTCGCCCGACACCGCCCGGTGATAAAGCGCGGCATTGATCGCGCCGACGGCGAAGAGAGCGGTCGTCTTGTCGGCGACGATGGTGGGGGCATAGGCCGGCGCATCGCCGCTGCGCTCGGCCAGCGCGGCCCAGCCGGAGGCGGCCTGGATGACATCGTCATAGGCCGGGCGGTCGCGATAGGGCCCGTCCTGGCCGAAGCCGACGATGGCGCAGTAGATCAGGCGCGGATGGCCGGCGAGCAACGTCTCCGGGTCGAGCCCGTAACGGCGGGCGGCCTCCATGCGCATGTTGTGGATGAAGATGTCGGAATCGGCGATGAGCGCGCGCAGGCGGGCAAGGTCCTCGGCCGATTTCATGTCGAGCGCGATGCTGCGCTTGTTGCGGTTGCAGTTGAGGAAGGCCGCGCCCATGCCGGGCGAACGAGCGGGGCCGGGGGCGCGCATGATGTCGCCGCCCGGAGGCTCGACCTTGAGGACATCGGCGCCCATGTCGCCCAGCGTCTGCGTCGCGTAGGGGCCGGCGATGACCGTGGTCAGGTCGACGATCTTGATCCCGTCCAGTGGTCCAGGCATGGCGTGTGCGAATCTCCGTTCGAGCCGCAGTGAAGCTGCCATCGATCGGTGGCGCAACGCCTCTAACGGTAGGGCACCCCCCGAGATCGGCGGCGGACGAAGGATCTTCTCCGAAAGCGGATTCAAACGATTCTGCTCTGTCGACAAGTTGGATGTTGCGTGCATATCATGCAGCCGTCTGGAGCCGGGTGTGCGCCGGCAAGCATGTTCGGAGGCGGGAATGACGATGCTGCATTTCAAGAACTTCGCTTTGCTCGAACCCGGTTTCGGTGAGCTCCGACAGGGCTACGAGCTCGTCGTCGAGGGCGACACGATCCGCGAGCTTTCCGACAAGCCGCTGAAGCTGGCCAAGGCCGATGTGATCGATTGCGGCGGCCGCACGCTGATGCCGGGCCTGATCGACAGCCATGTCCATGTCTTCCTGTCCGAGGTCTATATCCGGACGATGGAGAGCATGCCGCTGACGTTGATGACGGCGCGCGCCGTGCGCCTGATGAAGGGCATGCTCGATCGCGGCTTCACCAGCGTGCGCGATACCGGCGGCGCCGACTGGGGCATCAAGGAGGCGGTCGAGAAGGGCGATGTCGCGGGGCCGCGCCTGTTCATCGCCGGCGCTGCCATCGGCCCGACCGGCGGCCATAGCGACCCGCGCCGGCGCACCGATTTCGGCGCGCGTTGCCATTGCTGCAACGCCATGGCCTATACGATGAACGTCTCCGACGGCGTCTCCTCGGTGCGCAAGTCGGTGCGCGAGCAGATGCGGCTCGGCGCGGACCATATCAAGATCATGATGTCGGGCGGCGTCGCCAGCCCCTACGACCCGCTCGATTCGATGCAGTTCAGCGTCGACGAGGTGAAGGCCGCGGTCGAGGAGGCGAAGGCCTTCGGCCGTTATGTCTGCGCCCATGCCTATACGCCGGAGGCGATCACCCGGGCCGCGCAATGCGGCGTGCGCGCGATCGAGCACGGCAACCTGATCGACGAGGCCTCGGCCAAGCTGATGGCGGAGAACAACATGTTCCTGACCGCCAATCTCGTCGCCTATTACGCGATGAAGGAGAGGGCGGCCGAGTTCGGCATGACCGGCGACATGCTGGCCAAGAACGACCTCGTCATCGACGGCGGCCTGCGCTCCCTCGAAATCTGCAAGCGCGCCGGCGTGCCCGTCGCCTATGGCTCGGACCTGCTCGGCCAGTTGCAGAGCGAGCAGTCGCGCGAGTTCTTGCTGCGTCGCGAGGTGCTCTCGCCGCTGGAAATCATCCGCTCGGCGACCACGGTCGGTGCCCAGATCCTGCGCATGGAAGGCAAGCTCGGCACGGTTCAGACCGGCGCCTTCGCGGACCTGATCCTCGTCGACGGGGACCCGCTCAAGGACCTCGCGCTGTTCCAGGAGCAGGGCAAGCACCTGGCGGCGATCATGAAGGGCGGCGCCTTCCACAAGAACACGCTGCACTGAAACCTGCCCAAGCGCCGGCCAGCCGATGACGGAAAAGCGGGCTTCACTGTTTGTAACTGGCGTCGCAAACTGTCTGACAAAAGAGGGGACGGTTTTGGTTTTCACAGCGGACAGCAAGCGGCAGGCTGCCGGAGCGGCCTGCCATCGGGAAAACGCCGGGTGAGCGCCGGTTCGCAGCGCTTCGGGCGCTATGCGCTGAATGGTGCGGCCGCGCTCTCGCTCGGCTTCATCCTGCTGCCGCTGATCTTCGTGACCTGGCTCGCCTTCTTCCGGCAGGAGATTCCGTCTTTCCCGCCGGAAGGCTACTCGCTGAAATGGTTCGCCGCGGCGGCCAACAACAAGCCCTTCATCGACGGCTTCATGCTGAGCCTCCAGGTCGCCGTCGCGTCGACGCTGATCGGCCTCCTCCTCGGCGTGCCGGCGAGCCTTGCGCTGGTACGCCATCGCATTCCGCTCGGACCGGGCGTCAGCACGCTCTTGCTGTTGCCGCTGGTGATGCCGGGCATCGTGCTGGGCACCGCGACCTATGTCTTCCAGATCGAGGTCGAGATCGCCACGCAATTGCCGGTGATGGGCTCGCTCGCCGGCCTCATCGCCGCGCATACGCTCGTCGTCATCCCCTGGGTGGTGCGGCTGGTGACGGCGAGCCTCGCCGGCTTCGACCGCTCGATCGAGGAAGCCGCGCAGAATCTTGGCGCCGGCCCGGTCACGACCTTCTGGCGGGTGATGCTGCCGAGCATCCGGCCCGGCATCGTCGCGGCTTCGCTGTTCGGCTTCGTGACCTCGTTCGGCAATCTCGAGATGAGCCTGTTCCTGGTCGGGCCGGGGCGGACGACGCTGCCGATCGCGATCCTCCAGTATCTCGAATGGAAGATCGACCCGACGGTGGCCGCGGCCTCCCTCATCCAGATCGTCCTGATCTGCGTCGCGATGATCGTGACCGATCGCTATGTCAAACTGAGCCGGGTGGTGTGAACGGATGGCGCGGCTCTCTATCTCGCATCTGAAGAAGACCTATGGCGCGCTGACGGTCGTCGACGATGTCGACATCACCGTCGCCGATGGCGAGTTCCTCGTGCTGCTTGGCCCCTCCGGCTGCGGCAAGACCACGACCTTGCGCATGGTTGCCGGCTTCATCGCGCCGAGTTCCGGGGCGATCACCATCGGCGAGCAGGACGTCACCAACCTGCCGCCGTGGAAACGCCATTGCGGACTGGTCTTCCAGAGCTATGCGCTGTTCCCGCATATGACCGTGGCGCAGAACGTCGCCTTCGGGCTGGAAATGCACAAGGTACCGCAGGCCGAGCGCGGCCCGCGCGTCGCCGAGGCGCTCAGGCTCGTGCGGCTCGGCGGCTTCGACGAGCGCTATCCGCGCCAGCTTTCCGGTGGCCAGCAGCAGCGCGTCGCACTGGCCCGCGCGCTGGCGATGGAGCCCAAGGTGCTGCTGCTCGACGAGCCGCTCTCCAATCTCGACGCCAAGCTCAGGCTCGAAGTCCGGATCGAGATCCGCGAATTGCAGCAGAAGCTCGGCCTGACCACGATCATGGTGACCCATGATCAGGAAGAGGCGCTGACAATGGCGGACCGCCTCGTCGTCATGGAAAAGGGGCAGGTGCGCCAGATCGGGACCCAGCGCGAGCTCTACGAGAAGCCGGCCGACCGCTTCGTCGCCGGCTTCATCGGGCGCAGCGCCTTCATCGAGGGGCAGGTCATGGGGCAGGGCCGCTTCCGCACGGCCGGTGGGCTCGATATCGCCTGCACGGCCGCTGAGGCGGCAGGACCGGCAACGCTGGCGCTCCGGCCCGAGCGGATCGCCGTCGGCGCCGAGGCGGAGGGGCTGGCCAACCGCTTCCCGGCACGGATCGAGCATGCCTCCTATCTCGGCGCGCTGCTCGATGTGCAGGTCGCGCTCAACGAGCAGGACCGCATGATCCTGCAGATTCCGAACCGGGTGGGGCTCGCCGAGCCGCAGCCGGGCGAAACCATCACGATAGGCTGGGCCGAAAGCGCCGGGCTCGTCTATCCGCAAGGAGCCTGAAGGCTCATTCGGCGTCCAAAAACGAGGGGATTACCATGGCTTCATTCGACAGGCGGGACCTTTTGAAAGGCGCGGGCGCGGCGGCGCTCGCCACCGCGACCGGCATGCCGGCCTTCGCCCAATCCGGCGGGCGCGTCGTCGTCGGTACCTGGGGCGGCGACTATGCGCGGCTCCTGACCAAGAACATCGAGGACCCGATCCTCAAGCCCAAGGGACTCGAAGTGGTCCAGGATCAGGCCGGTGACGCGCCACGCCGCGCCAAGATGGTCGCCGAACGCCGCCTGCCGCGCGGCACGGTCGACATCCAGGGCCTGTCGGCCGCCAACATGTACGAGATGAACGAAGCCGGCGTGCTCGAGCAGATCGACTATTCCAAGCTGCCCAACGCCAAGAACCTGCTGCCGACGATGAAGTACCCCTATGGCATGGGGCACATCTATTCGGGCAACGTCGTCATCTACAATCCCAAGATCATCTCGCCGGCGCCGAAGGGTTTCAAGGACTGGCTCGACCCGAAATGGGGCTCGAAGATCGGCTTCATCGACATCCAGTACCAGTCGATCTTCATCGCGGCCTCGATGGCTGCGACCGACGGCAAGGACATGAACGACATCGAGAAGGCCAAGGAAGTCCTGCTCGCGGTCAAGAAGGCCGGGGCGCGCGTCTACCCGACCAACGAGGCCTTCGCCCAGGCGATGAAGAACGAGGAAGTCGGCATCAGCGCGATCTGGAAGGCGCGTGTCGTGCAGTGGCAGAACGCCGGCATTCCCTGCGAGGCGGTTTCGCCGATCGAGGGCATTCCGACCTATGTCTCGGGCTTCGTGATCCAGAAGAACGCGCCGAACAAGGACAATGCCTACGCCTATATGGACGCGATGCTGGCCAAGGCGCCGCAGGAGGCCTTCGCCGTCGACATGGGCTATAACGGCACGGTCACCGGCCTCAATGTCGATCCGGCGCTGCACAAGCGCATCGGCTTCACGCCCGAGGAAGAGAAGACGCTCAGGGATCTCGACTACGCCTTCCTCGCCAAGAACGACGCGGCGATGAAGGAATGGTGGGACAAGGTCTTCAAGGGCTGATGCCCCCTTTGTCATTCCGGGGCGCTCCGCAGGAGCGAACCCGGAACCCACGACTGGGCGAGACCTGGATTTTCGGCAACCGCGATCGCTCGCCCGGTCGTGGGTTCCGGGTTCATGCCTTCGGCATGCCCCGGAATGACAGGAGTTGGTTATGAGTGTTTCCGCTCCCGAAGCCGTCGCCGGCGCTCGCACCAGACTCGCCGGCCTGCTCGTCGTGCCGGCGACGCTCTTCGTCGCGCTCATGCTGATCGGGCCGCTCGCGATCCTGTTCCGCTATTCGCTCAACAAGTTCGTGCCCGGCCAGTTCATGGTCGATGCGCTGGTGATCGAGAACTACGTCAAGTTCTTCACCGACGCCTATTACCTCAACGTGCTCGCCCGCACGGTCCGCGTCGCGGTGATCTGCACGCTGGCCTGCCTGATCATGGGCTTCCCGCTCGCCTATGTGCTGGCGCGCACGCAAAGCCGCTTCAAGAACCTGATGGTCATCGCGGTGGTACTGCCGCTCTTCGTCGGCAACGCGGTGCGCGCCGCCGGCTGGATGACGCTGTTCGGCAGCAAGGGTGCGTTCAACGCCTCGCTGATGGGGCTTGGCCTGATCGATCAGCCGCTGGAGATCATGTATACCGAGAATGCGGTGCTGATCGGCATCATCGCGGTCAACCTGCCCTTCATGGTGCTGACGCTGCAGAGCGTGATCGAGGGCATCCCGCGCAATGTCGAGGAGGCCGCCTTCAGTCTTGGCGCCGGCCCCGCGGCCATGTTCCGCCGCGTGCTCTGGCCGCTGGCGCTGCCCGGCATCCTTGCCGGCACGATCCTGACCTTCATCCTGGCGATGAACGCCTATGCCACGCCGGTGCTGCTGGGCGGGCCGAAATTCCAGATGATGGGGCCGCTGGTCTATGGCCAATTCGCGCAGCAGAACAACTGGCCCTTCGGCGGCGCGATCTCGTTCATCCTGATGACCGCGACGATCCTGCTCACCATGATCGCCCATCTCACCGTGCAGCGGCGCTATCGCTGAGACGGGTTGTCCATGTGAGCCCTCATCCTGAGGAGCCGCGTTAGCGGCGTCTCGAAGGATGCTTCAGCTATCTCCGGAATCTACTGGAGCATCCTTCGAGACGCAGCTTTTCAGCTGCTCCTCAGGATGAGGGCTTGGGGCAACGAAACCGCCCCCGGCTTGGTGGCCGGAGGCGGGTTCCTCGTTGGCTTGGGCTTCACTCGGCAGCCTGCAGGACCGGCTGCTCGATATCGTGCCGGGCGAGCGGGCGGTTGCCCGCGAGCTTCCGCATCAGCACGTAGAAGACCGGCGTCAGGAAGATGCCGAAGGCGGTGACGCCGATCATGCCGGCGAAGACCGCGATGCCCATCGCCTGCCGCATTTCGGCGCCGGCCCCGGTCGAGATCACCAGCGGCACCACGCCCATGACGAAGGCGAGCGAGGTCATCAGGATCGGACGCAGGCGCAGACGGCTGGCCTCGATCGCGGCCTCGACCGGCGTCCTGCCCTCGAATTCGAGTTCTCGCGCGAATTCGACGATCAGGATGGCGTTCTTGGCGGATAGTCCGACCAACACCACGAGGCCGATCTGGGTGAAGACGTTGTTGTCTCCGCCCGAAAGCCAGACGCCGGTCAGTGCCGCCAGCAGGCCCATCGGGATGATCAGCAGGATCGCGATCGGCAGGGTCATGCTCTCGTACTGGGCGGCCAGCACAAGGAAGACCAGCAGGATCGCCACCGGGAACACGATCACCGCCGAGTTGCCGGCCAGGATCTCCTGATAGGTCAGCTCGGTCCATTCGAAGGCGAAGCCCTTGGGCAGCGTCTCCTTCGCGATGCGCTCCACCGCCTCCTGCGCCTGTCCCGAGGAGAAGCCCGGAGCCGCGCCGGCATTGATGTCGGCCGAGAGGAAGCCGTTATAGCGCATGGCGCGTTCCGGACCGGAATCGGTGCGCACGTTCAGCACGGCGCTGAGCGGGATCATCTCGCCGGAGGTCGAGCGCACCTTGAGCTGGCCGATATGCTCCGGCTGGGCGCGGAAGGGCGCATCGGCCTGGACGCGCACGGTGTAGGTGCGGCCGAAGCGGTTGAAGTCGTTGACATAGGTCGAGCCGAGATAGGTCTGCAGCGTGTCGAAGACCTCGGTCACGGGCACGCCGAGCTGGCGGGCCTTGGTGCGGTCGATATCGGCATAGAGCTGCGGAACGTTGACCTGGAAGCTCGAGAACATGCCGGCGATCTCCGGCGCCTGCGCGGCCTTGCCCATGAAGGCCTTGGTCGCCTCGTCCAGCGCCGCGTAGCCAAGCCCGGCGCGATCCTCGATCTGCAGCTTGAAGCCGCCGATCGTGCCGAGGCCCTGCACGGGCGGCGGCGGGAACATCGCGATGAAGGCCTCCTTGACGCCCGAGAACTCCTTGTTGAGCTGCATCGCGATGGCGTTGCCGCTCAAGGACGGGTCCTTGCGCTGATCGAAGGGCTTCAGGCCGACGAAGACGATGCCGGAATTCGACGAATTGGTGAAACCGTTGATCGAGAGGCCGGGGAAGGAGATGGCGTTCTCGACGCCCGGATGCTTCAGCGCGATCTCGTCCATGCGGCGGATGACGTCCTCCGTGCGGTCGAGAGTCGCGGCATCAGGCAATTGGGCGAAGCCGACGAGATATTGCTTGTCCTGCCCGGGGACGAAGCCCGAGGGCACCGCCTTGAACAGTACGCCGGTCGCACCGAGCAGCACGACATAGACCGCGAGCATCACCGCGCGATGCGAGATCACCCGGCGCACGCCGCCGCCATAGGCCTCGGACGAGCGGTTGAAGAAGCGGTTGAAGGCGCGGAAGAACCAGCCGAACAGCTTGTCCATGAAGCGGGTCAGCGCGTCCTTGGGAGCGTGATGGCCCTTGAGCAGGAGCGCGGCGAGCGCCGGCGACAGCGTCAGCGAGTTGATCGCCGAGATCACGGTCGAGATCGCGATGGTCAGCGCGAACTGGCGGTAGAACTGCCCGGTCAGGCCCGAGATGAAGGCGAGCGGCACGAAGACCGCGACCAGCACCAGCGCGATCGCGATGATCGGACCGGAGACCTCGCGCATCGCCTTGTAGGTCGCCTCGCGCGGCGAGAGGCCGCTCTCGATATTGCGCTCGACATTCTCGACCACGACGATCGCGTCGTCGACGACGATGCCGATCGCGAGCACCAGCCCGAACAGGCTCAGCGCATTGATCGAGAAGCCCAGGAGATACATCACCGCGAAGGTGCCGACGACCGAGACCGGCACCGCGACCAGCGGGATGATCGAGGCGCGCCATGTCTGCAGGAAGACGATGACGACGAGCACGACGAGCGCCACCGCCTCCAGCAACGTGGAGATGACGGCCTTGATCGAGGCGCGCACGAACTGGGTGGTGTCGTAGACGATCGAGTAGTCCACGCCCTCGGGCATGTTCTGCTTGATCTCGCGCATGGTCTCCTGGACGCGGTCGGCGATCGCGATGGCGTTCGAGCCCGGCGCCTGGAAGACCGGCACGGCGACGGCCGACTTGCCGTTGAGCAGCGAGCGCAAAGCATAGTCGGCGGCGCCCAGTTCTATGCGTGAGATGTCCTTCAAGCGTACGACCGCGCCGTCCGCCGCGGTCTTGACGATGATCTCGCCGAACTGCTCCTCGGTCTGGAGGCGGCCCTGCGCGTTCACCGAAAGCTGCAGGTCGAGGCCGGGCGCATTCGGCGAGGCGCCGATGACGCCGGCCGCGGCCTGGACGTTCTGGGCGCGGATCTCGCGCACGACGTCGCCGGGCGACAGCCCGTGCTCGGCGACCTTCTGCGGGTCGAGCCAGACGCGCATCGAGTAGTCGCCGGAGCCGAAGAGCTGGACCTGGCCGACGCCGTCGATGCGGGCGAGCCGGTCCTTGACGTTGAGCACCGCGTAATTGCGCAGATAGGTCATGTCGTAGCGGCCGTTCGGCGAGGTGATGTGCACCACCATCGTCAGGTCCGGCGAACTCTTGACCGTGGTGACGCCGAGCCGGCGCACCTCCTCGGGCAGGCGTGGCTCGGCCTGGCTGACCCGGTTCTGGACCAGCTGCTGGGCCTTGTCCGGGTCGGTGCCGAGGCGGAACGTGACGTTCAGCGTCATGACGCCGTCCGTCGTCGCCTGGCTCGACATGTAGAGCATGCCTTCGACGCCGTTGATCTGCTCTTCGATCGGCGTCGCCACCGTCTCGGCGATCACGCGCGGGCTCGCGCCCGGATATTGCGCCCGCACGACGACCGTCGGCGGGACGACCTCCGGGTATTCGGAGATCGGCAGGGCCCTGATCGAGAGCAACCCTGCCAGGAAGATGAGCACGGAGAGGACCGCCGCGAAGATCGGCCGGTCGATGAAGAATTTCGAGAGGTTCATGGTGTGCCCCCTTTCGAGCGGCTTATTGGACCTGCGGCCACGGACCCGTCCTTGCGGCATCCGTGGCGGGTCATGTCGGTCAGCGTTGCGCGAGTTCGGTCGCGGGCTTCTTCAGTTCGCTCTTCTCGGCCATCGGCACCGGCTCGGGCGCGACGGTCGCGCCGGGGCGGACGCGCTGGAGGCCGTTGACGACGATGCGCTCGCCGGGCTTCAGGCCGGCATTGACGACGCGCAGGCCGTCATGGGCGGCGCCGAGCGAGACCTCGCGCCAGGCCGCCTTGGCGTCGTCGCCGACGACGAAGACGAACTTCTTGTTCTGGTCGGTGCCGACGGCGCGCTCGTTGATGACGAGCTGCTGCTCGGCCCTGGCCTGGCCGAGCTGGACCCGGACGAACTGGCCGGGCATCAGCTTGCCGTCGGGATTGTCGAGCCGGGCGCGTACGCGCACCGTGCCGCTGGCGCCGTCGATGCCGTTATCGACGAAATGCAGCTTGCCGGTGAACTGCGCGGCCTGCGCCGTCGCGGTGGTGAGCCTGACGGGGATCTGCTCCAGTGCCCGCGAGCCGTCCGGCAGCGAGGCGAGCGCGTCGAGCACGCTGCGCTCGTCGGCGTTGAAGGCGGCATAGATCGGATCGACCGAGAGCAGCGAGGTCAGGACCTGCCCCCCGGCCGCGATCAGGTTGCCGACGGTGACGTCGAGCCGGCCGATGCGGCCGCTGATCGGGGCGCGGATCTGGGTGTAGTCGAGGTTGAGCTGCGCCGTACGCCGTGCGGCCTCGGCGGCCTGGAGATTGGCCTGCGCCTCCCGCAGATTGTTGACGCGGGTGTCGACGTCGCGCTGAGAGAGATTGCGGGTCGCC
Source organism: Allobosea sp. MMO-172 (assembly GCF_037147855.1). Classification (NCBI taxonomy): domain Bacteria; kingdom Pseudomonadati; phylum Pseudomonadota; class Alphaproteobacteria; order Hyphomicrobiales; family Alloboseaceae; genus Allobosea; species Allobosea sp. MMO-172. Next base: position 18,285 of record NZ_JBBCUM010000003.1, on the reverse strand, counting down.
AGCAATTGCTGGCCGCGTTCGTTCTCGCTTTCGGCGAGCGCGACGCGCGCTTTTGCGCCCTGCACCTGCGCCTCGGCGCGCTGGAGATCGGCGAGATAGGGCGCCTGGTCGATGCTGACGAGCAGGTCGCCCTGCTTCACGAGGTTGCCCTCGCGGAAATGCACGGCCTCGACGACGCCGGCAACGCGCGAGCGCAGTTCGACGCGCTCGATCGCTTCCAGCCGGCCGGAGAATTCGGCCCAGGGCACGACCTCGCGCGCCTCGACGGTCGCGACGGAGACGGGGACGGCCGGCGGCGCCGCAGGGGCGGTGTCGCCCTGCGCGCGGGTGCCAGACAATGCGAAGACCGTGATGGCGGTCAGCGCGACGGAGGCGGTGAGGCCGGCCAAAAGGCCGCGACGGTTCGTTCCCGGAATCATGGGGTCGGTCCTTCCTTGGAAATGCTTGGGGTGTTCGAAAGCGTAAGGGCGCTAGGAGGGCGCGGTCCGTTCATAGAAAGCGGCGATCTCGCCGCAGCTCTTGCAGAGACAGGAGCCTTCCTCCGCCGCGTCCGCATAGGCCTGCGGCCAGCGCGTCGGCGCGGTGAACTCGACATGGCGGACGGCGATGCCGGCCTGGCCGAGACGATCGGCATATTGTGCGGCTTCGTCGCGCATCGGATCGTCCTGCCCGCTGATCAGCAGCGCCGGCGGCAGGCCGGCGAGGCGGGTCGCCTGAAGTGGGGCGGCGTAAGGGTGCGCGGCGCGCTCGGGCGTGCCGAGGTAATCGGCCCAGCCATCGGCCCAGCGGCAGCCGACCGGGCCGGCCTGCGCGCCGCGCAATGAAGCGGTACCGAGGCAGGCGTCGAGCATCGGCGAGAACAGGATCTGGCCGGCCAGCGCCGGGCCGCCGCGATCGCGCGCCATCATGGCGAGTGCCGCGGCGAGATTGCCGCCGGCTTCCTCGCCGGCGATGTAGAGCGGCGCGCCGCGCGTCGCCCAGCGATTGCGGCCCCTGGCAAGAGCCTCGAGCGCTGCATAGATGCGCTCCAGCGTCTCGGGGAAACGCTGGACCGGCGCGAGCGGATAGGCGAGCGAGAACACGACGGCGCCGGCCTCGGTCAGGGCCGTGGCGACGGCCTGCCCCTCGGCAGGCGAGCCGCTGTTGAAGTGGCCGCCATGCAGGTGCAGCACGAGCCCGGCATTCTCCGGGACCTCGGCGGGAACGTAGAGGCGGCCGGTGAAGGTCTCCCCACGGGCGCTCAGGGTTTCCTCCCGCCAGAAGACGGAGAGGACCGGTTGCAGTTTCTGCGCGGCGATCGCGGGCATGGCTCACCCTCGCTGTTGCGTTGCAGCACGAGATAGTGAATCGGCATTTCGGAATAAATACGCTATCCGCTTATTCATTGTTCACGTACGGAAATAATCCGAGGGCTCATGGACCAGCTTGCCGCGATGCGGGCCTTCGTGCGGGTCGTCGAGACCGGGACTTTCACGCGCGCCGCCGATCTCCTGGACATGCCGAAGCCGACCGTCACCAAGCTGATCCAGCAGCTCGAAGCGCATCTGCGCGCCAAGCTCCTGAACCGGACGACGCGGCGCGTGACGGTGACCATGGACGGCGCGGCCTATTATGAACGGGCGCTGCGCCTGCTCGACGAACTCTCGGAACTCGATGCCAGTCTGACGCTGGCGCAGGCGCGGCCGAGCGGACGGCTCAGGGTCGATTGCAGCTCCTCGCTCGCGGTTTCGGTGATCATCCCGGCGCTGCATGAATTCCACGCGCGCTATCCCGATATCCAGCTCGATCTCGGCCTGAGCGACCGGCCGGCGGATCTGATCGGCGAGAACCTCGATTGCGCGGTGCGGGCCGGCGAGATCGTCGACCAGAGCCTGATCGCAAGGCGAATCGGCGAGATGCAGCTCATCACCTGTGCGACGCCGGATTATCTCGCCCGCCATGGCACGCCGCTGCATCCGCGCGACATCGAGGACGGGCACCGGATCGTGGCCTATCGGCCGGCGCTCGGCGGCCGGGTGCTGCCGCTGGTCTATCAGAACCAGAACGAGGCGATCGAGGTCAGCGGGCGCTATGCGATCGCGCTGAATGACGGGATGGGCTATCTCGCGGCCGGGCTCGCCAGCCACGGCATCATGCAATTGCCGACCTTCATGGCCCGCGTGCCGATCGCGGACGGGCGGCTCGTGCCCCTGCTGCTGGACTGGTGCACGGCGCCGAAGCCGCTGCATATCGTCTATCCGCCGAACCGCCACCTCAGCAACAAGGTGCGCGTCTTCGTCGACTGGCTGGCGGAGCTGTTTGCCCGCGACGAGTTCATCCTGTCGCGTGGCGGCAGTTGCAAGCCGACGATCCTGCCCTCCGTGCCGGTGCCGATCCCGCCAAGGGCCGATCAGCTCTCGTCGAGCAGCAGCGCGTAGATGTCCTCGCCGCCTGCGGCCTTGCGGATGCGTTCGCGGATCTCGGCCGGGCGCAGGCGCTTCGCGATGCAGGCCAGTGCGTCGATGCGGCCCTTGCCGCCATTCACCGGCGTCAGCACAAGACAGACGAGATCGACCGGCGCGCCGTCGATTGCCTCATAGGCGACGGGCTTTTCCAGTCGCGCCAGCAGCCCGAAGGGCTCTGTGAGGCCCTCGACCGGCGCATGGGGCATCGCCAGCCCGCCGCCGACCCCGGTCGAGCCCAGCGCCTCGCGCCGGTTCAATGCATCGAGGATCGCGGCTTCCGGCAAGGCGAGCTGCTCGGCGGCCTTCTTCGCGAGCGCCCGGAACAGGGCGGCCTTGTTCGCGGCGGCGAGCCTGACGATCGAGCGCGGGCGGATGATGTCGGATGGGATCATGGATCGGTCTTGTGCCTTGCGGCAGGGCTCACTCGGCTTCGCGCAGGCGGTAGCCGACGCCGGTCTCGGTGGTGATGTATTGCGGCTGGTCGGGGACGCGCTCGATCTTCTGGCGGAGCTGCCGGACATAGACGCGCAGGTACTGCACATCGGCCGAGGCGCCCCAGACCTGCTTCATCAGGAATTGATGGGTCAGCACCTTGCCAGCATGCTGCACGAGGATGCGCAGGATGTCGTATTCTTTGGGCGAGAGCTTCACCTCCTGCTCGCCCAGCCTGACGATGCGCTTGACCAGATCGACCGAGAGCTCGCCGGTCTGGAAGATCGGCTTCTCGCCCTGCTGCTGGAGCTTGTGGCGCAGCGCCACGCGCAGGCGCGCCGCCAGCTCCTTCATGCCGAAGGGCTTGGTGACATAGTCGTCGGCGCCGTTCTCCAGCGCCTCGACGATGCCGGCCTCGTCGGTGCGGCTCGACAGGATGACGATGGGCACGGCCAGCGCCTCGGCGCGCCATTTCTGCAGCAGCTCCTGCCCGGACATATCCGGCAGGCCGAGATCGAGGATGACGAGATCGGGCAGGTCCTCGGCGATGCGTTCGACCGCCTCGCGCGCGGTGGCCGCCTCGCGGATGGCATAGCCCTCGGTCGAGAGGCCGACGCGGAGCAGGCGGCGGATCGCCGGCTCGTCATCCACGACCAGCACCTTGATGTCTGTTGCCGTCATGATTGTGGTTCCACTCGGTTGGACTGGGCGTCGGCCGGCATGCGGATGGTGAAGACCGCTCCGCTCCGGTCCGCCCGGTTGGCCGCCGTGATCGTGCCGCCCATCGCCTCGACGAAGCCGCGGCAGATGGCGAGGCCGAGCCCGGTCCCGGCGCGGACCTGATCGCCCTTGCGGACGCGGTAGAAGCTGTCGAAGACGCGTTCGAGATCGGCGGGCGGCAGGCCCGGTCCCTCGTCGGTGACCGTAACCAGGACTTCGCGGCCCTCCTGCCGGGCGCGGATGGCGATGGCGCTGCCGGCGGGCGCGTATTTCGCGGCGTTGTCGAGCAGATTGAACAGCACCTGCTCGAACAGGACGGGGTCGAGCCTGAGCATCGGCAGATCGCCGGGCAGGGCGGTCTCGATGGGGTGGCCGGCGGTGATCTTGCTGGCGCGGCGCAGCGCGCTGCCAACCACATCGGCGACATCGATCAGCGCTGCGTTCGGCTCCATCGCGCCGGATTCGATCCGGGTCATGTCGAGGAGATTGGCGATGAAGCGGTTGAGGCGCTCGGATTCGTCGATCACGGTCGCGAGCAGGGCGGTGCGGTCCTCTTCCGGCAGGGCGCTGCGATAGTCGCGCAAGGTGCCGGCCGCGCCCATGATCGAGGCCAGCGGCGTCTTGAGGTCATGCGAGATCGAGGTCAGCAGGGCCGAGCGCAGGCGGTCGGCCTCGGCCGCGAGCTTGGCGCGGTCGACATCGGCGACGAGCTGGATGCGCTCGATGGCGACGGCGGCCTGATCCGCCAGCGCATCGAGCAGGCGCTGCTGCTCCGGCGTCAGCAGCGGCCCTTCCTTGTCGTCGTCGAGGCCGATCACGCCGATGGCGGTGCGGCCGGTACGCAGCGGCAGATAGAGCCGCCTGGCGCCGGGCAAGGTGTCGGCGCCGCGTCCGGCCGGGCGATCATGCTCCCAGGCCCAGCGCGCGGCCGCGATATCGGCATCGACCAGCGTGTCGTCGGGCGGATAGCCGGCGCGTACCGCGATCGTTCCGTCCTCCGGCATCAGGATAACGACGCGCAGGCGCAGCATCGAGGCGATCTGGAAGGCGCTCGCCCAGAGCACGTCGTCGAGCGTGCCGGTGCCGGCGAGCTTCTTCGAGAAGAGGTAGAGGTCTTCCGTGGTGCGGGCGCGCTGGCGTGCGGCATTGGCCTGGCGCTGGACGCGGGCTGTGAGGTTTGAGGCGATGAGCGCGACGAGGAGGAAGAAGGCGAGCGCGACGACGTTCTCGGGATCGGCGATGGTCAGCGTGTAGAGCGGCGCGATGAAGAAGAAATTCAGCGCGAGCGCGCTCAGCAGCGAGGCGAAAAGGGCCGGCCCAAGCCCGGTGGTCACGGCCGAGGCGAGCACGGCGGTGAGGAAAACGAGCGCGATATTGCGCAGGTCCATGATCTGGCTGAGCAGCTCAGCTGCGCCGAGCGCGGCAGCGACATAGGCCGCAGCCGCGAGATAGGGCTTTGCCGAAAAGCCGGGCTTGCCAATGGCGGAGACGCCGGCATCCGTCTCCGGCGGCTGCTCGCGCAAGGCGACGACATGGATGCCGATATCGCCGGCCCGGCTGATCAGCTCATGCGAGACGGAAGGCTTCAGCCATTCGCGCCAGCGTGGCTTGGCCGGCTTGCCGACGATGATCTGGGTGACGTTGCCGCTGGCGGCATGGCGCAGGATCTCGCCCGCGACGTCCTGTCCGGGCAGGGTGATTGCCTCGGCGCCGAGCTGGGCTGCGAGCCGGAGCGCATTGGCGATCCGCGTCTTGGCCGTTTCGGGCAGGGCGGCCGCTTGTGGCGTCTCGACATGGAGCGCACTCCAGGGCGCGCGCAGGCGGTCGGCCTGCCGCTTGGCATGGCGGATGAGGGCCGGCGCGCCGATGCTGTCGTCGATGCAAACCAGGATGCGCTCGCCCGCCGCCCAGGGGCCGGAGATGGCGTGCTCCTGCATATGGCTGAGGAGCTGGTCGTCGACCCGCTGCGCGGTGCGGCGCAGCGCCAGCTCGCGCAGGGCCGTCAGGTTGCCCGGTGAGAAGTAATTGGCGACGGCGCGCTTGGCGGTCTTGCCGAGATAGACCTTGCCTTCTTCGAGGCGCTTGATCAGGTCGGCCGGCGTCAGGTCGATGATCTCGATATCGTCGGCCCGGTCGACGATCGAATCCGGCACGGTCTCGCGCACGCGGATGCGGGTGATCTGGGCGACGACGTCGTTCAGGCTCTCGACATGCTGGATGTTGAGCGTGGTGTAGACGTCGATGCCGCGCGCCAGCAATTCCTCGACATCGAGATAGCGCTTGGGGTGGCGGCTGCCGGGCGCATTGGTATGGGCGAGTTCGTCGACGAGGACGAGCGCCGGGCGTCGCGCCAGGATCGCGTCGAGGTCCATCTCGTCGAGCGCGCGGCCCTTGTAGTCGACGAGCCGGCGCGGGACGATCTCGAAGCCGTCGACCAGCGCCTGCGTCTCGCTGCGGCCATGGGTCTCGACCACGCCGATCACGACATCGATCCCTTCCGCCCGGCGGGCGCGGCCGGAGGTCAGCATCTCGTAGGTCTTGCCGACGCCCGGCGCCGCGCCGAGGAAGATCTTCAGGCGCCCGCGGCCTTCGCGCTGGGCGCTCGCCAGCAGCGCCTCGGGTGAGGGCCTGCCTCTCGTCTCGCGATGGCTGTCGGCGATGGTCATGCGGTCCGCAGGGGAAAGCGGCGGCGCCTCGCGCGCCGCCGGGGCCTTTGTGTCAGCGCTGGGGGGCGCCGTCGAGAGCAAGGTTCAGCGCGAGCACGTTGACGACGGGCTCGCCGATGAAACCGAGCTTGCGCCGCTCGACATGGGTATCGACCAGCGCTTTCAGCGTCGCCGGGTCGGCGTTGCGGGCCTTTGCGACGCGCGCGATCTGGAAATAGGCGGCCTCGGGCGAGATATGCGGGTCGAGCCCGCTGCCCGAGGCGGTCACCAGCTCCATCGGCACCGGCACGCCCGGGTTCTCCGCCTTGAGCGTCTCGGTCTCGGCCTTGACGCGGTCGACCAGCTTCTGGCTGGTCGGGCCGAGATTGGAGCCGCTGGAATTGGCGGCGTTATAGGGCGCGTCCACGGTCTTCGTAGAGTCGTTCGGATCGGTGCCGACCGTCGCCGAGGGGCGGCCGTGGAAATAGCGTTCGCTGGTGAAGTTCTGGCCGATCAGGCTGGAGCCGATGATCTTGCCGTCCTTCTCGATCAGGCTGCCATTGGCCTGGCGGGGGAAGACGGCCTGGGCGATACCGGTCATCGCGAGCGGGTAGGCGAGGCCGGTGATGGCCGCAAGCGCGACGATCATCACGAGGGCGGGGCGGATCTGCTTGAGCATGGTCGTGTTCCTCAGACGAGGCCGATGGCGGTGATGGCCATGTCGATGGCCTTGATGCCGATGAAGGGGACGACGAGGCCGCCGAGCCCGTAGACGAGCAGGTTGCGGCTGAGCAGTGCACCGGCGCCGACCGCGCGGTACTTCACGCCCTTCAGTGCGAGCGGGATCAGCGCGACGATGATCAGCGCGTTGAAGATGATCGCGGAGAGGATGGCGCTCTGCGGCGTCGCCAGCCCCATGACGTTGAGGGCGCCGAGCTGCGGATAGAAGGCCAGGAACATCGCCGGGATGATGGCGAAATACTTGGCGACGTCGTTGGCGATCGAGAAGGTCGTCAGCGCGCCGCGCGTCATCAGCAGCTGCTTGCCGATCTCGACGATCTCGATGAGCTTGGTCGGGTCGCTATCGAGATCGACCATGTTGCCGGCTTCGCGGGCCGCGACCGTGCCGGTGTTCATGGCGACGCCGACGTCCGCCTGGGCCAGCGCCGGGGCGTCGTTGGTGCCGTCGCCGCACATGGCGACGAGCTTGCCCTTGGCCTGTTCCTCGCGGATCAGCGCGAGCTTGTTCTCGGGCGTCGCCTGGGCGAGGAAATCGTCGACGCCGGCCTCGGCCGCGATGGCGGCGGCGGTCATCGGGTTGTCGCCGGTGATCATCACCGTGCGGATGCCCATGCGGCGCAGTTCCGTGAAGCGCTCGCGGATGCCGCCCTTCACGATGTCCTTGAGATGGACGATGCCGAGCAGGCGCCCGTCGCGGGCGACCGCCAGCGGCGTGCCGCCGGCCTTGGCGACTTCGGCGGCGATGGCCTGGATTTCGCGCACGGTTTCGGGCGTGGAGCGGACATCGGCGCCCTCGACATATGTCAGCACGGCATCGACGGCGCCTTTGCGGATCTGCGAGCCCTCGAGATCGACGCCGCTCATCCGGCTCTGCGCGGTGAAGGGCACGAAGGTGGCGTGCAGGCTGCCCATGTCGCGGGCGCGGATGGCGTATTTCTCCTTGGCGAGCACGACGATCGAGCGGCCTTCCGGCGTCTCGTCGGCGAGCGAGGCGATCTGGGCGGCATCGGCCAGTTCCTGCTCTCCGACGCCGCGCACGGGGCGGAACTCGGTCGCCTGGCGGTTGCCGAGTGTGATCGTGCCGGTCTTGTCGAGGAGGAGCGTGTCAACGTCGCCAGCTGCCTCGACGGCACGGCCGGACATGGCGAGCACGTTGAAGCGCACAAGCCGGTCCATGCCGGCGATGCCGATGGCCGAGAGCAGGGCGCCGATCGTGGTCGGGATCAGCGTGACGAAGAGCGCGACCAGCACGACGACCGGAATATAGCCGCCGGCATAGGTGGCGAAGCTCGGGATCGTCACGGTCGCGAGCACGAAGATCAGCGTCATGCCGGCGAGCAGGATGTTGAGCGCGATCTCGTTCGGCGTCTTCTGGCGCTCGGCGCCCTCGACCAGCGCGATCATGCGGTCGATGAAGGTGGAGCCTGCCGCGGCGGTGATGCGCACGCGGATCCAGTCCGAGAGCACCTGCGTGCCGCCGGTCACAGCCGAGCGGTCGCCGCCGGATTCGCGGATCACGGGCGCGGATTCGCCGGTGATTGCGGCTTCGTTGACCGAGGCGACGCCTTCGATGACCTCGCCGTCCGAGGGGATGATGTCGCCGGCCTCGACCAGCACGACATCGCCGACCTTGAGCGAGGTGCCGGGCACGAGGCGGAACTGGCTGCGGTCATCGCCCGAGAGGAGTTTGGCTTCCGTCTCGGAGCGCGTCTTGCGCAGCGAGTCCGCCTGGGCCTTGCCGCGCCCCTCCGCCACAGCCTCGGCGAAATTGGCGAAGAGCACGGTGAACCAGAGCCAGAGCACGATCTGGAAGGAGAAGCCGAGATTGGCGCCTCCGGTGGCGAGGTCCTTGACGAAGAGAATGGTGGTCAGCGCCGAGACCACGGCGACGACGAACATCACCGGGTTGCGGGCGAGGCTGCGCGGGTCGAGCTTGCGGAAGGCGTCGGCAAGCGCCGGCAGCAGGATCCGGGCGTCGATGAGGCTCGCGGATTTGGACTGGCTCATAAGAGGCTCCAGCAGAGGGGTGTCGGGTCCGGCTCAGGCGGCGAGGCCGGCGAGCGCCCGGACGAGCAGCAGGACGAGGAACAATGCGACCGTCAGGCCGAGGATGAGGGCGGCAGGGCGCGGGGGCGCCCTGTCCGTTTCCTTGGAGGTCGGGTCGCGATGGACCGCGTCACGACGCATTTGGCGCAGGCAGCTTGCCATGGTTGCCTCCTCAGAAGCTCTGGCCGGCGAGCATCGCCAGATGCTCGACGATCGGGCCGACGGCGAGGGCGGGGAAGAAGGTCAGGCCGCCGACGATCAGGATGACGCCGACGAGCAGGCCGACGAAGAGCGGGCCGTCGGTCGGGAAGGTGCCGGCCGAGGCGGGCACGGATTTCTTGGCGGCGAGTGCGCCGGCGATGGCGAGCGCCGGGATGATGACCAGGAAGCGGCCGACCAGCATCGTGATGCCGAGCGTGGTGTTGTACCAGAGCGTGTTGGCCGAGAGGCTGGCGAAGGCCGAGCCATTGTTCGCTGCCGCCGAGGTATAGGCGTAGAGGATCTCGGAGAAGCCGTGCGGGCCGCTGTTGCCGGTCGAGGCGACAGCGCTTGGCAGCACCACCGCGATGGCCGTGAAGATCAGCATGCCGGCCGGCAGGCAGAGAATGGCGAGCATCGCCATCTTGACCTCGCGGGCCTCGATCTTCTTGCCGAGATATTCCGGCGTGCGGCCGACCATCAGACCAGCGACGAAGATCGCCAGCACGACGAAGAGCACGATGCCGTAAAAGCCGGCGCCGACGCCGCCGATGATGACCTCGCCGAGTTCCATGTTGACCAGCGGGATCAGGCCGCCGAGCGCGGTGAAGCTGCCATGCATGGCGTTGACCGCGCCGCAGGAGGCAGCGGTGGTGACGACGGCGAAGAGGGCCGAGAGCGGGATGCCGAAGCGCATCTCCTTGCCCTCGAGGTTGCCGCCCTGGAGACCGAGCGCATGGGTCAGCGGATTGCCGACGGCTTCCGCCCAGTAGCAGACGGCCACACCGGCGACGAACATGATGCCCATGGCGGCGAGGATCGCCCAGCCCTGGCGCTCGTTGCCGACCATTCGGCCGAAGACATTGGTCAGAGCGGCGCCGATCGCGAAGATCGAGACCATCTGGATCAGATTCGAGATCGCGTCGGGATTCTCGAAGGGATGGGCGGAGTTGGCGTTGAAGAAGCCGCCGCCATTGGTGCCGAGCATTTTTATCGCGAGCTGGGAGGCGACCGGGCCGCGTGCAATGGCCTGCTGCGCGCCTTCGAGCGTCGTCGCCCTCACCGAGGGATCGAGCGTCTGCGGGACGCCGAGGGCGACATAGGCCAGCGTCAGCACGACGCAGAGCGGCAGCAGGATGTAGAGCGTCGCGCGGGTCAGATCGACCCAGAAACTGCCGACCGATTTGGCCGATGCGCGGGCGAAGCCGCGGATCAGTGCGACGGCGATGGCGATGCCGGTGGCGGCCGAGACGAAGTTCTGCACGGTCAGGCCGAGCATCTGGGTGAGGTAGGACATGGTGCTTTCGCCGCCATAGCCCTGCCAGTTGGTGTTGGTGACGAAGCTCACCGCCGTGTTGAAGGCGAGGTCGGGCGCAACCGCGCCCATGCCGTCCGGGTTCAGCGGCAGCACGCCCTGGAAGCGCTGCAGCCCGTAGAGCAGCAGCAGGCCGGCGAGGTTGAACAGCAGCAGCGCGACGGCATAGCCGCTCCAGTGCTGCTCCTCGCGCTCATGCGTGCCGGCAAGCGCGTAGAGCCCGCGCTCGACCGGCGCGAGCACGGGGGACAGGAAGGTGCGCTCGCCTTTGAAGACGCGCGTCATGTAGCTGCCGAGCGGCTTCACCAAGGCGAGCACGATCGCGCAGAAGACCAGGATCTGAATCCAGCCATAGAGTGTCATGGGAGGGCTTTCTCAGCTCGCGCCTGCGCTCAGAAGCGCTCGGGGCGCAGCAGCGCATAGGTGAGGTAGACGAGCAGGACCGCGGTCACCGCGCCGCCGAGGAGATAATCGACGAACATGGGAGGGCTCCTTCAGAGCGCGTTGCAGGCCGAGACATAGGCGAGCGCGGCTGCAAAGAAGCCGAGCACGAGCGCGAGCATGGCGATATCCATTGCCGTGGTCCTTTCGACCGGGCGTTACCGATGGGCCGGCGCGCGCGGACCCACCTTCCCGCGGAAGGCGAGGACGCGAGCGGATCGACCATGGGTGGGATTATCGTGCTGGCGGCATAGCCGTTCGAGACGGCGGGCGGCGTCGCAGAATAGGAATTTTATAGGAATTCGGCGCACCCAGTGGGCGCGCTGCCTCAGGCGTGCGGCGTGTCGGACCGGAAGATGCCGGGCTTGCGCGGCACGGCGGTGGGGCGCTCGATCGAGAGCGTCACCTCGGGCGCGCCATCGCCCCGATGCAACTCGGCGAGGCTTTCATTCAGAGCCCTGTCGGCTGCGGTTCGGCGGTAGTTGAAGCGCAGGTAGTCGTGCCAGGTCGGCGTGCGGAAGCTTTCGGTCCACACTGTGACGTCGTGCAGGTTGCGGGTCAGGATCCAGCGGCGCGCGCCGTTGCGCCCCTGCGCCCGCCGGCGCTGCAGCATCAGGGCGAGGAAGGCTTCGATCTGGTCGGGCGCGATCCGGTACTCGATCTTGACCGCGATCGGCCCGCTGCGCGGCTTCAGGTCGAGGCCGAGCGCGGGCGCCTCAAAATTCTCATGCGTCGAGACATCGGAATCCTTGCGCTGATGGATCGGCAGGAGAAAGCCGAGCAGCGCAACGAAGAGCGACGCCGCGGTCGAGGCCTGCAGGGCGAAGCCCAGCGAATAGCTCTCGGTGACCGCTCCCCAGACCCAGCTTCCGGCAGCGAGGCCGAGCGAGGTGAGGGCGTAGTAGAGCGAGATCGTCCGGCCGACGACCCAGCGGGGGCTCGACCATTGCACGCTGATGCTCAGGCCCGACCAGCCGAGGACCCATCCGGCGCCGCCGAGCATCAGCGCTATGGCCGCAAGAGCCGGGCTCTGCGTCAATGAAAGACAGAGCGTGCAGGTCGCGCAGGCCGTGCAGGCCAACTTCAGCATCTGCTCGTCCGACAGCTTGCGCCGCAGCGTCGTCGAGGCGAGGCCCGCCAGCAGCGCGCCCGCGCCGAAGCCCGCCATCAGGGTGCCATAGGCGATCGCGCCCTGCTTGAGCTGGTCGCGCACCACCAGGGGCAGCAGCGCAAGGATGGCGATGCCGGCGAAACCGAAAAGGAAGCCGCGCCCGATCGCGGTCTTGATCTCTGAGGACAGCGAGGTGAAGCGGATGCCGTCGGAGATCGCCGTCAGCATCGCCTCGGGCGGCAGGCGCGGGACCGGGACCTTCCAGCGCGAGCGCCAGACGACGGCCAGCGGCGCGAGATGGCCGAGCGTATACAGGCAGAAGGCCGTCAGGGGGCCGAAGGTTGCCAGGATGATGCCGCCGAGCGCGGGGCCGACGCTGCGCACGGTGTTGAAACCGACCGAGGTCAGCGTCACCGCCGCCGCGAGATCCTTGCGATCGACGATATCGCCGACCGAGGCCTGCCAGGCCGGGTCGTTGAAGGCGATGCCGCAGCCGGCGAGGAAGCTGAAGAACAGAATGACCCAAGGGTTGATCATGCCGAGCGCGACAAGGATCGTCAGCGCCACGGCGGTCACGGTCATCAGCGACCGGGCGGCCAGCATCACCTTGCGGCGATTGAAATTGTCGACGATGGCGCCTGCGAAGATCGACAGGATGAAGGCGGGCAGGTTGGTCGCGGCCTGAACCAGCGCGACCATGACGCTGGAGGGCGTGATCGTCGCCATCAGCCAGCTCATGGCGATGGTCTGGATTAGCCATCCGAGGCCCGAGATCAGACCGGCGAGCCAGATCGCCCGGAAGGTGACGTTTCTGAGAGGCGCAAACGGCCCGGCGGCTGCCGCGGGCTTCTGCACATCCATGACTCGGCTCATTTCCGACGTCTGCTCCAGGGCCGCCGGCATGGGTTCCGAGCGCGATTCTGGAATCTTATGTCACGATTCCTGCCCGGGAGGCCTGAGTTTCCAGCATGGAAGACCTGCAAGGAGACGATCGTTCCCCATCGCGCGGCCGAACGGTGTTGGAGATGTCGTGAGAACGGCGAATGGTGCCCCTGGCCGGACCCGCGTAAAATCGTCAACAAGCTGAAAGATAATGAGTATTTTCTGGCGCTGCTTTCGTAATTCCAACAAGAATGCCAACGAAGATCGGAAATCTGTGGATTGAGCTGCAATTGGTCGCGGTGCCCCGCCTGGGGTGAACCGGGCGGCGCGCACGGCGGTTTAGCCGATCGCCATATAGGATAGTCCGAAGGCGTCCGAGAACAACTCGATTGTCTCCAGCGCGCTTCCAAGAGACCCATCATCGAGGGGCTCGCCACCGAGCGCACTACGTGCCCGCTCAAATATGGCTGAGCCTTCGTCGCTGCTGCGGATCGCTTCGACGATTTCCCGAGCTGCACGCTTGATATGCTTGTTGAACGAAAGTTCCTCAGCCTCTCGGCTTAGAGCCAGCACGCTTTCGAAGCTGGGGCTTTCTATGTCTGCCGCTTCCGAGTGTCCTTTACCTCGGAAGCCGGCCTCGCTGTAGCTGTATCGCCCATGGCCTGTCAGTCGGGCGACGCTGGCGATATTGCTTTTGCTGATAACCGTCTCTGCGCGCACGTTGTCCCAAAGATCGGCCGCCCTCCAAAATGCCGGGCTAGCGTATATTGTGGCTGCCCTTCCGCCGCTTTGACTTTCGATCTTTTCCAGCGCGTCTTGCTGATGTGGTGTGGTGGCGTATCTGTAGTAGGGACACTGCCAATGCTCCCATTCTCCCGCCCCTCTCGTCGTCAGGAAAACGGGCCGCTTGTACTGGACAAATAGATTAAAGCGGAACGGCGGCATACGCCGGCCGAGGTCCTCGGCGATATGGTCGAGTTCCCGGATGTCCACTCCATGAAGCCGCGCCCAACGTCTCCATCGCAGGGAAGGAAGGCGCCCGGCGCGGAATGGAAAGGGCAGCCAAAATGCATCATCGAACCCAAGCATGGCTTCATCGCATGGATCAGGCGAGAACGTGATGTTCGTCAAGCGAGCCACTTCGTTGGAGAAGTATTTTTCGTATGTCTTCTCCTTGAACTCGGTCTCCATCGAAGTGCCTCCCCATAGCCTGCTTCGTCGCTACCGTTTCTTCTTTCAAGCGTCGAGAGGCGGCGCGCGCTAAGAGTGCTAATCTGCGCGGGTCCATGCTGGGCAATGCTCCGGGCAGACGCCACTTTCGCCTCGCGCTGGCATCAGCCTCGCTGTCACGGACATGCTTCGAGGCGTCACACGGGCGCCGAAACCTGTCACGATTGGTGCGAAAGGTGTCACAAGCAGAGGATTGGGTGTCACGCGCTGTCACGTAGTTAACGCGCTGTTTTCGCTTGATAGCCGCCGATCGTGCTGCCAAGCTGCGGAGGCGATCAATGCAAGGGAGAAGCAATCACATGGGACAACCTGACGAGAAACTGCTCGATCAGTGGGACGAAGCAGTTGATGGCTATATTGCAGCACTTGAACAGCGTCGCGAAGCGGAGCAGAACCGGCATAGCAACCTCGTAGCAGTGCGAGCTGCGGAAGCCTTGGCAAAAGTCAAATACGAGAAGATTGACGCTGAGGTGCAACAGCAGGTCGATAGTTAAAAACCGCGTACGAGTTCAGTGATCGGGCGGTTTACCTGATCGTGACGGAGCTCGAAGCGACGCGTGTGGCCGTCAACGAAAAATTCCGTCGATAAGGACGGAGCATCCTCGTCGTTGTGGGGTCTGTCGCAGTAGCCTCCCTGGCTATGGGGGCTGAACATGAACCAAAAGCATAGCAGAAGTAGCTGGACTTATTGGACCTGCCTAAGCGGTGCGTTGATCCTATGTTGGGGCAGCGTTCTCGCTTTGAGGGCGGGTGCAGCTTGTGCCGAGACAAGTGGCGCTCTGATACAGGAGATCGCGAAATCAAACGGCTGTGTCGAGTTTTGGGTCAATCGCTACCAAGCGACGATCGCTGCTGGCATCGCAGCTGCGGTGGCATTCTTCGCTCTTCGACCGGTTTTCTATCAGCTCTACGAGATCAGAAAGCAGTCGGCACATGGTGAAAAGGCAATACTAGAAGCGTTCGCTAAAGACGTTGATGACGAGCTGGATGCAGTGCGCGAAATCAACGGCGGTTTATTTTTGATATCCCTGATGGCCGGCAGTTTTAATGCTGAAGTAGCCGCCGACATTCCGGAAGATACGATCAAAGAATTTGAGAGTATGCGATCGGAGTTGTCGGGCGAGCGGCGCATTGTTCGGACAAGTGATAGGCGTCTCATTGGAAGCGCAGAGCTAATCCAGAAGAGGAAATCTTATATCAAGGTCACGGATGAATATTTCTCTGCGTGCAGGTCGTATTTTCAAGCTGTAAGGATCAAGCCGCCAACCCACCTTTTTGGCGACCAGGCTCGTAACGCAAACCTTGAAATATACAAGCGAGAGGCCGCCAAAGCGCTCGCTTGTTCCAAATTGCACACAACGATTGCGAACGAAATTTTCCCGAAGATCGAGGCTCTGAGCGCCGAAACATGGCGTGAAATTCGCCGTTTGGAACGAAAGGGTCGAGGCTTACTTGATTAATTTGCCGTCGAAGAGAGCTGCCGCACTTCTGGCGCGGCTCTCTAGGGCCGCGACCTGTGCCGCTGGCTCGGCGTGCTTCGCCGCGTCGAGAAGGGCGGCCTGCGTCGTGTGGACGCCAAGCTCACGCGCCTTCTCCTTTGCCTCGGGGGGCGAGACTGTCGATCTTGCGTGAGCCGTGGAGGCGATCGTCGCTGATACCGAGCTTTCGGGCGGCATCAACTACCCCCGCCCTTCTTGCCTCGCCCGCTTCACAAAACCTTCGCAAGTTGCGAAGGTTTTTGTCCGTTATCGGTCAGCGCCGCGCGAGACTGGATCAATTCCGCGCGTTGAACATCCAGAGCCGCGCGCTCGATGGCGTTGATCTCTCGGCGCTCAAGGTTCTTGGCGCTCGCGGGAGTTTCGGCAGCTACTGTTGCAGAGCGGTCGCGAATGACGGGTTCAACGGCTCAATCTCGCTGACGCCAAAAGCGTGCCAAATTTCTCGTTCCATGCGGTTAAATGCGTCTGGAATGGAAGCTCGCGATGTCAGCAGAAAGGGGCCGATTGAATTGAGCGGAAGGCAAATGCCAAGGTCCCTTGTCCAGTCGAGCAAATTGCTGCGGCCACCCTGCGCCGATCCGTCGTGGATGATCTCGCAGTCAACTTCAATGGGAATATCCGGCCGACCCGCATATCGACGGATGCGATCCGCCATAATCATTATCTGAGCGGCAGTTGCAGCATACCAGCCAGGAAAGTGGAAATTCAGATTATCCCCATCGCTGCCCGTATGGCCGGGTCGAAACCCCATAACAGAGACGGTGCCATCCGCTCGGATACTCCAATGGCTGGGACCAAGGCCTACCGCCCATAAGCCGTGAGCTGTCCGGGTCAGGCCAGCGTAAAAATAGCCCTCGCCAAATGTTCCATGCACTTTCGGGCCTAGGCTTTTATAGCTGGGTCGTAGCTGGCTGCTCCATTGCGACGCTGGCAGTTCCTCAATTAAAAAAGCGTGCTGTGGGATTGCTGATATCCTTACGCAGAGCCCCTTGAGATATCGGTCAACTCTTTCCCCGTTGCGCTCGCGCAGTTCGCCAGACCGCTGCGATTGATACATGTCTCGGAGGCTAACGTTGTGCTGGGATCGGATTGCATCCACTCTCTCACGTCGCGTGCGAGCATCCCAAAACACAGATTGCAAATCCCGCATGGTCATAGGATCGCATGAAGTGCCGCGCCTGACGTAGGCGGACGGCGGACGGCCGATACCATGCGGCGCAATATCGGACGCCGGCACGGCGATTACGACCGCGCCAGCGTCCTCTGTGCTCGGATCGACGATCGCCTTAAGCTGCAATCCTCCGATGGGGGGATCGATCAAAGACCGAAGTGCCTGTTCAAATTGCTCCGCGAACTTTCCGCAGCGGGGCAGCGGAGCGGTGCCGGCCGCCTTGCGCGGCCGGTCCTGCGTCTCCGCTATCCCGATGACCAGCCGGCCCCCGTAGGCGTTGGCCAGGGCCACGACTTCTTCGGCTAGTTTGTCGCGGGTGGGCGTCGTGATGTCGTCGCGGCCATCATACCAAGGATGCTGCTTGCCGTTCTTCTCCGGCAGAAGGCCTTTGAATTCGAGCATGGCGTCCTCGGCGGCGCCGCTGGCAGCAAGCGTCTCAATGTCTTGCCAGGTGATCTCGTCGAGCGGTTTCGTTCTGATGGACATGACTTCCTCGCGGCAAGTTGCGAGGATCGTGCGCATCACACCCCTGCCCGCATAGGCTGCCGCTGGTGTTGTGCACATCCAAACGGCGCATTCTGCGCGGCCGTCGCTCCGAAGGTCGGGAGTTTTAAAAGACATGATACGCGTAGCTGTGACACTCTTTCTCTTCCTTTCAATCGCGCCAGCGTCGGCACAGATCATTCGAGACAGCTACGCCATTGGTGGAGAGGCCGTGATTTCGATAGACGCAGGCACTATCGCCAGCCCGATCCCGGCGTCGTTTCCGGTAGCTCACAAAGCGGCGCTCGCGCTCAAGGCGAAGAACCCTGCGATCAAGCAATGGCTGGTTAATATCGACTGGGCGCCGGACGGTTCGGGCGTTCAGTTCATTCTGCGCGTGCGGGGGCAACACGAGACAGCGTACAATGACAGATGGATTAGCCAGTTCACGTTCAATGGTGCCTCCGAGAAAGGCGCGATTGAGGCCGGGCGGTGGTGTCGGGGTGGAGCGGCTAAGACGTATTCGGTGATCTGCCGCGACATCGAGGCGGCCGTCGAGCGGCGGAACGTTGGGCGACTGATCCGCTAATCCGCTATCACTTGGACGGCGGAACGCTCAGTTGGGCTGGGTACCCAAATCGCCGCGTCGTCGTTGCCGAACGGCACGGCCGCTCCTGCCACAACGCGCGTTCCGACCCACGCGCAGACCACAGCGTCGAGCATGTCCTCGAAGGCTTTCAGCACGACGCCGGCCGCAGCCGGCTCCGGGACCGGCAGCGCATCAGCAACACCTGCGATCTCGCGATCGAGCAACGCTGTCAAACGGCGCGCAATGTTGCCCCCCGATCGGCGTCCAATATTGACCCCTTGATGAGCTGTGGCGGTCAGGAGGCGGCGCGGCGGAGCTGGTTTGGGTTGCACAGCCGC